>NZ_CP046916.1:626873-940309 GCF_009789675.1 Paraburkholderia acidisoli | reverse complement strand
CTCGCGCGGCGCATGCGCCTGGATCGCGGCGAGGTGATCGGGCTTGAAGCTCACACCAACGTTGAGGGATCGATTCTTCATCGCTGAAGCGGAACGGCGCGCGCGGCGCCGCTCCGGTCCTCCGGGCAAGGTTGCGGATCAGGACTTCATCGGCATGAGCGAGCCGTGGCCGCCGCCCGGCACCTGAATGCCGGTGCACGTGCCGCCTTGCACGAACTTCCACGAATTCCCCTGGAAGTCGACTTGCGACGTCCCCTGGCAGGTCGTGCCGGGGCCGGCGGCGCAATCGTTCTGGCCTTTGAGGGCCACGCCATAGCATTTTTCCTTGTGCGCGGCGACGGCGGCGCTCGCTTCGGCCTGGGTCAGCGGCGCGGCGTGCGCGACGGAAGCGAGCAGGCTGGCGACGGCGCTTGCGAGCAGGGCGGACGTGACGGTGGTTTTCGACGACATGGACTTTCTCCGGTAGTTGAGTGGACGGTACCCGCAGCAGGTACACCGGTTAATTCGGCGCGCAAGGCGCAGCGGTTACAGCGGCGCGAAAATTTTTTCGGTGTTTTTTGGCAGGGCGTTTATCGCCGCCGGCGTCCACCCGGCCGCGGCCAATTGGCTTACGATGCGACATGCTCGCGTCACGCCGGTCGCCGTGGCGGCTTCCATCAGCAAGCACTTCACGAATGACGCGCGAGACGAATCGCGTGTCATGGCAGGAGGGGATCTTGAACTTACCGCTACGCTTGCGCATTGTCGTGCAGCGCTTCTGGCAACCCACTTGTGCGTGCATGACCTGCATGCTCGGAAGCTGGGCCAACGTGATGAGCGCGGCGCACTGGATCATCGCCATTCGCACCGGCCTCTTCACGAGCGTGCTAGCGCTGCTCCTCACGTTCACGCCCGCGGCGCGCCTGTTTCGCGAGCGCACGGGCAATGCGTTGATGGTCGGCGTGCTCACCTGCCTCGGCGATTTCATCTCGCATCGCAGCGGCTACGCGCATCCGGTCGTGGAGCACGTGCTGACCGGTGTGACCTCGGGCGTGTTCGCGTGGATCGCGTGGTATCTGCTGGAAGATCGCGCGCGCCGGTTGCGTGCGGTCTGGACCGCGCTGCGGATGCCGGGGCGCAACCGGCCATAATGGGCCCGCATGGCGCCGCGATTAACGCGCTAAAAGACGAAAGCGACTCGCCGGGCGCAAAGCGGCGTTATGCCGGTTAAAATCGCCGTAATCAAGCCGGGATTATCGCGAGAATAACGATCATGCAGTTCGGGGAACGGGCGGGGAATGATGCAATTCGCTTAATGCGCGGAATTCGATGGGTTCGATCCGCGCGATTGGGCGTGTTTGGCGTGTTTGGCGTGGTTCGCGTGGGTATTGCGCTGATTGCCACCCATGGCGCGGCGCAAGCCGATTGCATCGACGACGCGGCGGCGTTTCATCACGTCAACGTGGGACTCATGCGGGCCATTGCCCAGGTGGAATCGGGCACACGCACGAACGTGATCAATCCGAATACCGACGGCTCGTTCGATATCGGCCTGATGCAGATAAACAGTTCGTGGCTGCCGCGGCTTTCGCAGGAAGGCATTACGAAACAAAGCCTGTTCGATCCCTGCACGAACGCCTATGTGGGCGCGTGGATTCTTTCCGAGAATATCCGGCAATTCGGGCCAACGTGGATCGCTATCGGCGCGTATAACGCCTCGTCGCCCGACAAACGGCTCGCGTATGCACACAAGGTTTATGACGCGGCCCAGTCTATCGTCAATACACCGGATTCACCCATGCCTATTCTTCCGCCGTCGTACATGCCGCCCCAAACGTACAACCCGTTTGCCAGCCTCGCGGTCAATCAGGTGAAACTGGCGCCGCATGCGGCGACTACGCCGTCCGCCCCGGCCGCGTTGATGGCGAAGCCGGGCGCGGCAAGTGCCGCCGCCACGCCGGGTACGTTCCATTTCGACTGGACCATCGAGGGCGTGGCGGCTGCGCGTCCGGTGCAGGTCTTCGACGACGGCAGCAAAATTTATGTGCAATTCGGCGACCTGAAAAAAGTGCCGGCGATTTTCTCGGAGACGCCGCGCGGCCGCGTGATTCTGCAATGGGAAGCGCAGCCGCCTTATGCGGTCATCTCCGCGCCTGCGGACACGCTGGTGTTTCAGTTGGGCGATGCGGAGGCAAAGGCGCGGCGCACGGCGCACGAAGCGCCGCTGCCGGCTGGCGGCGTGACCACGCAGGCGGCGAAAGCGCCAACGGGTGCGACGGTGGCCGCGTCGCCAGCGGGCGAGCGCAAAGCCACGTCAGCCGCGAGCGGGGCGCTTTGGTATGTTTCCGTGAAGTCGGGCGCTTCGGGCACGTCGGCGGGCGACGTTCAATCGGACGCAACGCAGACTGAGCCAACGGCGCAAGTCACGCCGATCCCCACGGTCGCGGCACCGGCCCCGGCACCAGCGGAGAACGCGAACCGCAGCAATGTGAATACCGACGCGCTTTGGTATCTGTCGAAATGAGGTGGCGAAAGTGAGGCTTCGCGAGTGCTAATGCGGGATGTAAAGAGCGTTTGACGCTCGTATTCGCGAATGGCGGCCGTCCAGGGAATACGCCAGCAAACGCGCTTTTAAAGCCAGCGCTTCCGCAGCGAGCGATGCATGACCTTCCGCGTGATCCGCAACGTCACCGTTCATCGGCGGCATGCCTTTTAATTATCTTTGTTCCTATGCGCGGGAATGCGCGGAACCATTGCGAAGGTTGATTCGCAACGCCAGAAATAAAAACTTCGAAGTGAAAACGATTTCAATCACCCGGCATTGAAATCGGGCTGGCAAAATCCCAAGACGTCATTTGCCAGGGGTTTTTATGGATGTTATTTCGGTCAAACTTACTCAACCGCTCGTGCGTGCGGATTCGCTGTGGTTCTCCGCCTATGAATTCGGCTGGGGCTATCGGGCATTCGAAATTCCCGGCGACGTTGCCAAGAATCAGCTCGGCGCGGCCGACGGCAGCGCGCAAAAATTGACGCTCGCATTCGGTCTGGGCCGCCAGACCATCGCCAAAGCCGTCGAGTCGGTCGAACTGGACTATCGGGGCGAGCGCATCGTCCTGCGCGCAGGCGACCTGGCGTAACGCGGCCCGGCGCGCGATTGCCGCCTTGTGCAGGCGTTGCCGCGCCCGTGCCGCGCGGCCTGCGTCAATGCGGGCACGGCTCGCCCGGCTGCCGCCCGTACAGCGCCCGGTTGCGGCCCGTGGCCTTCGCGGCGTACAGCCCTTTGTCGGCCAGTTGCACGAGGTCCGAGGGCTGGCGGCACGCGGGCGTGAGCGACGCCACGCCCGCGCTGACCGTAACGAAGCCGCGCACGCTGCCCGCGTGCGTGATATGCAGATTGGCCACCGCGCGGCCAATGCGCTCGGCAACCGCTAGCGGGTCGAGCGCGTCCTTACCCGAGAGCACGATGGCCAGTTCCTCGCCGCCGTAACGCGCGACCACGCAGCCGCCGTGCACGCTCATCAGGTTCTGGATCGCGTGGCTGATCGCGCGCAGACAGTCGTCGCCGGCCACGTGGCCATAAAGGTCGTTGTACTGCTTGAAGTAATCGACGTCGATCATGATGACCGCGAGCGCGCTGTGCAGGCGTGCGGCGCGCGCAAATTCTTCGTCGAGCGTCATGTCGAACTGGCGCCGGTTCGCGAGACCCGTGAGACCGTCCTGCATGGCGAGCCGTTGCAGCGTCTTGTTGGCGTTCGTGAGCGCCTGCTGGGTCGCGATCAGTTCGGTTTCGGCGTGCGCGCGCAGGCGAATCTGCATCGTGAGCCGCAGCCCGAAGAAGCCGATCGCCGCCACCAGCAAACCCACGCCCGCCGAGTGAACCAGCGTCTCGCGCCACCATTGGCTGAGCGATTCGTCCTTCGACAATGCGGCCGCGACGAAGAGCGGATATTGATCGACGCGCCGGTAGCTGAAGATGCGCACGACGCCGTCCTGCGTGGACGGACTCGTGTAAACGCCGTCCGGGCCATGCGCGCGATAGGTCTGGTAGAGCGTGCTCTTGCGCACGTCCTTGCCGATGAAGCTGTCGTCGTAAGGGCGGCGCACGATCATCGTGCCGTTGTCGAGCACCATGGCGATGGCGCCCGCTTGCCCGATGTTCAGGCTGCTGTAGAAGTCCTCGAAATAGTCGATGTTGATCGTGGCGACAGCGATGCCCGCGAAGCTGCCGTCCGCATGATCGACGCGGCGCGAGATCGGCAGAATCCATTTGCCCGAGATCCGGCTGCGCACCGGTGCGCCGATGTGCGGCCCCGGATCCGTGTGCGTCTTGTGAAACGTGAAGAACTCGCGGTCGACAATATTCGGGTAGCTCGAGATCGTTTGAATCGAACTCGTGATGCACTCGCCGCGCTCGTTGTAGGCGAACAGTCCGTTGAGGTATTTGAGCTGGCCCACCCGCATGATCATCATGCGGCGCAGGCGCGACATCGGCAGCGCGTCGGTGCCTTCGGATTCGAGCCGTTCGACGATACCGAGCAGCGCCATGTCGCTCTGCGTGATCGTGTCCTCCACATCCTGCGCGGCGGCGCGCGAGAGATTGGAGGCCGCGACCTCGACCTCCTTCAGCTGCACGGCGCGCGCGCGCCAGCCTTCCCACACGTCCATGGCAATCAGGCACAGACAGGTGAAGGCGACAAAGGCGACAGCCCTGAGGCTGACGGAATCGGTGCGAGGCATGAAGTTTCGGCGCGTTGGTATTGGGTCTCGATCGGCTGCCCGCCTGGCAGCAATGCAGGCTGATTAACGGCAAAAACTCAGTTCGCCTTAACAGCGTGCGTACCCGGTGTCACGCCCATACAACGGTCGCCTCGCATCGACCGCGCACTCACTACGCCACGACTCAGGGCTTACCCTTGCATCCGCTGACGCGATACGGATTCGGCGCGCGCGTCCCTGGCGCGAGCGTGGTGCACGCCCGCCATTAGCCCGCGCAGTTCGTGACGGCCGCGCGCGGTTTCGCCAGACCCACGCCAATCGTCACGAGGCTCGCGAGCGTCATGACAAAGGCCAGCATCACGGCCACGTGCAGTCCCGCCGCGAGATCGCCGGACTCGGGGCGCACGAGCGAGCCGAACACGCCCACGCCCACTACGCCGCCGATCTGCCGAGCGGTATTGAGCACGCCGGATGCGATGCCGATGGACGTGGCTTCGACATGCGCGAGCACGGCGGTATTGATCGACGGCACCGCGAGCGCCACGCCCGTGCCCACCGCGAGCATGGGCAAGCCGATGGCGAGCGCGCTGCTGTCCGCGTGGATGAACGCCAGCGCCAGGTAACCGAGCGCCGCGAGCGACTGGCCGGCCACCATCGGCAAACGATGCCCGAAGCGCGCGGTGAGGCGGCCCGAGATCACGTTCGCGACGGTCACGACGGCGGTCATCGGCAGGAAGGCGATGCCGGTTTCGAGCGGCGTGTCGTGACGCGCGGTCTGGAAGAACAGGCTCATCGCGAACATCAGGCCGTAGTAGCCGAAGTTCAGCGTGAGGCCCGTGATCGAGCTGACGTTCAGCACGGCGTTGCGAAACAGCGCGAGCGGCAGCAGCGGCTGCGCGTGGCGCGCTTCCACGGCGATGAACAGCGCGCCCGCGGCCAGCGCCGCCGCGAGGCTCGTCAGGACGGTCGCGCTCGCCCAGCCGAGCCGGCCGCCTTCGATCACGGCATAGGTCAGCGCGGCCAGCGTGACGACCGCGAGCGCTTGCCCGGCCAGATCGATACGGCGCGCCGCGTGACGCACGGTGTCGGGCGCGTGCGCGAGCGTGAGCCAGATTCCGGCGATACCGATCGGCACGTTGACGAGGAAGATCGACTGCCAGCCGAACCGGTCGACCAGTACGCCGCCCACCAGCGGCCCCGCGCCGAGCGCGAGCGCCGCGGTGCCCGCCCAGATGCTGACGGCCTTCGCGCGCGCGTGCGCTTCGGGGAACGCCGCGCCGAGCAGCGCCAGCGAGGAGGGCACGCAGAGCGCCGCGCCCACGCCTTGCAGCACGCGCGAGGCGACCAGCACCGCCGCGCCGCCCGAGAGGCCGCAGCCGATCGAGGCGCAGGTGAACACCGCGAAGCCGCCGACGAACACGCGCCGCGCGCCGAAGCGGTCGGCGAGCGCGCCCGCCGTGAGCAGCAGGCAGGCGAACGCCAGCGTGTAGGCGTTGACGACCCATTCGAGCGCGGTCGCGTCAATCGCGAGGCTCGCGCGAATACGGGCGAGCGCGACGTTCACGACAGTCACGTCGAGACAGATGATGACGAAGCCGAGACTCGTCGCGAGCAAGGCCAGCCGCGACGATTGCCGCGGCGCAGGAGCAGGTGTGCGCATGATGTCGGTGCGGAGGATGGCGCGCGCGGGCCGGACGGGCGTAAGTTGCCGTGTCGCGGGGATGCGCGGAAGCCGCCGTAAAGCGGCGGTAAAGCCCGAACTGTATTCCATAAGCCGGGCTTGATAAACGGCGGTCACCTGACAACAGAACCCGGTATTATTGGGGAATGGATCTTCTCAAAGCGATGACCGTGTTCGTGCGCGTGGTCGAAACCGGCAGCCTCACGGCGGCGGCGGTGGCGTGCGACCTGTCGCCGACCATGGTCGGCACGCACCTGCAAGCCCTGGAAGCACGGCTCGGCACGCGGCTCATTCATCGCACCACGCGCAAGCAGCAGGTCAGCGCGTTCGGTCAGACCTACTACGAACGCTGCGTCGAGATCCTCGGCTTGATCGACGATTCCGAGCGGCTCGCGCACGACCATCTCGCAACGCCGCGCGGCCGCCTGCGCTTGACCGCGCCGGTCATGTTCACCAACGAATGCCTGATTCCCGCCATCGCCGACTATTGCGAGCGCTATCCCGAGGTGAAGCTCGATATCGTCGCCACCGACGCCGTTGCGGATCTCATCAACGACGGTTTCGAGGCGGCCATCCGCATCGGCACGCTCGGCAATCCGGATCTCGTCGCGCGGCCGCTCAAGCCGTATCGGCTCGTGCTGTGCGCGACGCGTGCGTACCTGAAAGCGCACGGCACGCCCGCGACGCCCGAGGCGCTGGTCACGCACCAGTGCCTGACTTACGCGTATCCGCCGCGCTCCGAGTGGTATGCGGCGCAGCCCGAGTGGGTGTTGCAAGGCGAGGCGGGGCGCGTGGCCGTGCGGGTGGACGGGCGCCTGAAAATCGACAACTCCGAAGCGTTGCGGCGCGCCGTGTTGCGCGGTCTCGGCATTGCCATGCTGCCGGAGATTCTCGTGCACGACGACCTGCGCGCGAAGCGGCTCGTGGAAGTCCTGCCGGACCATGCCGCGCCCGAGCGGCAATTGAATCTGCTGTATTTGCGCGAGCAACAGACCTCGCCGAAATTGCGGAGTTTCATCGAGTTCGTGTTGGCGCGGTTCGGCGCGGAGCCGGCTCCTGAAGCTTGATTCGGGGCGCGTACGCCGTAGCGGCGCCTTTATGACTCGAGCGGATAAACGTATCGGATTTCCTTCGTTGTCAGCGGTTTCGCGCGCACGTAGATTGAGCGCGCGCTGCACGACAACGCTTACAACAAGGAAATCCCGAAGATGATCGAGAAGATTGGCAAGGCGTTCACGCGCCGCACGCGTGCCCTGCGCCGCACCGGCGCGGCGTCGCTCGTCGCGTTGCTGGCTGGCGCGAGCCTGGGCGTTTCGGCGCCGGCGCATGCCGAGGGGCAGATTCGTATCGCCGAGCAGTTCGGTGTGGTGTATCTGATGCTCAACGTCGCGCGCGATCAGCATTTCATCGAGCAGGAAGGCCGCAAGGAAGGCATCGACATCAAGGTGGACTGGCTGCGCCTGTCGGGCGGCGCGGCGGTCAACGACGCGCTGTTGTCCGGCGCCGTGGACATCGCCGGGGCGGGCGTGGGGCCGCTTCTCACGGTGTGGGACCGCACGCACGGGCGGCAGAACGTGAAGGGCGTGGCGTCGCTCGGCAATCTGCCGTATTACCTCGTGAGCACGAATCCGAACGTCAAGACTATCGCCGACCTCACGAGCAAGGACCACATTGCCGTGCCGGCCGTGGGGGTCTCGGTGCAATCGCGCGTGCTGCAATACGCGGCGGCCAAGCAGTGGGGCGACAAGCAGTTCGACAAGCTCGACCCGCTCACGCAGGCGATCCCGCACCCCGACGCCACCGCGGCGATCATCGCCAATAGCACCGTGGTGACGGGCCACTTCGGCAATCCGCCGTTCCAGCAACAGGAACTCGCCGCGAATCCGAAAGCGCACATCGTGCTCAATTCGTACGACGTGCTCGGTGGCCCGAGTTCGGCCACCGTGCTGTACGCGACGGAAAAGTTTCGTCAGGACAATCCCAGGACATACCGCGCATTCGTGGCGGCGCTCGTGGACGCCGCGAAACTCATCGACGCGCATCCCGACCAGGCCGCCGACATCTATATTCGCGTGAACGATTCGAAGATCGACCGCAATCTGCTGATCAAGATCCTGCGCGATCCGCAGGTGCGCTTCCAGACCGCGCCGCAGAATACGCTGGGCCTCGCGCAGTTCATGTATCGCGTGGGCGCGATCCGCAACGAGCCGAAATCGTGGCGCGACTATTTCTTCGACGATCCGGCTATTTCCGGCGGTAGCTGAGTGTTGCCGAGCGCCGCGCGCGACGCCGCGTTCCTGGGCGTCGCAGCGGCGTATTTCGCGCTTATGCGCCGGCCTCGTTTGAATATGGCGAATCGTTGGTTGGGCGTGGCGGCGAATGCTCGTATGTTGTCGTTTTCTCTGCTGACCAGGCTATCGTGAACGTCACCACCTCCCGAATCTGGCATGGCGCATCGGACGCCGCCGCCGCGTCTCCCGCACGCGCGGACGCGCGCCGTGTGCCGGCGGAAAGCACGCTGCCGCCCGAATTGCCGATGTCCCCGTCGGCGCGCAGCGAACGCCTGCTCGCCATCGAGCGCGTGAGCCTCGAATACCGCAATCGCGAGCGCATCGTGCGCGCCACGCAAGACGTGAGTTTCGATGTCTACGGCGCGGACCGCTTCGTGCTGCTCGGCCCTTCGGGTTGCGGCAAATCCACCTTGCTCAAGGCTATCGCGGGCTTTATCGAGCCGGTGGCCGGTTCGATCTCGCTGGCGGGCGAAACCGTGAGCGGTCCCGGCGCCGATCGCGTGGTGGTGTTCCAGGAGTTCGATCAGTTGCCGCCGTGGAAAACCGTGGTCGAGAACGTGGCGTTTCCGCTGCGCGTGGCGCGCAAGGTAAGCCGCGCCGAAGCGCGCGAGCGTGCCCTGCATTATCTCGACAAGGTCGGGCTCGCGGCGTTTGCGAACGCGTATCCGCACACGCTTTCGGGCGGCATGAAGCAGCGCGTGGCCATTGCCCGCGCACTGGCGATGCAGCCGCGCGTCCTGCTGATGGACGAACCGTTCGCGGCGCTCGACGCGCTCACGCGCCGCAAGATGCAGGAGGAGTTGCTGCGTCTTTGGGAGGACGAACGATTCACGCTGCTGTTCGTCACGCATTCGATCGAGGAAGCCCTCGTGATCGGCAACCGGATTCTGCTGCTGTCGCCGCATCCGGGGCGCGTGCGCGCGGAGCTGAACAGTCACGACTATTCGCATGCGAGCCTGGGTGGCGTGGACTTTCGCGAGAGCGTCGCGCGCATTCACCGTTTGCTGTTCGATACGAATCCCGAGGAAGTTCACGCATGAGTACGCCCCACGCCTCCTTGCCGCCGCTGCCGCCCGTGCGCGGCGAATACGAACGGCCGTTGCAACCCGTCGCGCGCGCCGAGATTTCCGCACCGCTGCCGCTCGCGCGCCGCGTGCTCGACTCGGGCTGGCTGCGCCGCACGCTGATCGCGCTGGTGTTGATCGCGGGCTGGGAGATCACGGCGCGTATCGTCGCCAACGATCTGCTGGTGCCGACCTTCGGCGCCACGCTCCGCGCATTCGTTCAGGGCATCGTGAGCGGCGAACTGCTCGTGAAAACCGGGATCTCGATGTCGGTGCTGCTACGCGGTTACGCGATCGGCGTGGTGCTGGCGTTCGCGCTGACCTCGCTCGCCGTATCCACGCGCATGGGCCGCGATCTGCTTTCGATGCTCACGGCGATGTTCAACCCGCTGCCCTCCATCGCCTTGCTGCCCATCGCGCTGCTGTGGTTCGGGCTGGGCACGGGCAGTCTGCTGTTCGTGCTCGTGCACGCGGTGCTGTGGCCGCTCGCGCTCAACATGTACACGGGCTTTCTCGGCGTGCCGGCCACGCTGCGCATGGCGGGCCGCAACTATGGGCTCAACGGCTTGCGGCAGGTCGCGCTGATCCTCGTGCCCGCCGCGCTGCCGTCGATCATCGCGGGGCTGCGCGTGGGCTGGGCGTTCGCGTGGCGCACGCTGATCGCCGCCGAACTCGTGTTCGGCGCGAGCGCGGGCCAGGGCGGGCTCGGCTGGTACATCTTCCAGAATCGCAACGAGCTTTACACCGACCGCGTATTCGCGGGTCTCGCGGCCGTGATCGTGATCGGTCTCGCGGTCGAACATCTCGTGTTCGATACGCTCGAACGCCTGACCGTGCGCCGCTGGGGCGTGCAGCATTGATCGCTAATGCGGCTGCTTTGGGCGTGACAGGGCCGGGCGCCAAGCCAGCGTAGTCGCGCCCGCGCACCTCACGCGCAGAGGGCGCCGGGCTTCCTGCGCTCTCGCATGACGGCGAGCCGTTCGCGCTCGCCGCTCGAGGACTCGCCTTTCTGCGGCACGGGCGGTGACTTGCCGGCCGCGCTGCGCCTCGCCTCGCCTCGCCAACGCGACATCGTCTTGTCATCGTGTCCCCGAAGACGAATTGCGCGCCGCTCGAAAATTTTCTCCCGCACTCGACAATATTTGCCTTGCCGAAACGTCTTCAGAGGCATGAAGACGCGCTGGCGCGTCGCCATTCTTTTACGAAGATCGATCGCGCGACAGGCGAAGCAAGGAGATGTGACCGTGGAGAACCCAACCGGGGCATGCAAACAGGACCCGGGCGTAATCGTGCCCGTCGTCGATTTGCAGCGTTGCGAAGGAAAGGGCGATTGCCTGGCGGTCTGCCCGGAAAACGTGTTCGAGATCCGGCGCATCGACGAGAGCGATTACCGCGATCTTGGTTTCATGCATCGCATGAAGCTGAGGGTGCACGGCATGCAGGTGGCGTATACACCCAATGCGATGGCCTGCCGGTCGTGCGGATTATGCGTGACGGCGTGCCCGGAGCGCGCGATCAAACTGGCGAGACACGCTTAAGCGTTGCGCAATAAGGCAGTGAGTTTATGTGCCGCTGCTCTCGATACCCTCATCAAGGACTCCCCATGGCACCGTCGACAGTCAGTCTGTTGCGTCGTCTGCACGACCAGAGCGAGGCGGAAGTGATCGCCCGCGCGCAAGCGCAGTTATCCGGAACGCAGGAAGATTTCCTGCATCTCGTGGAGGAGTACGAAATGCTGGCGCCGCGCTTGCGCGGCCGGTTCCTCGAAACACTGGGCTTGTCCACCGAAGATTTCGAGGCGTCGAACGGAACGACGTTATCGCTCGCGGTATCGGCGGAAACGGGAAAATTTCTGCGCAATATGGTGCTGGCGCATCGGCCAACGCGCATTCTCGAGCTCGGCAGCTCGTACGGCGTGTCGACCCTCTACATTGCCGAGGCACTTCGCACGCTGGGTCGAGGCACGGTCGTCGCCACCGAGCGCGACGCTTCGAAGTGCGAACTGCTGCGCGCTCACGTGGCCGCCGCGCGTCTGGAAGATTATGTCGATGTGCGGGAAGGCGACGTATTCGAGACGATCTCGGCGCTCGATGGCCGCTTCGACATGGTCTTCATGGACATCTGGGCCGACGCTTATCTGCAGGCGTTCCAGCGGATCGAGCGTCTTCTGCGACCGGGTTCGATCGTGCTGACCGACAACATGTACACCGCGGAGCAAGCGGTTGAGGGCTACAAACGCTATCTCGATGCCGCGCCGCGCTTTTCGACAACCACGCTCGATTTCGAATCGGGGATCGAGTTCACCGTTGTCGTTTCGTGAACGGCGAATAACGGTTTGTCGATACTAACCGGTTGAAGGCGGGCGAAATGCATGGGAGCCGATGAGGTTTGTCATCGGCGCTAAAAACTTTCAATTTCCTTTTAAACGCACGCTCGCGAAATTCTTTTGATAACGGCTCAAAGCGCAAGGTTTGTGTAACGTTATAACGTTACACTCACGCAAATCGTGTGACTGCCCAACGTCGGATCGACGCTCTCCGGAGCCGGTTCGCGCTGACTTCGCACGCCCTAAAAATAACGCTTTCAGTCGGGATCATGAACCACCGCACACTCATTTCGCAGGCAGCGCTCGTGGCGTTCGCCGTTGCCGCAAGCGGCCACGTGTGGGCCGCCAACGCCGGCACCACGCTCGACGGCACCGTGCAAGACGCCACCGGCAAGCCGGTTTCTCACGCGGCGGTCATCCTCTCGAATGCCAGCGGCGCCAACGTCGGCCAGACCACGACCGACGCGAGCGGGCACTTCGCGGTCGAGCACGTCGCGCCGGGCACGTATGCGGTCGCCGTCTCGGCGCCGGGCTTTGCCGCCAGTTCGCAGATCGCGACGGCCAGCGCCGATACGCCGGCCAAGGTCGCCGTGGTCATGACGCAAGATTCGACGATGGACGTGCAGGTCAACGCGAAGCGCCTCGATGCCGCGCGCAACGGCCTGCTTCCGGAAACCGGCAGCAGCATCTACCGGATCAGTCACGCCGATATCCAGGCCATGCCGCAAGGCGAAAACACGCCGCTGAATCAGGTGCTGCTGCAAGCGCCGGGTGTGGCGGCCGACTCGTACGGTCAACTGCACGTTCGCGGCGACCACGCCGACTTGCAGTACCGTATCAACGGCATCATGATTCCCGAGCCGATCAGCGGCTTTGGCCAGGCGCTCGACACGCGCATCATCGATCAGGTCAATCTGCTCACGGGCGCGCTGCCCGCGGAGTACGGCTATCGCACGGCGGGCATCGTGGATATCCGCACCAAGTCGGGCGATCTGGGCAATGGCGGTTCCGTCGATGTCTATGGCGGCAATCGCGGCACGCTTCAGACCAGCGCCGACGTCTATGGCAGCAAAGGCGATTTCAGCTACTTTTTCAGCGGCTCGCTGGGTGCGAACAACCTGGGGATCGAGGCGCCCACGTCGTCGCCCGACCCGGTGCACGATCGCACGCGCCAGGGCAACGCGTTCGGCTACATGTCGTACATCATCAATCCGCTCACGCGCGTGAGCGTGATGTTCGGCACCACGTCCAACCAGTTCGAAATTCCCAATACGCCGGGCCTTGCGCCGAACTTCTCGCTGGCGGGCGTGCCGTCGTTCGACTCCGCGAATCTGAACGAAACGCAGTCGGAGTTGAATAACTTCGCGGTGGTCGCGTTGCAGGGCACCAACGGCGGCGCGCTCGACTACCAGGTGGCGTTCTTCACGCGCTATACGCGCACGCAGTTCAACCCCGACCCCGCGGGCGATCTGATCTTCAACGGCGTGGCCTCGCAGGACTTTCACAACGACACCGCCAATGGCTTGCAGGCCGATACGACTTATCGTCTCAACGACCGGCACACGATTCGCGCGGGTCTGATGCTGCAACAGGAACATGCGAGCTTCTGGGACAACGTGTCGGTGTTTCCCGCCGACGCCGACGGCAACCAGACCTCGAACGTTCCGTTCACGCTCTCCGACTCGAGCGGCAAAACGGGCTATCTGTATAGCGCGTACATCCAGGACGAGTGGAAGATCAACGACCGGCTCACGATCAACTACGGCCTGCGCTACGACGGCATGGACGAGTACGTGCAGGCGAACCAGGTGAGTCCGCGTATTGGCGCGGTATTCAAACTCACGCCAACCACGGCCTTCCACGCGGGCTACTCGCGCTATTTCACGCCGCCTTCCATGGAACTGGTTGCCAGTTCGACAATCAATCGCTACGCGGGCACGACCAACCAGAGCGAGGTCACGCAGAACGATCCCGTGCAGCCCGAGCGCGACGACTACTTCGACATTGGCGTGACGCAGCAAGTCGGTTCCGCGCTCACGCTGGGTCTCGACGCTTACTACAAGAAAGCGCACAACCTGCTCGATCTCGGCCAGTTCGGCGCCGCGCTCATGTACACGCCGTTCAACTATCAGTACGGTCGCGTCTATGGCGTCGAATTCACCGCCAATTACAAGCACGACAATGTCTCTGCGTATCTGAATCTCGCGTATAGCCGCGCGCAGGGCAAGAACGTCGACTCCGCGCAATTCAACTTCGGCGCCGACGAACTCGCTTTCATCGCCAATAACTGGGTCTTCCTCGATCACGACCAGCGCGTGACCGCTTCGTTCGGCGGCTCGTACGACTGGCACCACACGACCTTCACCCTGGACGGCACGGTCGGCAGCGGCTTGCGCAACGGCTTCGCCAATACGGGCAAGCTGCCACTCTACGCGCAGTTCAACCTGGCCGTGATCCAGCATTTCGACTTGCCGATGATCGGCAAGGTTGACGGGCGCGTCGTCGTGGTCAATGCATTTGGGAGAACCTACGAGTTGCGCGACGGGTCGGGCATCGGCGTGTTCGCGCCGCAGTACGGGCCGTATCGCGCGTTCTACGCGGGTGTCACCAAATACTTCTGACAACGAACCATCAACGGATACGCTCATGCAAGACTGGCTCGGAATCGTACAGGCCGCGCGTATTGGCGGCTGGGTCGTGTATCCGCTGACTCTGCTCGCCGTGATCGCGCTCGTCGTCGTGCTCGACCGCGCCTGGGTCTTCTGGCGCTTCGCCGCCGTGGCGCAGCCGGATGCCGACGGCAAGGTTTCCGGCGAGACGGATCTGGCCGCCGCGATCGGGCGCCTGCCGCCGCAGCACGCGCTGCGCAGGCTGCTGGAACCGCTCATGCGCAACGCCACGAAGCCCGCGTGGTGGATCGAGGCGAGGGCGAACGCGCTCGCCCTGGAGATCCAGCGCGAGATGTCGCGCGGGCTGTGGGTGCTCGAAACCATCGTGACCGCGGCGCCGCTGCTCGGGCTGCTGGGCACTATCGTCGGCATGATGCACGCGTTCAGGCTGATCGGTAACAACGGGCTCGTCAATCCCGGCGGCGTAACGGGGGGCGTGGCGCAGGCGCTCGTGGCCACCGCCATCGGCCTCGTGATCGCACTGGTTTCGCTGTTCGCGTTCAACTACTTCTCGCGGCGCACCGAGCGGCTCGTGGAGGAACTCGAAACCGCGGCGAACGCCTGGCTGAGCGATGTGCGGCTCGCCCAGGAACGCGAGGCGCCTGCGCGATGAAACTGCAACGCTCACGGGCCTCGAAGCGCGGCCGCATCGAGATCATTCCGATGATCGACGTGATGTTCTTTCTGCTCGCCACGTTCATGCTCGCTTCGCTCGCGATGCAGCGGCTCGACGCGGTCAAGCTCGATCTGCCGCAAGGCGTGGCGCAGCCGTTGACGGCACAAGCCCCGCTGACGCTCGGCATCACCCGCGACGGCCAGTTGCAGCTGAACCGCCAGGCCGTGACGTTGAACCAGCTCGCCGCGAGCGTGAAGCGCCTGCTTGGACCCGATGGCGATGTGGTGGTGGCCGCCGACGCGGGCGCGCCGAACGGCCTCGTCGTGCAGGCCATGTTGCAGGCGCGGCAGGGCGGAGCGGCCCACTTCCTGATTGCGGTTCAGCGTGATCGGCCGTAACGCCATGCGCATGGTGACGCTGCTCGATGCGCGCCGTCCGCGTGCCGTGGCGGGTTGCGTGCTGGCCGTGGCGCTGTGGTCCGCGTTCGTCGGGGGCTTTGTCGGCGAGCTGGCCGTCGCGCCGCAAGCCGCGCCACCCGTGACGCTCGATGCGCGCCTCGTGGAGATCGTGCCGCCGCCGGCGCCTTCGTTGCCTCGCCCGTTGACTCCCTCGCCGCCAACTGCGGCGCCTCGGGCGGCTGCGCACGTGCCCGCGCCAGCGCGCTCGATGCCCGTGACGCACTTGGCCGCGCCGCATGCCGCTGCGTCGATTCCCGCGCCCTTGGCAAAGCCCGCTGCGACGCCCGTGCCGTCCCCGGCGCCAGAAACCGCGCCTGCCGCCGCGCCGCAAGCGACAACCGCCGCGCGCTCCGCCACGGACGCGCCTGCCGCCGCAACCGACGCGAACGCCTCGGGCAATGCGGCCGCGCATGCGCTCGTGCAACCCTTGCCCGTGATCCCCGACGACCTGCGTGACCAGGGATACCAGGCGCTCGCGCTCGCCCGCTTCACCATTCATGCCGACGGTTCGGTCGACGTCGCGCTCGTGCATCCCACGCAGAACCCGCGGCTCAACCAGATCCTGCTCGAAAGCTTGCGTAAATGGCGCTTCTTTCCGGCCATGAAAGCGGGGCACCCGGTGGAAAGCGAGCAGGATATCCGGGTGCATTTCAACGTCGAGTAAGGTTGCGCGACGTTGCCGCTAAGCGGACTGTGCGCACGCCCAAACCCTTGCACAATACCGCCTATGCAAGCTCCCGACCTCGAACGCCTCGTCACGCTCACCATGCCCTACGGCAAATACAAGGGCCGCCTGATCGCGGACCTGCCCGGGCATTACCTCAACTGGTTCGCCCGCGAAGGGTTCCCGCAAGGCGAACTCGGGCGACTGCTCGCGCTGATGCACGAGCTGGACCATAACGGATTGAAAGGTTTGCTCGATCCGCTGCGCAAGCGCGCCTAGCGTCACTCGCGCACGCCGCCCAACCCTGAAGCTAATCTTTGCAGTTTACCTTCATATCTTCTAGAATGCGCGGATGACCCAGCGCATCGATCCCGCCACGCCCGAACTCGCGCACGCCATTGCCGGCGACTTGCGCGCGGTGGTCGGCAAGCTCCGGCGCCGGTTTCGCGAGCACGCGATTCTCGGCGACTTCACGCCCTCGCAACTGGCCGTGATCCTGCGGCTCGAACGCGAAGGGCCGGCCACCGTGTCGAATCTCGCACGGGCGGAAGGCATGCGCCCGCAATCCATGGGCACGCTCGTTGCCGCGCTCGAAGCCGGCGGTCACGCGAGCGGCGCGCCCGATCCCAACGACGGCCGCCAGACGCTCTGGTCGCTCACCGAAAGCCTGCGCAAATCGCTCAAGGCAGGGCGCGCGGCGCGTCAGGACTGGCTGTCGCATCGCATCGAAGAACGGCTCACGGCCGCCGAGCAGCGTCAGGTGGTTGCGACGCTCGCGCTGCTCGAACGTCTCGTCGACGAGTGATGCGCACGCATCGCCTTCGTTCATTGCTTCGCATCCCTGATCATTTTCGCCGGAGCCGCTTCATGTCCGCGATGTCACGTCCCAGCCGCGTTCCGGAGCGCGTATGAGCACCCCGGCCACGGGCATTTTTCGCTCGCTCAAAACGTACAATTACCGCGTTTGGGCGGCGGGCGCGCTCGTGTCCAACGTCGGTACGTGGATGCAGCGCACGGCGCAAGACTGGCTCGTGCTCACGGGCCTCACGCATCACAGCGCGGCGGCGGTGGGCATCGTCATGAGCCTGCAGTTCGGGCCGCAAATGCTGTTTCTGCCGTGGTCCGGCTATGCAGCGGATCACATGGATCAGCGCAAGCTGCTGATGTACACGCAGGCCACGTTGGGCGCGCTGTCCATCGTGCTCGGCGTGCTCACGGTCACGCATGTGGTGCAGTTGTGGCACGTCTACGTCTTCGCGTTTCTGTTCGGTTGCGCCACGGCGTTCGACTCGCCCGTGCGTCAGACCTTCGTGTCCGAACTCGTGCGCGACGCCGACCTGCCCAATGCCGTCGCGCTCAATTCCACTTCGTTCAACGCCGCGCGCATGATCGGCCCGGCGGTGGCGGGCGTCGTCATCGCGGGCGTGGGCGTGGGTTGGGCATTCGTGCTCAACGGGCTGTCGTTCATCGCGGTACTGATCTCGCTCACGCGGTTGCGCGTGGACGAATTGCGCGCGGCCAAGCTCAAAACCCCCGCGAAGGGCGGTCTTGCCGCGGGCTTTCACTACGTGTGGGGACGTCCCGACCTCAAGGCGATCGTCATCATGCTGTTTCTGATCGGCACGTTCGGCCTGAACTTTCCGATCTTCATCTCGACGATGGCCGTGCGCGTCTTTCATGCCGAGGCGGGGCGCTACGGCCTGCTGTCTTCGCTGATGGCGGTGGGCACGATGAGCGGCGCGTTTTTCGGCGCGGGACGCAGCCAGCCGCGTTTCATGTCGCTGCTGATCGCCTCGGCGGTGTTCGGCGTGGGCTGCACGCTGGCGGCGGTCGCGCCCGGCTACTGGTGGTTCGGGGCGGCGCTGGTGGTGATCGGCATTGCGTCGCTCACGTTCATGACCGAAACCAACAGCCTCATGCAGCTATCGACGGAACCCGGCATGCGCGGCCGCGTGCTGGCGATCCGTCTCGCCGTGGCGCTGGGCGGCACGCCCATCGGTGCGCCGATCGTCGGCTGGATCGCCGATCATTGGGGCCCGCGCTGGGCCTTGCTCGTGGGCGCGGCCGCCGGGTTCGCGGCCGCCGTGGTGGCCGCGCGCGCGGTGGCGCGGCGCGCGCACATCAAGGCATGACTCGGCGCAACCCTGCCTGCCGCGTTGCAGCATGTCAGCAAGGTAATAAGCCGAACTCGAGCCGCGGGCTTCCCTCAAAGCTTCCCTGAAATCTCGATCAATATCCGGCCATCCTCGACTTTTGCCGGGTATGTCGCGAGTTTCACGCACACGGGCGCGCCGAGCGGCCTGCCGTCGCGAATGTCGAAGCGGCCGTTGTGCTTCGGGCATTCGATCACGTGGCCCATCACGAGCCCGTCGCCAAGGTGCACCTGTTCGTGCGTGCAGAGGCCGTCGCTGGCGAACACTTCGTCGTCCACGCGGTAGATCGCAAAGGTGCGCCCGCCGTGGTCGAAGCGCATGACGTCTTCGTCGTCGATCTCGTCGAGCGCGACCGCATCGATCCATTGCGTCATCGTTGATCTCCTCGCTGCAAGGCTGGATTGGCCATCAGGCTTCGCCGGGCACGGGCCGCGCCACGCAATACGCCGGGTCGCGCGTTTGCCGCACGAGCGCCGGAATGATCTCGGCGTAAGCGGCTAGCGTGCTGGCATAGGGCGGCGGCATATCCGCCTTCACGACTTCGTGCAGACGCGGCAACGCATGAAACGGCACCATCGGAAACATATGGTGCTCGACGTGATAGTTCATGTTCCAGTAGAGAAAACGGAACACGGGATTCATCCGCACCGTACGGCAATTGCGCCGATGATCGAGCACGTTTTCGGGCATGCCCGCATGCTGCGTGAGGCCGAAATACACGTAGAGCCATGCACCATAAAGACTCGGCAAGCCAATATAGAGCAGCGGCAAAATGGAACGAAAGCCAATGCACGCGGCAATGACGAGTGCATACACACACAATGTGATGCGCGCTTCGCGTCTCACCTTGGGCCATTCCGTCTCGGGTACAAAACTTCGTTCTTCCGCGCCGATTTTTCCGCGTGCGGCGGCAATCGTTCCCGGCAATTCTTTGGCAACGTGTTTGATCGCGAATACGTTGAGCGCGAGCGAGAGCCAGTCCGTCGGGCGCGGCGCGGCGATCTCGGGATCGCGGCCCACGACCAGCGTGTCGGTGTGATGGCGCGCGTGGCTCCAGCGCCAGACCGTGGCGCGGCGAAAGATCTGGAACGACGCGACCTGATACAGCACGTCGTTCATCCAGCGCGTCTTGAAGGCCGTGCCGTGACCGGCTTCGTGCCAGCGCGAGTCGGCGGGACTGCAATAGAGCGTGCCGTAAAGCAGAAAGGCGGGCACGGCCCACCACGAATGCCGGTGCCAAAGGCAGCCCGCGAGCACGGCGCTCGCGAGAATGGCGGCGTACCAGATTGCCGTGTCGCGTATCGCCCGCGCGTCGCTGCGCTGCATCAACTGCTTCATCAGCGGGCGCGGCACCGCGCACTTGTACCATTCGGCGTTGACGAGGCCTGCGGCGCGCGCGCGTTCGCCCGCACCGCCCACGAGTTGATAGTCCGCGTGATTTGCCACGGTTGTCTCCTGTGCTTTTCCACACAGTAGGCGATAGCCGCGCGCGCCTCAACGCCGCGATTGACGAAATTTCGGCAGACGACTAGTTTGGAACGTCAACGTGAAAAGTGATGCCGATACAGCACGCCCACGGAGGAGACACCATGAGCGCGGAGATTCCGCCCCGCTGGCGCAAGCGCAGCGCGCGCTTCGTCGAGATCGCCGCACTCGCGGGCGTGAGCACGGCCACCGTGGATCGCGTGCTCAACGAGCGCGGCAGTGTTTCGGTGGCCACGCGCGAACGCGTGGTCGCGGCCGCGCGCGAACTCGCGGTGCCGCGTCAGTTGCCGGACACGAAACACGGCCTGATCCATATCGACGTGGCGCTGCCCGAAAGCGGCGTGCCGTTCTTCGCGCGCCTTCGCGAGGCGTTGCAGCGCGCCACGCAGATGCTCGACCGGCGCGTGGTCGTGCATCGTCTGCCCATTTCCGCGGCCGACGAAGCACGCGTGACGGCCGCGCTCGACGCGCCGCCGTATCGGCGCGGGGCGCTCATCGTGACGACGCAAGATACGCCGGCCGTGCGTGCGGCGCTGGCGGCCGCGATCGCGCGCGGCGAAACCGTCGTGACCATGGTCACCGACATCGGCGGTCTCGCGCATCGGCACTACGCGGGCATCGACAACGCGCGTGCCGGCGCGACGGCGGCGTACTGGATCGGGCGTCTCGCGCGCGAGCCGGGCCGCGTGCTTGTGTTGCCGAGCCGGCTCGACTATCGCGCACACGTGGAGCGCGTGGAGGGGTGCCGCGCGCAACTCGCGCGGCGCTTCGCATCGCTCGCCTTCGAATGCGCCGGCGACGAAACCCGCGACGAAGACGACCGCGCCTTTCGCGCGGTCATGGCGGCGCTCAAACGCGGCCCGCTGGCGGGTCTCTACAACACGGGCTACGGCTCGGCGGGCGTGGCGGCGGCGCTGCGCAAACATGGCGCGGCGGGGCGCACGGTGTGGATCGGCCACGAGATGGTCGATCTGCATCGCGAATACATCGAGGCCGGCATCATGGACGTGGCGATCGATCAGGACCCGGACGGCCAGGTGATCGCGGCGTTGCAGCACGCGTTGCATGCGTGCGGCGTGGTGGCGGAAGCACCGCCCGCCGAGCCGGTGGAGTTTCGCGTGTTCTGCCCGGCCAACGTGCGGCTTACGCGTTATCTGCGCGAGTGAACGCCGCTTCCGCCACCTTCTGCACGCGGTTCATGCGAGCGCTGGCCGGCTGCCATCGTGTCGATCGGTCAGGCCACCGCCGCCGCTTCGCGCTCGCGCACGGCGTGGTCGCTCGACACCTGCACCGGCACGCGCCGCGCGAGCGCGCACATCAGCTCGTAGCCGATGGTGCCCGACGCCTCGGCCACTTCGTCCACGCGCACCTGGTCGCCCCACAGCTCGACGCTCGAACCGATGCCTGCCTGCGGGCACGGCGTGAGGTCGACCGTGAGCATGTCCATGGAGACGCGGCCCACGACGCGCGTGCGCACGCCGTCCACGACAATGGGCGTGCCGCTCTTCGCGTGGCGCGGATAGCCATCGGCATACCCGCACGCGACCACGCCGATGCGCATCGGCTGCTCGACCGCGAACGTGCGGCCATAGCCGACCGTTTCCGCGGGCGCGAGCGTCTGCACGCCAATAATGCGGCTCGTGAGCGTCATGGCCGCGCGCAAACCCGTGTCTTCGATATGGCGCGCCACGCCCGTGGGCGAAGCGCCGTACAGGATCGTGCCGGGCCGCACCCAGTCGCGATGCGCGCGCGGATGCCAGAGCACGCCCGCCGAGTTCGACACCGACCGTTCGCCGGGCAGATCGCCCACGGCGGCGTCGAAGGTATCGAGTTGCCAGTCGATGTGGCCGTCGTCGGCGTTCGCGAAATGCGTCATGAGCCCGATTTCGCCGATCGCATCGATGCCGCGCGCCCGTTCCCACGCCGCGCGGTACGCATGCGGGCGAAAGCCCAGCCGGTTCATGCCGGAATTCATCTTGAGCTGGATGTCGACGGGACGCGCGCCGTGCGCGAGACGCGTGGCGGCGAGCAGGTCCAGTTGCTCGTCGCAATGAACGGCCACCGTGAGCCGGTGCGTGACGGCGAGGGCGACGTCGGCGGGCTCGAAGAGACCTTCGAGCAGCAGCAGCGGCTTCGTCCAGCCGAGTTCGCGCACGCGTATGGCTTCGTCGAGATCGAGCAGCGCGATGCCGTCCGCGCTCGCGAGCGCCGGATAGATGCGCTCGATGCCATGCCCGTAGCCGTTGGCCTTGACGACCGCGAACGCACGCGATTGCGGCGCGCGTTGTCGGGCAACGTGGAGGTTGTGGCGAATGGCGTCGGGGTGAATGCGGGCGAGGATAGGGCGCGGCATGGACGATGGACGTGAAGAAAGGTGACTGACGGCGACGTAAGGCTATCCAGTGGATTGCGCAATCGTATTGATTTTTTGGCAGTTATTTTTAACGTATTTGTTGCTTAATTTGGGCGATTCGACTATTGCGTTTTGCGCAAGCTTTCCTCTGAAGATTCACATTCCGCGCATATTTCCTTAAAAAGATATAGAACCAACGCATCCGGTCCTTACGGCGCGAGCCTGCGAGGCGAACGATGCGAAGCACTATGACGAAGCTGGCGCTGTGGTCGGGCGCGCTTTCGTCCGGGGCGCTTTCCCCGGCGGCGGATGCGGCGTGCACGGCGAGCGCGCCCGCGAGCAGTACCACGGTCACGTGCTCGGGGGCGGGCATCGGCACGGTCAACGCGGCCACCGGCAGCACCAATGTGACCGTGAATCTCGATTCGACGGCTTCGGGAAGTTTCGCACTACCAGGCACGCCCACGCCCTTCACCGTCGACACGAATAGCGCCATCACGAATAACGGTGCGCTCGCGCTCTCGGGCAACGGTTCGGGGGTCGCGAATCGCGGCGCCACGCTGCTCGGCGTCAACGACGGCAACGTCGTCACCAACGCGGCGAGCGGCACGATCAGCACCACCGGCACCTACAACGACGGCCTCGCGGCGAACGGTAGCAACAATCGCCTCGTCAACAACGGCACGATCACGACCACGGGCGCGAACTCGTACGGCATGACGGCCGCCTGGGGGCAGAGCAACACCGGCGAAACCGGCAACACGCTCGTCAATACGGGCAGCGTGACCACGTCCGGCGGCAACGCGCGCGCAGCCTCGCTGCTGGGCGGCAACAGCACGATCGACAACAGCGGCACGCTTACCGCGAACGGCCGCGACAGTCCCGCTGTGTTCATGCAGGGCAACAACGAGACGCTCGTCAACAGCGGCACGATCCAGACCACCGGCACGGCGTCGAGCACGGGCAGTGTCGACGCGGTGGTGTCGAACACGGTGGGCAGTTCGTTCACGGCGACCATCACGAACGCGGCGGGCGGCCAGATCATCGCCAATAACGGCAGCGGCATACGCTCGACCAACGGCAACACGACTATCACGAACGCGGGTTTGATCCAGGGCGGCAACGGCACGGCGATTCGCAACGGCAACGGCAACGACGCGCTGATTCTGCAAACCGGCTCGCAGATCGTCGGCATCGCGAATGGCGGCGCGGGCAACAACCTCGTGCGTCTGCAAGGCTCGGGCACGGCGTCGAACGCGTTCGTGGGCTATCAGACGCTCACCATGGAGGGCGATGCGTGGACATGGTCCGGCACGGGCACCTTCTCGACGGCGCAGGTGCAAAGCGGCACGCTGGACCTCACGGGCACGCTCGGCACGACGACCTCGACGGTCACCGCGAGCGTGAATGCGGGCGCGACGCTGCAGGCGAACGCGTCGAACCTGCCGCTGACCGTGACCGACAACGGCCTCGTGCGGTTCCAGCAGGACGGCGCGGGCACGTATACCGGCGCGATCGGCGGAACGGGCGCGATGGAGAAAACCGGCGCGGGCACGCTCGTCATGATGCCCGCCGGTGGCAATACGTACTCGGGCGGCACGACGATCACACAAGGCACGTTGTCGCTGGCCGCCGATAACGCATTGGGCGCGACCCGCGGCGCGCTCGCGCTCAACGGCGGCACGCTGCAATTCGCGGGTGCATTCGATCTTGCCGCGAGCCGCGCGATCTCGATCACCGCGAACAACGGCACGATCGATACTCAGGACTACGACACGACGATCGCGCAGGCGATGAGCGGAGCGGGCACGCTCACGAAGCTCGGCAGCGGTGCGCTCACGCTCAACGGCGCGAACGGTTACACGGGCGGCACGAACGTGAACGCCGGCACGTTGATCGTGGGCGATGGCACGAGCGCGACGGCGGCGCTCGCGGGCGGCGGCGCCGTGACCGTGGCTTCGGGCGCGACGCTCGCGGGCTATGGCAGCGTGACGGGCGATGTCACGAACGGCGGCACCATCGCGGTGGCGAACGCGCTCGCGAGTCTCGCCAGCGGCGCGACCGGCAATCTGCAGATCAACGGCAATCTCACCAACGCGGGACTCGTGCAACTGGGCGGCGCGGGCGTGGGCAACACGCTCACGGTGGCGGGCAACTACATTGGCCAGAATGCGACGATTGCGCTCAACACCTATCTCGCGGGCGACGGTGCGCCTTCCGACAAGCTTGTGGTGAACGGCGGCACGGCGAGCGGCACGAGTGCGCTCAAGGTCACCAACGTCGGCGGACCGGGCGCGCAAACGTTGGGCGACGGCATCGAAGTCGTGCAGGCCGCGAACGGCGCAACCACGAGCGCGAGTGCGTTCACGCTCGACGGCGGGTCGGCGAAGGCCGGCGCGTACGAGTATTTTCTCGCGAAAGGCGGCGAGTCGGCGGGCAGCGGCAGCAACTGGTATCTGCGTAACACGATTCCCGTGCAGCCCGCCGCGCCCACGCAACCGGTATCGCCCGGATCGCCGCCACCGGCGCCGCAAACGCCCATCGTCGCCGCGCCAGGCACGCCCGAAGCCATCACGACGGCGGTCGAGCAGGCGCCGCAAAGCGGCACTCCCGTGCCCGTCTATCGCCCCGAAGCGGCGCTCTACGCCGCCGCGCCCGCCGCCGCCAGACAGTTGGGATTGCTACAGATCGATACCTTTCACGACCGGCAAGGCGAGCAAGGTCTGTTGACCGAAACCGGCACCGTGCCCGCAACGTGGGCGCGCGCGTGGGGCGGCAGCAGCACCGTGGCCGGGGGCGGCGACTTGAAGCCTTCGTACGACGCCACCGTGTGGGGCATGCAGGTCGGCCAGGACGTGTACGCGAACACGACGGCGAACGGTGTGCGCAATCACTACGGCTTCTTCCTCGGCTTCGCGCGCTCGGTAGGCGACGTGAACGGCCTCGCGCTCGGCCAGCCCGATTACGGCGTGGGCGCGTTGCAAGTGAACGCGTACAACCTTGGCGCGTACTGGACGCATATCGGCGCGAGCGGCTGGTACACGGATGCCGTGGCGACGGGCAGCGCGCTCAGCGTGAGCACCCGTTCCATCGACGGCGTTCGCGGCTCCACGCACGGCGGCGCATTCACGGGCTCGGTGGAAGCGGGCCTGCCGATCGCGCTCGGTTACGGCCTCACGCTGGAGCCGCAGGCACAACTCGTGTGGCAATGGCTCTCGCTCGATCAATTCGACGACGGCGTCTCGAACGTCACCTGGAACAACGGCAGCACGTTTCTGGCGCGCGTCGGCACGCGGCTGCAATGGGCGTTCGACGCGCACGGCGTGAACTGGGAGCCGTATCTGCGCGTGAATGTGCTGCGTTCGTTCGGCAGCGGCGACCAGACCACCTTCAGCGGCACCACCACGCTCGGCACGCCCGTGGGGCAAACGGCGGGACAGGTGGGCGCGGGACTCGTCGCGCAGGTGACGAAGCGCGGCAGCGTGTTCGCCACCTTCAGCTATACCGGCAATCTTGGCGGCGAACACGTGCGCACGATTACCGGCGACGCGGGGCTGCGCTGGGCGTGGTGAATGCGTGCGCGCGCGTGCGCGAGTGGACTTGCGTGCGTTCAAACATCGTCTTGCGCGAAGGTTTCGAGCACCTGCACGAGCAGGCGTGCCGGTTCGGCGAGCGTACCGGGCGCGCGATGCACGAGGCCGATGTCGCGATGAAACGTGTGTGCGCCGAGATCGATGGCGCGCACCTGCGCGGGCCAGCGCCGCCACGCAGCGGTTTCGGGCACGAGCGCGACGCCCGCGCCGTTGGCGACGAGCCGCACGATGGCATCGAGTTCGTCGAGTTCGCACAGATCGCGCACGGCGCAATGCTGGCGGCGCAGAAAGCGGTCCACCTGGCGACCGCCGAACGACGCGCGGTCGTAGCGGATGAACGGCTCGCTCGCGAGCAGCGCGCTCCAGTCGTCGCCCTTGATATTGCCCTTGACGTCACGCGTGCCGCGGCGCGGCACGATGAGCCGGAACGGCTCGCGCGCAAGCGTGGTCCAGCGCAGATCGCTTTGCAGCGCGAAGGGCGGCCGGATGATCGCGGCCACGTCGATATCGCCCGCATCGACGAGATTGAGCAGATCCATGGAGACGCCCGGAATCACGCGCGCGCGGCACTCGGGGCTGCGCCTGAAGAACGCCGCGAGCGCGTCGGGCAACAGCGAGCGCTGCACGGACGCGATGGCGCCCACCGTCACGCGGCCCGTTGCGGCCGGATTTTCCGCGCTCGTGCTGAGATTCTCGTAGAGCCGGATCACTTCCTGCGCCTGCGCGAGAATCTGCTGACCCATGGCGTTGAGGCGCGCGCTGCGGCCTTCGCGGTCGAACAGCGCGAAGCCGAGTTCCGCTTCGAGACGCTGCATCTGCGCGCTCACGGCGGCCTGCGTCAAGCCGATCTTCTGCCCGGCCGCCGCGAACGTGCCGGCCTGCGCCACCGCCAGCAGCGTTTTCAGTTCGCGTATCATTGATCGATTTTATTTGTGAATCATAAAATTATATATTGATTTTATTTTTGCTTCGCCGCGCCTAAGATGGCGCCACGCTTTTTATATTCCCCACGATTCAGGAGCCTGGCCATGGCGCTTTCGCCGTTTCATCTTGCGATTCCCGTGTACGACCTCGCGGCGGCGCGCGACTTCTACGGGCGCGTATTCGGCCTTGCCGAAGGCCGCTCGAGCACGCAATGGGTCGACTTCGACTTCTTCGGCCATCAACTCGTGATTCACGAGCATCCGAAAACGGCGGCGCAGGATCACGCGCACACCAATCCCGTCGACGGCCACGACGTGCCCGTGCCGCATTTCGGCGTGGTGCTCGGCTGGGACCAATGGGAAACGCTGGCCGAACGCCTGCGCACGTTCGGCACGCAGTTCGTGATCGAACCGTATGTGCGTTTCAAGGGGCAGGTGGGCGAGCAGGCAACCATGTTCCTGCTCGATCCGTGCGGCAACGCGCTCGAATTCAAGGCGTTCAAGGACATCGGCCAACTGTTCGCGAAGTAAGCGAATCCCGCGGCGGATTCGCGCGCCTCACGGTGGCGGCGCGGGCATGAACTTGAACGACGGCGTTGCCACGAAATTGCCCGCGACTTCGCCCGAATACACCTGGCCCGAGTCGATCGTGAGTTTCATCACGGGCGCGCCCGGTTTGAGATCGAGCTTGCGCAGCGAGATCCAGAACGTGTCGGGGCGCGTGGCCGAATCGAAGTAATAGACAAGGTTGGTCTGGTCCGAGACGGTGCGCCAGATCGTCGACGACAGATTCGGCATGTTGGGCGTGGAAATGCCGAGCGGCACGCTCACCGAACGCATCAGACTCATCACGCTCGCCACCGCCTGATACGCCGCGTTTTGCTGCGGCACGCCCGCCATATAAGCGGGATCGGGCCGCTTGGGAATGGCGTCGAGCAGAAACGAGGCGCGCACGAAGCGGTCGGCCGCGCGATTCGTGCCGGGCAGGAACGCGAGGCCGCCCACGCCTTTCCAGTAAGTATTGAGCGCGAGCTGCTCCGGGTAGATGGGCGAATTCGTCATCACCTTGTAGGCCTTGTCGTGCATCACCACGAGCTTGCCGTCGATGTATTCGAGGATGGCCGAGTCGCCGTGCGCGTCCGAGAGCGAGAGGTGGATCGAGATCGGTTTGCCGTCGGGCAGCGGCGGGGCGATGATCTGGAACGGATCGTGCCCGAGCGCATCCACGGCTTCGGCCACGGTGGCGAAATTGTCGAGCACGTACTGCGCCCACAGGCTGATGGACAGGGGCGGGCGGCCCGAGTTGGGCGGTCCGTAGTCGGTCTCGGCGAGATAGAGCGCGTTGGCCACGAGGCCGCGCTCGTTCATGCCGTCCACGCTGCCGATGTCGTAGCCCGACACCACCACGCTGCCGTATTTCGAGCGCCAGCGCGGCGAGCGCGGCCCTGCGTTGCCGGTACGTTCGATGCCGGCGGGGAACACCCAGAGGTTCGAGCGCATGTCTTCGGACCAGTCCATCGAACGCCCCGTGATGACCTGGCCGCTGTCGCCCACGTAGAGCGCGCGCGTGCAGGCTTGTGCGGGCGGCGAGGCGAGCGGCGCGACGGCGAGCACGAGCGCGGCGGCGATGGCGCCGGCTTTCATGCTCGCTTTCCAGTACCTGCGCGAGCGGCAGAGCCTACGAAGCGGCGTGCAAGGCAGTTGGCGCATGGCGGCGCTCCCAAAATGGAACGCCCGATCATGTCACGAAGGCGCGCGACGCCGCGCGAACGTGGCCGCCGCGCTTTCGTGGCGGTATCGCCGGCAGCTTCGAGGCACGCGCCGCGCCGCTTTTCGCCCATGTTCGCATGGCCGCGTCCGTCATTCCTCATGCGCTTTAAGGCACCTTTAAGTGTCGATCGACATGCTGATGGGCGTCTCGCCGCGCACCTCGCGCGCGGGCCCGATCCATGGAGGATGAGATGCGTTTTCGCACTGCTATCGCGGTTGCACTGGTCGCCGTACCGGTCGCCGCTCTGGCGGCCCAGCCGCTTTTCGTCGATGTCGATGGCCACGCCGTGCCGGCCAGCGCGGGGGTGCACGAAACCCGCGTGGTGCAAACAGCGGGCGGTCCCGTCAAGGTCAGCACGTGGAGCTGGCATAGCCCGAACGGGGCCAGCCAGATTCAGGTTCAGTCGAGCAACGGCGGACCGCCGCCAGACTGGGCGGTCGCGCAAATGCGCGCCATGAATGCGCAGATGCAGGCCATGCAGATCCAGATGCAGCAGTTCCAGCAGGCCGCGTTCAACGGCGGTTTCGCAATGCCCGCGCCGACGCCGGTGTTGTTCGCCGTGCCCACGTGGGCGGTGCCGGGGCCAGTGATTGTCGTGGCGCCCGGACAAAATGCCTTGCAGCGTCAAGCGCCTGCGCCCGCAGCGCCCGCGGCTCCCGCAGTAACGCAACCGCACGCACCGGGCGTGCATATCTGAGCCTTCGGGCCACGCCGCTTGAACCGCCGCCGGGCCATCCGGCGGCCGGCCAATCTCTCCGCCAACCTCGTTCGTATCTCACTAGACGCCGCCGCTGGTGGGCCTTCGTGCGTTCGAGCACCTTCTCCTCGGATACCAGCAATCCTGCCCCAATAGTCGTTGCAAACTGTTATCCCCCGCTGTAATCGCTTTGAAATCTCGTGACGAGTTTGTTAAGATTGCGCCCCGGATGCTAATGAGAATGCGTCTCATTGGCGATGGGGACATCTTTCTGAACGACATGACCGATCGAGGCTTCACTCGCGGCGCGCGATATCGCCCGATTTCCCTGGCCGTCTGGCTGACTTTTGCGGCCTCGCAAGCGGCCTGGGCTCAGACCACGCCTGAACCGGCGACATCGGCGGCGAACGCGGCATCAACGCCGGCGGTTACGTCGGCGCAAACCGCCGCGCCCACGCTGCCCGCCGTGAAAGTCAACGCGAGCGCCGTGAGCGATTCGCCGTTGCACCTCGACGCACCGGTGTCGAGCGGCGCGCTCGGCACGCGCACGCAGCTCGATACGCCGTTTTCGACCACGGTCGTGACCGGCGACGATCTCGCCGATCGTCAGGTCTATCGTCTCGGCGACGTATTCGCGGGCGACGCCTCCGTGAGCGACAACAGCAACGCCTACAGCGCGTGGGCGACTTACATCACGATTCGCGGCCTGCCGATCGACTGGCAGAACGGCTTTCGTATCGACGGCAATCCGTTCATCTCGTACGGCATCACCATGCCTTACGAACAGCTCGATCGCGTCGAACTGCTCAAGGGCCTCGGCGGCTTCATGTACGGTTTCGCGCAGCCAGGCGGCCTCGTCAACTACGTCACGAAGCGTGCCGGCAAGGACCCGGTGACGAGCCTCGACGTTGGCTATCGCATGGACGGCGTGATGCGCGAGCACGTGGATTTGAGCCGGCGCTTCGGTCCCGACGACATGTTCGGCGCGCGGCTGAATTACACGAAGGAAGCGGGCAAGACCTATAACGCGGGCGATATCAATCGCAATTCGCTTTCGGTCGCGCTCGACGGCCAGCTCACGCGCGATTTGCAGGTCTATTTCAACGCGCTGTATCAAACGATTCGTTCGAGCGGTCAGACGCCCGCGATCTACACGGGCAGCTATACGGCGTCGAGCCTGCCTGCCGTGCTGAGCGGCGGCACCAACTGGCTGGGCGGCACCGATCAGCATCTGAACACGAACTTGCAGCTGTACACGGCGGGCGTGCGTTATCAGATCGCGCCGGACTGGTCCTTCAGCACCTCGGGCAGCTACAGCAAGTCGTCGCGCGATCGCAACGAGAGCACGCTCACGCTGCTCAACCAGGCGGGCGACTATTCCGACTCGCGCTGGAACGGCGACGAAGGCCATCAGGACATCTACTGGCAGGGCATGTTCGAAGGCAAGGTGAAAACGGGGCCGCTCACGCATCAACTGGTAATGGGCGGATCGTGGCAGCACCAGACCAACGACTACGCTTCGAATTCGCTGTATTTCACCCAGGGCGACGGCAATCTCTACCAGCCGAATCCGTGGCGATACTACTCCGGCAGCGGGCTCGAAAAGTATCGTGCGAGCGAGATCACGCAGGCTTCGGTGTTCGCGAGCGACACGGTCGAGATCACGAGCCGCTGGTCGTTGCTCGCGGGTCTGCGCTACACCAACTATAGTCAGGATACCTACGCGACCACGGGCGCGAAGACCGCTTCGTACAGCCAGAACGGGGTATTCACGCCAACGTTCGCGCTGATGTTCAAGCTCGAACCGCAGACCACGCTGTATGCAAGCTATGTCGAGTCGCTGGAGCAGGGCGCGATCGTCGACAGCATCTACGCGAACGGCGGTTCGATGCTGCGGCCGCTACGCTCGCGTCAGTACGAGATCGGCGTGAAGAGCGAGCATGCGCGCTGGAGCGCGAATGCCGCGCTGTTCCGCATCGAACGCGGCGCGGCCTATGCGAACAGCGCGAACGTGTACGTGCAGGACGGCGACTCGATCTACGAGGGTATCGAAGCGGGCGGCAGCGTGCGGCTCGGCCGCAGCTGGCAGGTGTCCGGCGACGTGATGCTGCTCGATACGTGGTACGCGAAGGGCCAGTCGTACAACACGAATCGCGTGGCGGGCGCGCCCAAGTTCGTCGTGGCCGGACGCGTGAGCTACGACGTGCCTTACGTGCCGGGCCTGCAACTGGGCGCCGACGCGAAGTTCACGGGCAACACCGAAGTGCGCCCGCAGAACAATCTGCAAACCGGCGGCTTTCTGCTCGTCAACGTGGGCGCGAACTACCTGACGCGCGTGGGCGGCCACGACGTCACGCTGCGCGCGGCCATCGACAATATCGCCAATCGCCGCTACTGGATGTTCCAGTACGCCGACTACATCGCGCCGGGCGATCCGCGCATGGTGAGCCTCAACGCGAAGATCGACTTCTGACGCGCGCGCAAGCTCACGAAATCGGCTTCGAGTTCGCGGTGGGATTGCCGAGGTCGTCGGTGGGCAGATACTGCTGATCGAACGCGGCCGCATAGAGCGCCCACTGCGGCTGCCCGACATCCACGAGCAGCGCGCCGTCTTGCCAGATGTCGTTGTGGTCGTTCTTGTCGTTGCCCGCGCGATGAATGAACTCGCCCTTCGAGCCTTGATTCATGTGGACGTCGTGCACGCCGTTCCCTTCGCTGTAAAAGCGGCCGAACACGTACACGTCGTACGACGATTGTTGCGCGCTTAACAACAGGCGTTCGAGCGAGGCAACGGGCAGCACGGTGTCCGAGCCGTCCATCACGTCGCTGTCGCGCCACGCGCCCGTGTTCGCGAGAAAGTCGCTGCGCTGGAAGTCGAGCGCGGGGAGTGCCTGCGTACCCGTGAGCGTGGTCGAACCGGCCTGCGCCGCTTTCAGTTGCTCGATGATGGGGTGGCGGAAGTCGTAGACGAGCTTGTACTTGAGCAAGTCGTCGGCGTCGGTCGTGCCCACGTTCACGGCGATATCCCACTGCGCGCCGTTCACGCTCACGCCGAAGTGCAGATGATATTGAACTTCGTGCGGGCGGCGCGTGGATTTCAGTTGCGGCGCGCTCACGATCTTCGTCTTCACGAAACCATACGGCAGGGCCATGCGGTGCTCCTCGCGAGTGGGGAATCGACGCATTGTGCCGCAATCACATGACGATGCGCTGACACTGCGCTGTCACATTGCGCATGACGGTTGCCTCACGCATTCTTGCGCGTGGCTTTCACCGCGCGCGGGGACTTCGCAGCCGGCATGGCGCGTTCCACCAGATGTTCGACCATGTGCTGCGCGGCGGGCTGCAACGCGTCGAATGCACGAAAGCAAACGATGAAGCGGCGGCGCGCCCATGCATCCGTGAGCGGAATCGTGCGCACGTTGGTGATGCGTCCATAGGTCTTGCCCACTTCTTCCGGCACCACGCTGATGCCGAGATTCGCGGCCACCACACGGAACGCGGCATCGAAATTCGACACCACCGCGCGATAGGCGACCGTGCGTCCGCTCTGCGCCGCCGCGCGCTGCAGCAACGTATGCACGGCGGTGGACGGCGGCAAACCCACGTGCTCGTAATCGAGCGTCTCTTCGAACGCCATCGAACGGCGCTTCGCGAGCGCGTGCTCGGGATGCACCGCGAGCGCGAGCCGGTCCTCGCGCCACGGCCGCACTTCGAGGCCCGTTGAATCCACGTTGTCCCAGCACACGCCGAGCGACACGGCGCCGTCGCGCACGCGCGCAACCAGGTCGCGCGAGGTGCGTTCCTCCACATTCACGCGGATGTTCTGATGCGCGGGCAGGCGCATGAACGAGGCGAGATCGTCGAGCAAGGCCTCCGCAATGGCCGATGCCGAGGCACAGACGCTTACGCTGCCATAGAGGCCGCTACCGAGCGCGGCGACGTCGCTGGCGGCGCGCTCGAGCGTGAAAATCACGCTGCGCGCATGCTCGATGAGCGCGAGTCCTGCCGCCGTGGGCTGCACGCCGCGCCGCGAACGCGCGAGCAGGGGCACGCCGAATTCGCTCTCCAGTTGCGCGATGCGCTTGCTGATGGCCGAAGGCTCGATGTGTTCCTCACGCGCGGCGCGGCCCATGTTGCCGTGTTCGCACACGCTCACGAACAGGCGCAGCGTTTTCAGATCGATGTCGCGCACGGACGTCTCCTGTGTTTCCGGTTTGGAATGATTAAGCTTCCAAAATACCGCTTTATGTATTTCATGGAATGCCTAAAGTTAGCACATCGGTTAGCACATCGGTTAGCACAACGGCTGCAGCAAGGCCGCATACCAAACACGGAGACAACGCTTCATGTCCCTCATTCCCCAGCGCGCCGTGATCCGCGAAGTCGGTTTGCGCGACGGCCTGCAAAGCATCGAGCGCGTGCTGCCCACCGAGCACAAGCTCGAATGGATTCGCGGCGCTTACGAGGCGGGCCAGCGCGAGATCGAAGTGGGTTCGTTCGTGCCCGCGCGCCTCTTGCCGCAACTCGCCGATACGGCGGAACTCGTCGCCTACGCGAAGACCTTGCCGGGCCTCGTCGTCTCGGTGCTCGTGCCGAACCTCAAGGGCGCCGAACGCGCCATCGAGACACACGCCGACTGGATGCTCGTGCCGCTCTCGGCCAGCGTGGCGCACAGCCTCGCGAATCTGCGCAAAACGCCTGAAGACGTGGTTGCCGAAGTCGCGCGCATGCGGGCCGCGCGCGACGCGAGCGGTTCGAAAACGTTGATCGAAGGCGGCATCGGCACGGCGTTCGGCTGCACGCTGCAAGGGCATGTGGAAACCGCGCAGGTGCTGCGCTGCATGCAGATGCTGCTCGACGCGGGCGCCGATCGTGTGAGTCTCGCGGATACCGTCGGGTATGCGAATCCCGCGGCCGTGCGCATGCTGTTCGAGGCCGCGCGCAATATCGCTGGCGACCGACTCTGCTGTGCGCACTTTCACGACACGCGCGGTCTCGCGCTCGCCAACGTCTACGCGGCGCTGGAAACCGGCGTGACGCGCTTCGACGCCACGCTGGCCGGTATCGGTGGCTGTCCGCATGCGCCGGGTGCGAGCGGCAATGCGTCGAGCGAAGACCTCGCGTTCATGCTCGCCGACATGGGTATCGACACCGGCATCGACCTCGGCCGGCTGCTGGCGCTGCGCGCGCGCGTGGCCGCCTGGCTCGAAGGCGAAGCGCTGCACGGCACGCTCTGGCGCGCCGGTTTGCCGAAGACGTTCCGACCGGTTTCCACCTCCGTTTTCTGATTGATTCGAGATCCTTATGAATACTGAAACTCGTTTGCCGCTCGAAGGCGTGCGCGTGGTCGAATTCACCCATATGGTCATGGGTCCGACCTGCGGCATGATCCTCGCGGATCTGGGCGCCGAAGTCATCAAGATCGAACCGCCCGGCGGCGACAAGACGCGCAATCTGCCGGGACTCGGGATCGGCTTCTTTCGCTCGTTCAATCGCAACAAGAAGAGCGTGGTGATCGACATCACCACGGAGAGCGGCCGCGCGACCGCCACGGAACTGATCGGCCAAAGCGACATCGTGCTGGAAAACTTCCGGCCCGGCCTGATGGAAAAACTCGGCCTCGATTACGCGACGCTCTCGCAGCGCTATCCGCGCCTGATCTATGTGTCGCATAAAGGCTTCCTGCCGGGGCCCTACGAGAAGCGTCTCGCGCTCGACGAAGTCGTGCAGATGATGGGCGGCCTCTCTTACATGACCGGCCCGGAAGGGCGGCCGCTGCGCGCGGGGACGTCGGTGAACGACATCATGGGCGGCATGTTTGGCGCGATTGGCGTGCTGGCGGCGCTGCGCGAGCGCGACGCCACGGGCCGCGGCCAGGAGGTGCAAAGCGCGTTGTTCGAAAACTGTGTGTTTTTGAGCGCGCAGCACATGCAGCAATACGCGATGACGCGTGAAGCGCCGCCGCCAATGCCGTCGCGCGTTTCCGCATGGAGCGTCTACGACGTGTTCACGCTCGCGCACGGCGAGCAGCTTTTCATCGGCGCCGTGAGCGACAAGCAATTTGTCACGCTTTGCGACGTGATCGGCTGCCCCGAACTGGCGGCCGAGCCGCGCTTCGCGAACAACGCACTGCGCGTGGCCGTGCGGCCCGAATTGCTGGCGCGTCTCGGCGAGGTGTTGAAACATCGTCAGGCATCCGAATTGATTTCGCAGTTCGAAGCTGCGGGCATTCCCTACGCGCCCATCGTGCGGCCCGATCAACTGCTCGACGATCCGCACCTGAAGCAAAGCGGCGGACTCGTGCCGATGCAAACCGACGACGGCGGCACCACGGAAGTCGTGCTGCTGCCGATCACGATGGGCGGGCGCCGCCCCGGCGTGCGCCAGCCGCTCGCGCGCGTGGGCGAACACACCGAGGAAGTCTTGGCGCGCCTCAAGCACGAGGAGATTGCGCACTGAGTTGGCCCGCGCCGGATCATGACGTTCCGGCATCCACCTGATCAGACGCCCGACGAGGCGCCGACACGGAGACAAGCATGCAACGAACCCTGGGCGCGGACGATCCGCTCGACGCCGTCACGGCCATACCCGTCGCCAGCCGCGCCGCCGCGGCGCTTTCCGCACGCCTCGACCGGCTGCCCGCCACGCGGCAACTCTGGATGCTCGTGTTGCTGATATCGCTCGGCGGCTTCTTCGAAGTCTACGATCTGATCTTCACGGGCTACGTCGCGCCCGGCATGGCGAAAAGCGGTCTGCTGCAAACGACCACCTCGGCCTTCTTCGGTTTCAACGGCATTGGCGCCTTCGTGGCGGCGACGTTCGCGGGGCTGTTCATCGGCACGTTCTGCTTCGGCTGGCTGCCCGACCGCTTCGGGCGGCGCAGCGTGTTCACGTTTTCGCTGCTCTGGTATTCGATCGGCTCGGTCGCGATGGCGTTCCAGCACAGCTCCGAGGGGCTGATACTCTGGCGCTTCGTGACGGGCATCGGCGTGGGCATCGAGATCGTCACCATCGACAGTTACGTGACGGAGATGGTGCCGCAGCAAATGCGCGGCCGGGCCATGGCGTTCAATCAGGCGATCATGTTCTGCGCGGCACCGGTTTCCGCGCTGCTTTCGTGGTGGCTCGTGCCGCTTGCGCCGTTCGGCTTCGACGGCTGGCGCTGGGTCGTGCTCGCGGGTTCGTTGGGCGCGGCGCTCGTGTGGATCGTGCGCCGGCGCGTGCCGGAAAGCCCGCGCTGGCTCGTCTCGCATGGCCGCACCGAGGCCGCCGAGCAGGTGATCGCAAGAATGGAAGCGCAGGCCGAGCGCGAAAGCGGGCGCGCGTTGCCCGAACCTGCGCCGGTGGTAGCGCTGCCGCCGCATCGTCGCGCGTCGCTTGCAGAACTCTGGCAGCCGCCATATCGCGCGCGCCTCCTCATGCTGATCGCGTTCAATCTGTGCCAGGCGGTGGGCTATTACGGCTTCGCGAACTGGGTGCCGACCTTGCTGATCGGGCAGGGCGTGACGGTCACGAAGAGTTTGCTCTACGCGTTCGTGATCGCGATCGCGTTGCCGTGCGGCCCGATGCTGGCGATGCTCGTGGCGGACCGTATCGAGCGCAAGTGGCTGATCGTGGGCTCCGCGTTCGCGGTGATCGTGTTCGGTTCGCTGTTCGCGCATTCGCGCGGCGCGGTAGCGTTGATTTCGCTAGGTGTGCTGATCAGTCTTGCGGGGCAGACGATTTCAGTGTGCTATCACGCGTATCAGGCGGAGTTGTTCCCCACCGCGGTGCGATGCAGCGCGAACGGGATCGTGTATTCGGCGAGCCGGGTGGGCGCGATGATGTCGGGTTTCATCATCGCCGCGTTGCTGCGTGACTTCGGCGTGGGCGGTGTGTTCGCGGGCATCGTGGTGTGCATGCTCGCGGTGATGGTGTCGATCGGCGCGTTCGGGCCGAAGACCAATGGGGTGAGGCTGGATGAGTTGTCGGGCTGAGGGGATTCGTTATCAACGAAAAAACGGCTCGCAATGCGGCCGTTTTTTCGTACTGGCGTGCTGCGCGCTAGTGGGGCGATAGCGGCAGTCGCTCACGTGCGCTCACGCGTGCCTCACGCGGCCTTAACCACCTCAACCTTCAACGCCTCCCCACCCGCCACGATCTCCAGCAGGCGATCCACATTCGGATGCGCGCCCGGACGATTGCGCGCGTCCGCCGAATGCTCCGCGAACACGGCGAGACCGTGCTGCGCGGCGCGCGCGTCGAGCATGCCGAACGCCTCGCGCAGATAGTAATAAACCGCGAGCGAGCCTTGCTTGCCGGGCTTGTTCTCGATGCTGGCGAGCACGGCGCCCTGGCCGTCGACGAGGTCGATACGCTCGATACCGTCAATGCCCGGCAGTTGCGCGAGGTTTTCCTTGAAGACTTGGCCCGGTTGAATCGGTTGAATCACAGCAATGCTCCGTTGGTTCGATGAAAAATAGCCCCGTATCTTAGCCGATCGCGCGCCAGGCAGCCGTCGTCTCCCGTTTTCAGGCGGCTTGCAACACGGCTTCGATCGCCGTCGCCACGCGCAGCAAGCGCGCGTCGCGGCCGCCGAGTCCGCACACGCTCAAGCCCACGGGCGCCGAGTCGCGCGGCGTGCAGGGCAGCGAGACCGCGCAGCCGTCCAGGAAGTTGACCGTCGACGGATTGCGCAGCACCAGCGCGTTGGTGGCGGCGAAATGCGCCGCGTCGGCTTCGAGCGCCGCAATCGCCGGCGGCACGATCGGCACGGTCGGCATGAGGAAGCCATCGAAACCGTCGAGTGCCGCGTGGGCTTGCGCGGTGGCCGCCGCGCGCGCCGCGATCAGATCGAGGTAATCGGCGGCCAGCGCCGTTTCGCCGATACGAATGCGCGCGAGCACGCGCGGGTCGTAACGGTCGGCGTGCCCGGGCAGGTGGCCGCGATGCGTCGCGTACGCTTCGATCGGCGAGAAACCGAAGCGGTTGATCGACGGCAGCGTGTCGAGCAGCGGCAGGCGCAGCGGCGTGAGTTGCACGCCCGCGCGCGCGAGGCGGCCGAGCGCGGTTTCCCACGCCTCGCTCACGCGCGCGTCCATGCCTTCGGTCACGTAGTTCGTGAGCACCGCGAGACGCAAACCGGCCGCCGTATCGCCGGGCAACCCGGGCGTGTCGACGGGCAATCCCGCGAGCACGCGATCGACCATCGCGCAACACGCCACGCCCGGTGCGATCGCGCCGATCGAATCGAGCGTGGTGGAAAGCGGGAACGCGCCAGCGGTCGGCACGCGTCGCGCCGTGGGCTTGAAGCCGGTGAGGCCGCAGAATGCGGCGGGAATGCGCAGCGAGCCGCCAGTGTCGCTGCCGAGGCCCGCCGCCGCCATGCCGAACGCCACCGACATCGCGGCGCCCGACGACGAACCGCCCGCCACGCGCGCTTCGCCGCTGGCGCCGTCGCGCCAGGGCGAGCGCGGCGTGCCGTACCACGGATTCACGCCGAGCCCGGAGAACGCGAACTCGCTCATGTTGGTGCGGCCGAGCGGCACCGCGCCCGCGCGGCGCAGGCGCGCGACGGCTTCGGCGTCCTGCGTGGCGGGCGCGACGCCGTCGAACACGCGCGAACCGGCGCGCGTGCGCTCGCCCGCCACATCGAACAGATCCTTGATCGACACCGGTACGCCCGCGAGCGGCGAAAGCTTCACGCCCGCGCGGCGCAGCGCGTCCTGGGCGTCGGCTTCGCCGCGCGCGCGTTCGGCATCCACAGAAACGAAAGCGTGGCCGCCATGGTTGCCTTCAGCGGCGATGCGGTCGAGCGCGGCTTCGACGAGCGCGCGGCTGGTCGTGCGGCCCGCGTCGAGGTCGGCGGCGAGTTGCGTAAGCGGTGTGGCGGGAGCGAATGACATGGCGTGCGGGGCGTGAAGGGCGTGAGTGACGTGGATTGCGTGAATGGCGCGTGATTCGTCACACGCGCAACGCACGAAAGCGGAACAGGAACGGGGCGCAAAACCGTCGCGCCCAAAAATCTAAATCAAGCGATAAGTCGGTCAGGCCACGACCGGCAGCGCGCGAATCGCGTAACGCGCGCGCAGGCTGCGCTTCAGCACGGGATCGTGTAGTTCGAGCTCGAACGCGTCGCCGGATTCCATCGCCGCCATCGCGCCTTGCACCGCGAGCGTGCCGCTGTACATCGCGCTGCCCGGCGGCAACGCGCCGTCTTCGGTGTAGCGTTGCCAGAGATCGGCGGGCGGCAGCAGGCCGTCCACGGCGCCGCTCTGGTAGGCGCGCGTGGCGCCGTTCGCGGTGACGAGCGTCGCGCGCATCGTCAACTGGTCCCAGTGCCCGGCCACGTCTTCGTAACGCCATGCTTCGCGGCCGAGCGGCTTCGGGCAGACCTGCTTCGAGACGGCCACGCTGTACGCTTCGGCTTTGCGGTCGGTGTGGTCGGAGCCGATCGTCACGAGCGTGCCCAGCGGGCTCGCGAACAGCACGCATTCGACCTCGCCGCTCGTGTGCGTGCCGAGCACGTCGACGGTTTCGGCCTGGCTCAGTTGCTCCGCGCCCACGCGGTAGAAGAGCGGCGTGCTCGAGGGCGGCGCGACGCCGAGCGCCGCGAGTTCGTCGATGTGATGCTGGATCGCGTGCGCGTCGCGGCCGGCCCAGCCGGCGATCACGAGCGTGTCGATGTCGAGCGTGAGCGGCGTGGCCGCGCCATCGGCCGGCAGGACGTTGAAGGAAAGCGTCGTCATGATGGGAATTCGAGGAAGGGGGAGCGAGCCCGGCGCGCGCTAACCCACGCGCACGCCGGGCGGAAGTGCGGAATCAGTCTTGCAGCGGGCGCTTCGCCGTTTCGCGGGCGGCCAGCAGCGCGATGCCGGTGACGATCAGCGCGCCGGTCACGTAGAGCGACACGGCCGTCGTGCCATGCGAGGCGCGGAACAGCGCGACGATGATGAGCGGGGCGAAGCCGCCGCCCAGAATGCCCGCGAGCGTATAGGCCAGCGACGAACCGGCGTAGCGCACGCGCGTCGGGAACTGTTCGGTCACGAAGGCGGCCTGCGGGCCGTACATCACCGCGTGAATCACGAGGCCGATGATCACGGCGAGCACGATCAGCGCGGGCTGCGAGGTGTTCATCAGCATGAAGAAGCCGAACGCCCAGACGATCGCCGCGATCACGCCGCCGAGATACACGGGGCGACGGCCGAAGCGGTCGGAGAGCGCGCCGAACAGCGGCACGGTCGCGGCGTTGCAGGCGGTGCCCGCGAGCACGGCGGTCAGTGCGAGCGAGCGCGAGAGATTGAGCACCGTGGTCACGTAGGTGAGCGTGAACACCACGAGCAGCGCGTAGAGCACGTCCGAGCCGATACGCGCACCGCCCGCCACGATCAGCCGGCGCCAGTGCTGCTGGAACACTTCGAGCACCGGCACCTTGGCCGTGGCATGCGCTTCGTTGAGCTTTTCGAACGCGGGCGTTTCGCCCACGCTGCGGCGCACCCACAGGCCGAAGCCGACCAGCAGCAGGCTCGCGAGGAACGGCACGCGCCAGCCCCACGTGAGGAAGTCCTCCGACGACACCGCGAGCGTGATCAGCGCAATGAAGCCCGTGCCCAGCAGCGTGCCGAACGACGGCCCGACCTGCGCCCACGAGGCGTTGAGGCCGCGCTTGTTCTGGTCGCCGTGTTCGACCGCGAGCAGCACCGCGCCCGCCCATTCGCCGCCGAGCGCGATGCCCTGCACGAAGCGCAGCGCGACGAGCAGCATCGGGCTCAGGATGCCGGCGGTGGCATAGGTGGGCAGCACGCCCATCAGCGCGGTGGTGAGGCCCATGAGCACGAGCGTGAGCATGAGCACGGCGCGGCGGCCCACGCGGTCGCCGAGATTGCCGAAGATGAAACCGCCGAGCGGCCGCGAGACATACCCGACCGCGTAGGTCGAAAACGCCAGCAGCGTGCCCGCGAGCGGATCGACGGACGGGAAGAACAGGTGATTGAAGACGAGCGCCGCGAGCGTGTTGTAGACGGTGAAGTCATACCATTCGAGCGACGTGCCGATCATGCTGGCGGTCGCGAGGCGGCCGCGTCCGGCGCGCGGGTGGCTGGCCGTCGGGGCTTCTTGTGCGAGAGAGTTCATCGGGTTCTCCGTGGTCATGGGGCGGGCCGTCTTGCGGGTGGCCTGGCGTGTGGCGTTGACGTGAGGTGTGGCGTTGAGCGGCCCGGGCTGGCGAGTTCCAGGTCAGGCCGAACTCAGGCCGAAAGGCGCCAGAGCATGTCGAAGCTGCGCACCGAATCCGGCGCGACGCCGCAGGCCTGGGCGAGCTTTTGGGCCGCGGCGCGCGCGGCTTCGTTCGCACTGCCTTCGACGAATACGACGGCGTCTTCCTGCGCGGCGCGCGTGGCGGCGTCGGCGGCGCCGGTGGACAGCGGCGCGGACAGCGAGCCTTCGGTGCGGAACACGCGCACTGCATGCACGCCGGCCTCGTGCGTGGCGGCATCGGCGAGATCGCGCCAGTTCGCGGCGGCGAGTGCGGCCGGCGAGGCCACGAATATCGCGACATGGGCGCCTTCGCCTTCGCCGGCTTCGAACGCCAGCTCGCCCACGCGCCGCTGCGTGTCGCTCATGTGCGAGAAATTGCGCAGCGACCAGTCGGTTTGCTGCGTGAACGCCTGGTGATAGGCGTCGCTGCGAAACACGTCGAGCGATTCGGTGACGTACAGCGCGAGATAGCGGCGCGCCGCGCCGTCATTGGCGAGAAAGCGGCGCGCAAAGCGAAAGCCGCGAATGCCCACGCGTTCCTGCATGTGCTCGCGGTCGTACCACGCGTTGAAGTCGGCTTCGGCTTGCGGGTCGGTATCGGTCCAGATGCAAAGCTGGCCGGGCTGGGCGTGCGGTGTGGTGCTCATCGGGTCTTCCTGCGCAAGGCGTTGAATCGTTGAATCGGTCAGCGCAGTTTGGCGAGAGCGGGGCGTTTCGGTCCAACAAGAAAAAAAATAGGCAGTGAAAGGGTTTTCTTATCGCTTACGGGCGGCGCGCGGCGAGCGCGCTTTGACGGGCACTTTAGCGGGCGCTTTAACCGGCGCTTTGACGGGCGTTTCGGCAGGGCTTGCTGCGCCTTTGACCGCCTTGGCGGGAGACCGGCGCGACGGGCGCTTCGCGGTAACGCGCACGGCGTTGCCTGTCGCGGGCGAGTCGGGTGCGGGTATGTCGATGTCGGCGGCGCCAGCGGCTCGGCTATCCACCTCGATAGTTCCCACCGCCGCGCCGTCCAGATCCGGCCCCAAAGCGAGTACGAAGGCGCGCGCCTGCTCGGCGGCGAGTTCGGCCACGCGCGCGGCCATGGGGTGATTTTGCAGCCGGTAGCTCGCCACCAGCGGCAACGGCACGAATCCGCTTTCCACGTCGAGCACTTCGAGCGCGCCTTCGCGCAACTCGCGCTGGATGATGGCGGGCGGCAGCACGGTCACGCCAAAGCCGTCGGCCACGAGCCGGATCATGGCCGCGACCGAGCTGATGCAGTTGATGCGCACGGGCCGCTCCACCGCGTGCGCGAATTCGCGTTCGAGCGCGATGTGCGGACCCGAGTTGCGCGAAAAGCTGATGACGGGAAACTCCGCGAGGCGTGCGAGATCGACGGGCTGCCCCGAGAGGCCGAGCGACGGGCTCGCGACCCAGCGCATGGGGAATTCGCAGAGCGGCTGGTCGGCGAACTCGCGGTCGTTGAGCGCGTGCGTTTGCAGGATCAGGTCCACGGCGTCGGCGCGCAGCAATTGCGCGAGATGGATCGTGGTGTCGCTCGTGACCTCCACTTCCAGATGCGGGAAGCGCTCGCGCACGCGCGCCATGAGCGCGGGAAACCAGCTGTGCACGATCGACTCGACCACGCCGATACGGATCAGCCCGCCGTCGCCGCTCGCGTCTTCCACTTCGCGGCGCATTTCCTCGCCCAGATTGACGATGCGCTCGGCGTACGCGAGCATCTTGCGCCCCGCGGGCGTGAGCGTGGCCGAGCGCGAGTTGCGGTCGAACAGGCGCACGTCGAAGCTTTCCTCGAGCGAGGCGATACGGCTCGACACGGCGGCCTGCGTCGTGTGGAGCTTTTCCGCGGTGAGACGGAAGTTCTGCAGACGCGCCAGCCAGATAAAGGTTTCGAGGAAGCGGATGTTCATGGTGCGCAAGGGCGAAAGACACGGCGAGCCCCGCATCATAACGCGTCGGATTTTTGGTCAAATTGCGCGCCGTCGCGGCAGGCGGCGTCGCCATCGATAGCAAAATCTTTTCAGCGCGAAATTTTTTTCTTGTTGGACCGGCTGGCCCCGGAATCGCAACACTCTCGCATCGACCAGCCCTGGCACCCGCCGGTCCATCCGGCCGCCGCGTTCGTCACGCGCTTGCTCGATCGCGCCGATGAATCGGAGTGCCAAATAAAACGAGGAAAACCCATGAGGAAGCCGCCTTTGCGCGCCCACGCCACGACTCTTGCCGCCCTGGTGGCGGTTGCCGCCGCCACGCTGTCCGGCGCGGCGCATGCGCAATCGAGCGTCACGCTGTACGGCACCATCGACACCGCGCTCGTCTACGCCAATAATGCGGGCGGCAAGCATCAGGTGGAAATGAACAGCAGCAACGTGCTCGGCAATCGCTGGGGCTTGCGCGGTTACGAGGACCTCGGCAACGGGCTGGGCGCGTTGTTCCTGCTCGAAAACGGCTATTCGTCGAGCACGGGCGGTTTCCAGCAAGGCGGCGATCTGTTCGGCCGGCAAGCGTATATGGGCCTCACGTCGAAGCAGGCGGGCACGCTCACGCTCGGCCGCCAGTACGACGCCGTGGTGGATTTCGTCACGCCGCTGATCGCGGGCGCGCAATGGGCGACCTACCTGGGCGGCCACCCCGGCGACCTCGACAACACCAACAACGACTATCGCTCGAACAGTTCGGTCAAGTACACGACGCCCACCTGGAACGGCCTGCGCGTGAGCGGTCTCTACAGCTTCGGCGGCGTGGCGGGACAGTTCAGCCGCAACGCGATCTGGTCGCTGGGCGCGGGCTATACCCACGGTCCGCTCACGCTGGGCGCGGCCTACGTGCACGTGGAAGATCCGAACTTCTCGTACTTCGGCAACAACGCCACGTCTAGCGCCACCGCGAGCAACATGGCCGCGAGCCGCGTGTATTCCGGCTATGCATCGGCGGGCAGCGAGCAGATCGTCGCGCTGGGCGGCAACTACCGGCTTGGCGCGGTGACGCTCGGCGCCGTGTACACGAATACGCAGTTCCGCGATCTCGGCGCGTTCGCAAGCCTCAACCCGCGTGGCTACAGCGGCGCCGCGAAATTCCATAACGCCGAACTCAATCTGCGCTATCTCGTGACGCCTTCGCTATTGCTGGGCGCCGCGTACGATTACACGCACGGCTATGGCGTGAATCGCGTGAATTATCAGCAGGGCGATCTGGGCGCGACCTATATTCTCTCGAAGCGCACCCAGGTGTATCTGGTCGGCTTGTATCAGCATGCCTCGGGCACGGATTCGAGCGGCCAGGCGGCCGTGGCCAATCTCAACGGTTTGTCGGCATCGTCCACGCCGAATCAGCTGGCGGTGCTCACGGGCATCACGCACAAGTTCTAGGCCAGCCGAAGTCATACGGAACGGGATCTCGATTCACGTGTCGTCCACCGCCGAAAGCGGTGCGGCGACGCTTTCGAGCGACTTGCGCTCGGCGTCCACGCCCCAGATGGCCGCGATGACGGCCGCGCCGATCATGAGCGCCGAGCCCACGAGATAGCCCGTGAACACGGCGCCGCGCTGATGCGTGTCGATCAGGCGCCCGAAAAACGCCGGGCCGATCATGCCGCCGAGCGCCGTGCCGAACGCGTAGAAGACCGCGATGGCGAGCGCGCGAATCTCGAGCGGAAACGATTCGCTCACCGTGAGATACGCGGAACTCGCCGCCGCCGATGCAAAGAAGAAGATCACCATCCACGCGCCGGTCTGCATCGTCACCGAGAGCAGGCCCTGTGCGAAGAGCCAGCCGCTCACGGTGAGCAGCACGCCGGATATCGCATAGGTCGCGGCGATCATGCGGCGGCGCCCGATCACGTCGAACAAGCGGCCGAGCAGAATCGGTCCGAGAAAATTGCCGAGCGCGAACGGCAGCAGATACAAGCCCACGCTACCGCCCGGCACGCGATAGAACTCGGTGAGCACGAGCGCGTAGGTGAAGAAAATGGCGTTGTAGAAGAACGCCTGCGCGGTCATCAGCGCCAGCCCGACCAGCGCGCGCCGCCGGTGCGTCACGAAGATCGCGTGCAGCACTTCGCCGAGCGGCGTGTGGTCGCGCGCATGCAAACGCAGCGGCTGGTGCGACGGTTCGTCGAGCGTGTGGCCTTCCGCGCGAAAGCGCGCCTCGATGCCTTCCACGATGCGCTGCGCCTCGTCGTGCTCGCCGTGCGTGAGCAGCCAGCGGGGGCTTTCGGGAATCCAGCGGCGCATCGGCAGAATCACGAGCGCGAGCACCGCGCCAATCAGAAAGCAGGAGCGCCAGCCCCAATCCGCGGGCAGGAAATGCGAGTCGAGCAGCACGAGCGAGCCCGCCGCGCCAATGCCCGCGCCCACCCAGAACGTGCCGTTGATACTCAGGTCGGTCCAGCCACGCACGCGCGCGGGCGTGAACTCCTGAATCGTGGAATTGATGGCCGCGTACTCGCCGCCGATGCCCGCGCCCGTGATCGCGCGGAACACCACGAAGCTCGCGAAGCTCCACGAGAGCGAGGTGGCCGCCGTGGCGAGCAGATACACCGCGAGCGTGATGAAAAACAGCTTGCGGCGCCCCAGCCGGTCCGTGAGCCAGCCAAAGCCAAGCGCCCCCAGCACCGCGCCGCCGATATACGCGCTGCCCGCGAGCCCGACCTGGGCGTTGTCGAAATGCAGCATCGGGCTGGTTTTCAGCGCGCTCGCCACCGCGCCCGCGAGCGTGACTTCGAGGCCATCGAGCAACCACGTCACGCCCAGCGCCACCACGATCAGCCAATGAAAGCGGCCCCACGGCAGGCGGTCGAGCCGCGCGGGCAGGGTCGTTTCGACGATGGCGGGCCGGTCGGAGAACGTCGCTTGAGAAGTCATCGGGGAAAGAACGTAAATGGCTCGGGTAGCCGTTGCGCATATGTCATTCCCGACGAAAAACCTTGCAATTGCGTAGGAAAAATCGTCATTCGAGAGGGGCGCTGACGTATCATTTCCGTCATACAAAAAAGCGGCGCTGTGACAGCGCGTTGAGAGGCACGGGCGGCGCGAACGCATTCGCGGGTGACTCGTGCGCGCCGGCCGCACCACACCGTCCATCCATGACACTCAGTGCCGAACGTATTGCCATCCGCAAGCGTCCCTTGTCCGGCTTCATGCCGACGCTGGCGCTCGTCGCCACGGTTACGTGTGCCGGCGCGCTGCTGCTGCTCGCCGTCGTGGCGGGCGTGCGCGAGGGCACCGAATCGATCCGCGAACGCGAAGGCCTGATCGCGCGCGACATGGTCACGGCGGTCGGGCGCATGCTCGACAGCGTGCAGTCCTCGCAAAGCGGCGCGCTCGCGGCGCTGCCCGGCGAAACCTGCGAAAGCGTGGCGCGCCGCTTCGCCGTGCTGCGCACGAGAGTGAACTATGTGCGCGGCATTAATCTGGTTGCGAACGGCCGTATCTATTGCTCGGCGGCGCTCGGCCCGCTCGACATGACGCTCGCGCCGTTCTTCACGCAAGTCCCCGGCGTCACGTCCATCAACCTGATCGGCGGTTCGCCGTGGCAGCCCACGGTGCCGGTGCTGCCGCTCTATGTGCCCACCGGCCCCTCGGTCGGGCTGCTCTATGTAATCGAATCGACTTATATTGCCGACGCGCTCGCGCATGGCGTGCGCTATGGCGCCGACCGCGTGACGCTCACGGTGCCGGGCGCGGGCACGCTCGACGATCGCGGCGTGTGGACCTCGGCGCAGGCGGCCCGGGACGCGGACGAACGCGCCACGCGGCGGCCGGGCGCGCGCGCCGTCTCGAAGCGCTGGGGCTTCGACGTGAGCGTGTCGTTTCCGGGCGCCGCCTACGACGAAGCGCGCTGGAAGTATTGCCTCATGTTCGGCGCGGCGGCGCTCCTGATCGACCTGCTGATGGGCGCGATCTGGCTGATCGCGTTCGCGCCGCGCCGGCTCCTGCTCTCGGCGGTCGAGCGCGGGCTCCGGCTCGGCCAGTTCTACGTGGCGTACCAGCCCGTGATCGAACTCGAAACGGGCCGCGTGGCCGGCATGGAAGCGCTGATTCGCTGGACGCATCCCAAGTTCGGCGCAATCAGCCCGGCCGTGTTCATGGCCGATGTCGAAGCGAGCCGCCTGCTGGGCCGCGTCACGCGTTTCGTGCTCGAACGCGGGAGCGAAGAGGGCGCGCAGGCCAGCGCGAAACACAGCAGCGTGCGCCCGTTCCATCTGGCGGTGAACGTTGCACCCGCCGACTTCGAGCGCAAGACGTTCGTGGCCGAAGTGCTCGCGGCGGTGGAACGCCTGCCCGAAGGCGTCGTGCTGATCCTCGAAGTGACCGAGCGCTTCCTGCTGGAAAAACGCCCGCATACCGAGGCGATTTTCGAAATGCTGAAGGCGCGCGGCGTGCAGTTCGCCATCGACGACTTCGGCACCCATCACAGCAATCTCGACTTGCTCGCGCGCTTTCCGTTCGACTACGTGAAGATCGACGGGCAGTTCGTGCAACAACTGGAACGCCGCGGCGATCAGCTGATGAAGGGCATTGCGGCCGTGGCGAGTCATTTCGGCATGCAGATCATTGCCGAAGGCGTGGAAACCCAGGCACAGCACGAGATGCTGTGCCGGCTCGGCATTCGCTACGCGCAGGGTTTCTACTACTACCGGCCCGGCCCGGCTCATCACGCCGCGCAGGCGTCGCGCGAAGGACAGGCGCTCGCGTTCGCGCGCAACCCGTGAGCGCGGTCTAGCGGCGTTGTCCTGCGTTTAAAGCTTAAAAGCCCTTGCGCACCGTGAGCGTCGCGCCGGTGTCGTGCGACTTGAGCACGGCGAGCCGCGCCGTGGCCGAAAACACCCAGTCGTCCACTGTCAACGAAAGACGCCGCTGCGGCTGTGCGCCGAGCGTGAGCGTCTGGTTCTGCAACTGGACGATGGAGATTTGCGGGGCGGTGGACGGCCCGATATGCAGCGCGTTGGCCGCGGCGGCCGGAGCGGCGTTGCGAGCGGTTTTTTGCCCCGCCGCCTTGCGCTCGAAGTCGAATTCGTTTTTGCCGATGGGCGCGCTATAAAAGTTTTCCAGTTGCGCGAACATGGGATCGGTTTGACTGGCTTGATTGGCCTGATATTGCATCTCGTACCGATGCAAATAAACCGTGGGCTCGGGTAAGGAGGAGCCCACTTCCATGGGCGTGGTTGCAATATTCGCAACGGTCATGGTTTCGGGCAGTGCGGCGGCAGGACCTTCAGCGTAAGCGTATCCACCCAGCATAAGCAGGAGTGCGCCGATCAGTCTTTCGTTCAGGCACGTCATGGGCATGCCTCCAATAGCGGAATAGCGTGAATAGCGGATCAGGAATGACACCGTCTCACTACCGAACTTCTATTGAACTCACTGCGGGCACCCAACGGCCTACCGATTGACCTACTCCGATTTATTGTAGTCGCTCGATGGCGTCTCGCCAGCCGAATCTGCCTAGCACGCGACATACCCGAATCGCACCTGTCTGGATAGATGCACGGGCAATCAATTCGCGAAATCCGCCGACGAATTCATTCCTTCATCGATGACATGTCATGAGGCGTTTCGCGTCATCGCACGGTCGATCTCACTGGCGGTTGGTTCTTTAACATGCGGCGCGAGCGTCGAGCGAGGCGAGCGTCAATGCGTAACGAGCAGATCCATGAGCGCGGGGAAATCGACAGGCTTGGTGAGATGCGAGTCGATGCCGCTCATGCGCGAGCGCAAGCGGTCGGCATGCTGGCCCCAGCCCGTGAGCGCGACGATGAACACGCCGCGAAAGCGCCGGCTCTGACGAATGGTCCGCGCGATCGCATAGCCGTCCATGCCCGGCATGCCGATGTCGAGCACGATGGCCTGCGGCTCGGATTGCGGCGACGAAGCCTCGAGTGCCGCGAGCGCGGCCGCGCCGTCGTAGGCCACGTGCACGTCGGCGCCTTCGCCTTGCAGCACCATCGCGAGCGAATCGGCCGCGTCGCGGTTGTCGTCCACCACGAGAATGCGTTTGCCCGAGAGCGGTTCCGCCACGCTGGCGCTCGTCTGGTCGCTGCCGACCTGCCCGCTCGCCATCCGCGCGGCCTGATCGGCCATGTCGGCCTGATCGCCGCGCGCGAGCAGCGGCAGGCGCACCGTGAACGCGCTGCCCTTGCCGGGCCCGGCGCTGGCCGCTTCGACCGTACCGCCGTGCATGCGCACGAGGTGACGCACCATCGTCAGGCCAATCCCGAGGCCGCCCTGACCGCGCGCGGAGGGGCGCTGCCCTTGCGCGAACATCTCGAATGCCTTGTCGATCTGCTCCGTCGACATGCCGATACCCGTGTCGCGCAAGACGATCACGGCCCACTCGCCCTCGCGTTGCGCGCTCACCCGAATCGCGCCGCCCGCGTCGGTGTAGCGCGCGGCGTTGTTGAGCAGGTTCGTGAATACCTGGGTGAGCCGCGTGCGGTCGGCGTCGAGCATGAGCGGCGTCTCGGGCATCGTCACCGTGAGTTCGTGGCGGACCTGATCGATCACGGGGCGGCTCGTCTCCAGCGCGTTGTCGATGATCTCCGCGAGCGAAACCGGCGCCTTGATGAGCCCGATCTTGCCGCGCGTGATGCGCGAAACCTCCATCAGATCGTCGATCAACCGCACCATGTGATGCACCTGGCGGTCGAGCATGGCGAGGATCGGCTGCGACTGGCCGGGCATGTCGTCGCGCCGCAGCAGGTGCAAGGCGTTGGCAATGGGCGCGAGCGGGTTGCGCAACTCGTGGGCGAGCGTGGCGAGGAATTCGTCCTTGCGGCGGTCCGCTTCCTTGAGCGCGTCTTCGGCACGCACGGCCTCGCTGATGTCGATGGAGACACCCACGTGGCCGCGGTATTCGCCGCTGGACGAAAACCACGGCGCGCAACCGGTCTCGAACCAATGCCAGCTATCGTCCTTCACCTTGATGCGGATACGGCTCTGAAACGCGCTCTGTTCGCGCTGCGCGGCCTGCAGACTCGTGAGAAAGCTCGGCAGGTCCAGCGGATGCACGATCGCGTGCCACGCCGTGAGCAGGAGTTCGTCGGGGGTGAGGCCGATGGCCGCGAGATAGCGCTGGTTCAGGTAGACGGTATTGCCGAGCGTGTCGATCTGCCAGATCAGCGCGGGCGACGCGTCGGCGAGCGCGCGAAAACGCGCCTCGCTTTCGCGTAGCGCTTCCTGCGCGCCACGCCGGTCGTCGATGTCGATGTTCATGCCCACCCACTTGCGCACGCTGCCGTCGGCGTTCCAGAGCGGCGCGGCGCGCAGGTTGGTCCAGCGCCAGCCGCCGGTGGCCGTGTGCAGGCGGAACTCGGCGTTCACCACCCGTTGCATGGCCACGGATTCCTTCCAGTTGCGCAGGGCGTACTCGCGGTCCTCCGGGTGCACGGCGTCGATCCAGCCGTCGCCGAGCCATTCCTCGACCGGCTGCCCCGTGTACGCGGACCAGCTCGCCGACGCCGTGCCGGTCTGGCCGCGCGCGTCGGTTTCCCACACGGCCTGGGCAAAGCCTTCCACGAGCGCGCGAAAACGCTCCTCGCTCTCCATGCATTCCGTCTCCACGCGCCGCCGCTCGGTGATGTCGAGCACGAATTCCGCGCACTTCGACTCCATGCCCGCGCCCGAGAGGCGCGTGGGCGCGAAGAGGCCCCACCAGTGCGTGCCGTCCTTGCGCACGAGTTCGCGCTCGTAGGGCTGGGTGCGGCCGGCGGTGGCGAGATCGTTGACGGCGCGCGTCGTCACGCCGAGCGCGTCGAGCGGCACGCGGGCCGGGTTGCGGACGGGGTTGCGAACCGGATTGTGGGCTTCGCGCAGCGGATCGCGCGGGGCCGGCGTGCGCGCGGCGGCGCGCAGGTCGGCGCGGGTGTAGCCGCTCATCTGCTCGAAGGCGTCGTTGGCGTCGGCCATCGTGCCGTCCAGGTTGAAGAACAGTACGCCCACGGTTTCGATCGAGACGGCCGCCTGCAAGCGCGCCTCGCTTTCGTGCAAGGCGTGTTCGGCGTCCTTGCGCTGCTTGGACTCGTCGCGCAAACGGGCATTGATGTCCTGCAGCGAACGCGTGCGGGATGCAACCTGCTCGGCGAGGTTCTGGCCGGCGTCGCGCGCGTCGCTCATCGCGCGCGTCATCTGGAACGCCGCACATGCGCTCGACGCGAGGCTTTGCAGCAGCCGCGCGTCTTCCGCGTCGAAATGCTTGTCGGTGTCGTGCGAGAGCACCCAGACCGTGCCGACCACCTGGCCGTTGATGATCCACGGCACGTGCAGCGCCTCGTGAATGGCCGGGCCGATGGTTTCGTACATCGCAAAGCAGCGCTCGGGGCGCTCGAACAACAGCAGCGCATTGCGCTGCGCAACGGCGCCGCAGGCGCAGCCGTCGATCGGCAGCGCGCGGTCGAGATGGGCGGCATAGCGGCCCGACGTGGCGCACCAGCGCACCACGGGCTCTCCCGCATAGCGTTCGAGCACGCTCACGCCAGCCGATTCCGCGCCGCACAGCACGCGCGCATAGTCGGCGACCTTGTGCAGGACGCCGGAAGGATTGCGCGCCATCTCCAGTGCGAGCGTGGAGAGCGCGCCGCTTTCGCCCTGGTAGTCAGGCAGACGATTGGGGCGGCTCGCCAGCAGTTCGGTAATGAGGACGTCTTCGACGTTGAGCGCGGGTGCGCCATCGTCCGGCATGCTCGTGCCTCCCTTGGCTGTGGCCATCGCACCCGCCCTACGCGCCGCGCTTGACGATAGCGGCGCGCCGCGTGGCGCTTCCCCCATGGCTCAGCATTGCGTATTCCCGTTGCGCAAAAAACAGTGCCACGGCCAGGCGCGGTGCGGCCCTTTTTCGCCGCGAGGCGGGTTTCAGGCGGTGAGTTTCGTCTGCGGAATCCGCGCAAAGCCGCGCCGCTGCGGGCATTGCGATTGCTCGACAGGCCGGCTATACCGTACGCGTTCCCAATGCGAGGAGAGTCCATCATGCCGCGCGCGATCTGGAAAGGCGCCATCAGTTTCGGACTGGTCTATGTGCCGGTCGAGGTATTTCCCGCCACCCAAAGCGAGCGCACGGGCTTTCATCTGCTCGACAAGCGCTCGCTCGACCCGGTGGGGTATCAGCAGATCAACAAGCGCACCGGCAAGCCGGTCAAACGCGACGACATCGTGCGCGGCTACGAGTACGAGAAGGGCGAGTTCGTGGTGATGTCCGACGAGGAAATCGACGCGGCGAGTCCCGAGCAGACCCAGACCGTGGATATTCTCGGCTTCGTGGAAGCGGCGCAGGTCTCGTTTCTTTACCTCGATACCCCGTACTGGCTCGCGCCCGACAAGCGCGCGGGCAAGACCTACGCGCTGTTGCGCGACGCGCTCGCGGCGAGCGGCAAGATCGGCATTGCGAACGTCGTGCTGCACAGCCGGCAGCATCTCGCGGCGCTGGTGGCGGCCGGTCCCGCGCTCGCGCTGCAAACCTTGCGCTGGTCGACCGAAGTGCGCGACATGGACGAGATCCAGGGTTTGCCGAAGAGCGCGAAGGCGGCGGGCGTGAGCGCGGGCGAGCTGAACATGGCGAAAAAGCTCATCGACGATATGAGCACCGAGTGGGATCCCGAGGCGTATCGCGACACGTATCGCGACGCGATCCTGGAACTGGCCGAACGCAAGGCGAACGAAGGCAAGGCGCATGAGATCGCGCCGGTCGAGCGTGCCGAACCCGCGCGCCGCAGCGCCGATATCGTCGATCTGTCGGATCTGCTCAAGCGCAGCCTGGGGCAGCGCAAGGGCAGCACGCGCGGCGCGTCGAGCGACGAGTCGAAGGACGGCGCGAAGGGCGGCACAAGGAGCGACTCGAAGGACGACGCGGCGCCGCGCGAAGCAACACGCGAAACCGCGCGCACGAAACCCGCTTCGAAGCGCGGCCGCAAAGCAGCATGAACCGGGCTCGCGGTGTCTGACGGAGAGGCGCGATGAAGCACAAGCTCGAACAGTATGAATCGAAGCGGCGCTTCGACGAAACGCCGGAGCCGCGCGGCCAGCACGCGCACCCGCCCGCACGCAGCAGCGCGCGTCGCGGGGCGCCCAGCCGCGCCCGCAAAGATAAGGACAGCGCCGCGTTCGTGATCCAGCGGCACGACGCGAGTCATCTGCACTACGATTTCAGGCTCGAACTCGACGGCACGCTCAAGTCGTGGGCGGTGCCGAAAGGGCCGAGTCTCGATCCCACGGTCAAGCGGCTCGCCGTGCACGTGGAGGATCATCCGCTGGAATATGGTTCGTTCGAAGGGCGTATTCCGGCGGGGAGTTATGGCGCGGGCACGGTCGATATCTGGGACCACGGCGTGTGGCATCCCGAAGGCGGCATGCGCGCCGCGCGCGACGCCTATGCGCAAGGCCGGCTCAAATTCACGCTCGATGGCGACAAGTTGCACGGCAGCTGGGCGCTCGTGCGCAGTTCGATGAAGAGCGGTAAGCAGGACACGTGGCTGCTGATCAAGCATCGCGACGCGGATGCCAGAAGCGAGGACGACTACAAGGTGATCGACGATCGAGCGGAGCATGCGCCGAACAAGAAAGCGCGCGCGACGGCGAAAACTTCGAAATCGTCGGGGGGCACGCGTGCCGCGTCCGCCGCAAAGGGCGCCAATGACGCCAATGGCGCGACTCCGAAGGCGGAGGCGCGCGTGGCGAAAGCCGCCGACGCGACCGCAACGGCACGCGGCACGGCGGCGCGCAAGGCCGTGGGCGGTCCGAAAGCGCGCGGCGCCAAGGCGATCGAAGGCGCCAGACGCGCGGCGCTCCCCGCGACGCTCGCGCCGGAACTCGCCACGCCCGCCGAAGCGCCGCCGCAAGGCGAAGACTGGCTCTACGAGCTCAAATACGACGGCTATCGCGTGCTGGCGCGCATCGACCGCAGCGCACGCGGCGAGGGCGACGTGCGCATCTATACGCGCACGGGCAACGACTGGACCGCCAAATTCCCGCGCCAGGTGCAGGCGCTGCGCGCGCTCGACGTCGACAAAGCGTGGCTCGACGGCGAGGCCGTCGTGCTCGACGCGTCCGGCGTGCCCGACTTCCAGGCGCTGCAAAACGCCTTCGACGCAGGCAGCCCCGACGCCATCACGTTCTGGCTGTTCGACGCGCCATGGCTCGACGGCATGGATTTGCGCGCCGCGCCGCTCGAAGCGCGCCGTAGCGCGCTCGAAGCGGTGCTCGCCCGCCATACGGACGACGCCTTGCGCTTCTCCGAAGCGTTCGAGGGCGATCCGGAAACGCTGCTCGCCGCCGCCTGCGAAGCGAAGCTCGAAGGCCTCGTGGCGAAGCGGCGCGACAGCCGCTACACGTCCACGCGGAGTTCGGCGTGGCTCAAGCTGCGCTGCACGCAACGGCAGGAATTCGTGATCGGCGGCTATACGGACCCGGCGGGCAGCCGCGAAGGCTTCGGCGCGCTGCTGCTCGGCGTGTACGACGAGCAGGGCGCCTTGCAATACGCGGGCAAGGTCGGCACGGGATTCGACAACGCGCGGCTCAAGTCGATGGCGAAGGACCTGAAGGCGCGCGCAAGCAAGGCCTCGCCGTTCGCCGCCGTACCGGCCGCCGAAACCCGCGCCCGCGTGCATTGGGTCCAACCGCAACTCGTGGCCGAGGTGCGCTTCAAGACGTGGACGAGTGCGGGCGTGGTGCGTCATGCGTCGTTTATCGGTTTGCGAACCGACAAGCCAGCGGAGAACATCGTGCGCGAACAGCAAACGGAAAGGTCGACGGCTGCTTCGAAAGCCGTATCGGCGAAAGCCACCTCGTCCGGAGCCCGAGGCCGTGCTTCGGAATCCGTAACGATGAAGTCGAAAGCATCGCGCGGCGAAACGCAGGTTGGCGGCGTGCGCATCAGCAACCCCGACCGCGTGATGGACGAGCAAAGCGGCCTGCGCAAGATCGACCTCGTCGAATACTTCGAGTGGATCACGCCGTGGCTGCTGCCGCATTTGAAGCAGCGTCCGGTTGCGCTCGCGCGTACGCCGAAAGGCGTGGGCGGCGAACTGTTTTTCCAGAAGCACGCGACGAAACTGCAAATTCCGCACGCCACGCAGCACGCCGACCTCGACCCCGGCCACGAGCCGCTGCTCACGCTCGACTCGGTCAAGGCGCTCGTGGGCGCCGCGCAAATGGACACGATCGAACTGCACACGTGGAACGCGCTCGTCACGAGCATCGAAAAGCCCGATCGCCTCGTGTTCGACCTCGACCCCGATCCCACGCTGGGCTGGGAGCGCATGATCGAGGCGGCGCAACTCACGCGCGAACTGCTCGACGCGCTCGGGCTGCGTTCGTGGTGCAAGACGAGCGGCGGCAAGGGCCTGCACGTGGTCGTGCCGCTCACGCGTCATGCGGGCTGGGACGAAGCGAAGGATTTCGCGCATGCCGTGGCGAGTCATATGGCGGGCACGTTGCCCGACCGCTTCAGCGCGAAGTCGGGGCCGCAGAATCGCAAAGGCCGCATTTTCGTCGACTACCTGCGCAACGGGCGCGGCGCCAGCACGATCGCCGCGTTCGCGCCGCGCGCGCGGCCGGGCCTGGGCGTTTCCGTGCCGATCGCGTGGGACGAACTGCAAACGGTCACGCGCGGCGATCAGTGGAATATCGCCAATCTGCATGAGCGGCTGGACGCGCAGCGCAACGATCCCTGGCGCGACTACGGCAAGACGCGTCAGCGCATCACGGCAGCGATGTGGCGCGATCTGGGCGTGAAACAGGCGTGAAGTAGCGTTTTCGCCCGAGGTTTTGCCGAAGCGAACCGCGTACGAAACGGCAACGTTCGCAGTCGTTTTCGTCGCGTGTTTCGCACGCTGCATGCCGCCGCCGCGCCGCGAAAAATTCACCTAAGGTGAAGCGATTCCCCACCGAGGAGTCGCACGATGTCTGCCCTGTTCAGCCCCTTCAAACTCAAGGACGTGACGCTGCGCAACCGCATCGCCGTGCCGCCAATGTGTCAGTACAGCGCCGTCGACGGCGTCACCAACGACTGGCACTGGGCGCACTATCCGGCGCTCGCGCGCGGCGGCGCGGGACTCGTGATCGTCGAGGCCACGGCGGTCGCGCCCGAAGGCCGCATCACACCGTACTGCACGGGCTTGTGGAACGACGCGCAGGCCGAAGGCATGGCGCGCATTGCCGCGTCGATCAAGGCGGCGGGCGCGGTGCCCGGCATCCAGATCGCGCACGCGGGGCGCAAGGCCAGCGCGAATCGTCCGTGGGAAGGCGACGACCATCTTCCCGAGCGCGACCCGCGCGCGTGGCAGCCCATCGCGCCCTCGGCCATCGCGTTCGGCGCGAACCTGCCGCGTGTGCCCCGCTCGATGACGCTCGACGACATCGCGCGCGTCAGACAGGCTTTCGTCGATGCCGCGCGCCGCGCGCGTGCCTGCGGTTTCGAATGGCTCGAACTGCATTACGCGCACGGCTATCTCGCGCAGAGTTTCTTCTCGACGCATTCGAACGATCGCACGGACGCTTACGGCGGCAGCCTCGAAAATCGCGGCCGCTTTCTCGTGGAAACGCTCGCCGCCGTGGGCGACGTGTGGCCGGAACATTTGCCGCTCACCGCGCGTTTCGGCGTGATCGAATACGACGGCCGCGACGAGGAGACGCTGCGCGAATCCATCGAACTCACGCGCGCGCTGCGCGCCGAAGGGCTCGACTTGCTCAACGTGAGCGTGGGATTTTCGATTCCCGGCGCGAAGATTCCGTGGGGACCGGCGTTTCTCGCGCCCATTGCGGAGCAGGTGCGGCGCGATGCGCATGTGCCGGTGGCGTCGTCGTGGGGCGTGGATATTCCGCGCGTGGCCGAGCGCGTGGTGGCCGCGCAGCAGATGGATCTGGCGATGATCGGCCGCGCGCATCTCGCCGACCCGCATTACCCGTATCGCGCCGCGCAGCATTTGAAGCTCGAGAAACCTTCGTGGGTGCTGCCCGCGCAGTACGCCTACTGGCTCGAGCGCTACCAGCCCGACCCGGCTGCGCGCGATTGCGGGGACTGATGGGGTATGGCTTCTGCAAGCGTGGTTGACAGGCTGCTGCCTTGCACAAAAGTTGACATCGCACCGCGCCAGGGTTCACCCGAATGCAAAAAAGTATCAGTCCGCGGTCTGATTTTCAGTGGTGATCGCGGTGCGCGACGGGTAATTTTCAGCTTATGGCAAGGCGTCGTTTCGTCGGCGGACGAACAGGCAAGCAGGCAGGCACGCGGCGCCACACAAGAACAACAACCGGTGCGGGACGAGGAGGCGGGATGCAGACCATGGAGATCGAGCAGGGCAGCGCAGCGGCGGGCACGCACGAGGTCGCGCCGCGCGAGCGCGTAGACGGCCTGCGCCGCGTGCGGCTGGCACAGCCCGATCTCGAACTCGTGGCCGTGCCGCGCGACGAGTCGTTCAAGGTGTGGTCGCACGGTTATCCGTATCGCACGGTGCGCTGGCACTTTCATCCGGAGTACGAAATTCATCTGATCACGGCGACCACGGGCAAGTATTTCGTGGGCGACTATATCGGCAGTTTCGCGCCCGGCAATCTCGTGATGGTTGGTTCGAACCTGCCGCACAACTGGGTGAGCAGCGTCACGCCCGGCGAGCAGGTGGACGAGCGCTGCCTCGTGCTGCAATTCGATTCGGCGTTCATCGCGCGCGCCACGGAAGTGTTTCCGGAGTTCCGCCGCGTGGCGCCGCTGCTCGACGCCTCGCGCTGGGGCCTGCTGTTCACGCCCGAAACGGGCGCGGCCGCCGAACCCGTCCTGCGCGAAATGCTCAACGCGCAAGGCATGCGCCGCATCACGCTCTTCATCGCGCTGCTCGAGTTGCTGGTGCAAAGCGCGGAGCCCACGATGCTCGCGAGCGACGCCTATCGCGCCGATCCCGCGCGTTACGCGGGCACGCGCATCAATCACGTGCTGGCGTTCATCGGCAAGAATCTCTCGCAGGAATTGCGCGAAACCGAACTCGCGGCGCTCGCGGGCCAAAGCGTGAGTGCGTTTTCGCGCTACTTCCGGCGGCATACGGGCGTGTCGTTCGTGCGCTACGTGAACCGGTTGCGCATCAATCTCGCGTGCCAGTTGTTGATGTCGGGCGAGGTCAGTATCACCGACATTTGTTACCAGGTCGGTTTCAATAATCTCTCCAACTTCAACCGCCAGTTCCTCCTGCTCAAGGAGATGTCACCCACGCGATGGCGCGCGTACCAGCGCCTGAACGCCGCCAGCGCGGAAGCCGTAAGCACGGACGCGGGCACGGACTTCCCCCATTCCGCCGCGCAGGGCGTGCCGGCGTTCGGCTGACGCGGTTTTATCGTCCTTTATCGCTGTTTCAAACGCAGTGCCTTGCAGCCCGCTCGGCGCGGGATACGCACATCCGCGCAACGCCGGCATTCGACACATCCAATCAATAAACGGAGACACACGATGAACCGACTCACGACCCCGCTGCGCACGCAGCTCATCGCCGCCGTGGCGCTCGGCCTCGCCTGCGCGATGACGGCCCATGCCGCGCCGAGCGGCACGGTGGCGTTCCTGATGCCCGACCAGGCGTCCACGCGCTACGAGCAGCACGACTTTCCCGGCTTCAAGGCCGAGATGAGCAAGCTCTGCCCCGACTGCAAGGTGCTGTACCAGAACGCCAACGCCGACGCCTCGCAACAGCAGCAGCAATTCAATTCGGTGATCGCGCAGGGCGCCAAGGTCATCGTGCTCGATCCCGTCGATTCCACGGCGGCCGCTTCGCTCGTGCACATGGCGCAGGGGCGCGGCGTGAAGGTGATCGCCTATGACCGCCCGGTGCCGTCCACGCCCGCCGACTATTACGTTTCATTCGACAACGAAGACATCGGCAAGTCCATCGCGCAGTCGCTCGTGCAGCATCTGAAGTCGAGCGGCGTGGCGGCGAGCAAGGGCGGCGTGCTCGAAGTCAACGGCTCGCCCACCGACGCGGCGGCCGGGCTCATCAAGAAGGGCATTCACGAAGGGCTCGAAGGCAGCGGCTACAAGACGCTCGCCGAATACGACACGCCCGAATGGGCGCCGCCCAAGGCGCAGCAATGGGTGAGCGGCCAGATCACGCGCTTTTCCACGCAGATCGTGGGCGTGGTGGCCGCCAACGACGGCACGGCCGGCGGCACCGTGGCCGCGTTCAAGGCGGCTGGCGTGAATCCCGTGCCGCCCGTGACCGGCAACGACGCGACCACGGCGGGCCTGCAACTGATCATTGCGGGCGATCAGTACAACACCATTCTGAAGCCCAGCGAGATCGTCGCGGGCGCGGCGGCCAAAGTGGCCGTGGGCTTTCTCAGCAATCAGCCGGTGAAGGGCGAAACCACGTTGTTCAAGACGCCCACGCAACTCTTCAAGCCGGCCGTCATCACGCAGCAGAACATCAAGGCCGAAGTGATCGACAAGGGTTTCGCGAGCGCGAAGGACCTGTGCACGGGACGTTACGCGGACGGTTGCAAGAAACTCGGCATTGCCAACTAATAAGCGCGAAGCGGCTTGCCACAGGCGGGAACCGGCGCGCGTGCGCGCCGCCGGGTCCCGCGCATTTCGTACGACACGATGAAGAGGTACCCATTCCATGACTGAGCCCAGCGCACCCTCTACCGCGCCCGCCATCACCCCGGCGCCCACGCAAGCCCGCGCGAAAAGCGGCGAACTCGTGCTGAGCCTGCGCGGCGTGTCCAAACACTTCGGCGCGGTCTCGGCGCTCACCGACATCGAACTCGACGTGCGCGCCGGCGAAGTCGTCGCGCTTGTGGGCGACAACGGCGCGGGCAAGTCCACGCTCGTGAAGATCCTCGCGGGCGTGCACCAGCCGAGTTCCGGCACCATCACGTTCGGCGGCAAGGAGGTCTCGCTCTCCGATCCGGGCGCGGCACTCGATCTCGGTATCGCCACCGTGTTTCAGGACCTCGCGCTGTGCGAGAACCTCGACGTTGTCGCCAATATCTTCCTCGGCCGCGAACTGAGCCCGTACCGGCTCGACGAAGTGACCATGGAAGTGAAGGCGTGGACGCTGCTCAACGAGCTTTCCGCGCGCATTCCCAGCGTGCGCGACGTGGTGGCGTCGCTGTCGGGCGGCCAGCGTCAGACCGTGGCGATCGCGCGGTCGCTGCTGCTCGACCCCAAGCTCATCATGCTCGACGAACCGACCGCCGCACTCGGCGTGGCGCAAACCGCCGAGGTGCTGAACCTGATCGAGCGCGTGCGCGACCGCGGGCACGCCGTGATCATGATCAGCCACAACATGGAGGACGTGCGCGCCGTGGCCGACCGCATCGTCGTGCTGCGCCTCGGCCGCAACAACGGCGTGTTCTATCCCGACTCGTCGAACGCGGAACTCGTGGCGGCCATTACGGGCGCAACCGAGAACGCCGTGTCGCGGCGCGCGGGGCGGCGGGAGTCGCAGGCATCGGCGCAGACCCAGGCGCAAGCCCCCGCGCCTTCGCAACAACAGGACCTTCAATGAAAGGCACGATCATGAGCAATCACACTCATCCCGACCCCGAACGCGAGACCGCGTCGTCGCCGCCCACGCTGCTCGACCGCAGCGACGTGCGCGTGAAGCACGCGAGCGGGATCGGCGAAACGGTTTCGGCCTTCGTCGATCGCGTGCGTTCGGGCGATCTCGGCTCGCTGCCCGTGATCGCCGGTCTCGTCATTATCTGGACCGTGTTCACGAGCCTGAACCCGGTGTTTCTTTCCGCCGACAATCTCGTCAACATGCTGTTCGACTGCTCGACCGTGGGCGTGATCTCGCTCGGCATCGTCTGCGTGTTGCTGGTCGGGCAAATCGATCTTTCGGTGGGCTCCATGAGCGGCTTCGCCTCGGCGATGGTCGGCACGCTCTGGGTCAACGAAGGCTGGCCGGTGCTGCTCGCCATTGCCGCGGCCATCGTGGTGGGCGCGGCGATCGGCGCACTCTACGCGCTGCTGCTCAACTGGATCGGCATGCCGAGTTTCGTCTCGACGCTCGCGGGCCTGCTCGCGATCCTCGGCATGCAACTGTACGTGCTCGGCTCGACGGGCTCGATCAACCTGCCGTACGGCTCCACCATCGTCAATTTCGGCCAGTTGATGGTGATGCCGGCGCCGGTCTCGCACCTCCTCGCGCTGTTGCCGGGCGCGGTGGTGTTGCTGCTCGGCATGCGCACGCGCGCGCGCCGGCACGCGGCGCGCCTTTCGGCGCCTTCGGTCGCGAGCCTCGTCACGCGCGCGGCGGCCATTACCGTATTTCTGGAGATCGTGGTCGCTTACCTGAACCAGGGGCGCGGCGTGCCGCTCATGTTCGGCCTCTTCCTCCTGCTCGCCGTCGTCATGCAATACGCGCTCACGCGCACGCGCTGGGGCCGCTCGATGAACGCCGTGGGCGGCAATCACGAAGCGGCCCGCCGCGCGGGCATCAAGGTCGGCGCGATCTACACGAGCGCCTTCGTGCTATGCGCGGGTCTCGCCGCGCTCGGCGGCGTGCTCACGGCGGCGCGGCTCGCTTCGGCGAGCCAGCAGGCGGGCACCGGCGACGTCAATCTCAATGCCATCGCGGCGGCCGTGATCGGCGGCACGAGCCTGTTCGGCGGGCGCGGCAGCGCGTGGTCGGCGGTGCTCGGCATCATCGTGATCCAGTCGATCGCGAGCGGCCTCACGCTGCTCAATCTTTCTTCTTCGCTGCGTTTCATGATCACGGGCGCCGTGCTGGCGATTGCCGTGATTGTCGACTCGCTCGCGCGCCAGTCGCGGGTTTCGCACGGCCGCGCATGAGTCGGATCCTTATTCCTTCGATCCTTATTTCTTCGACGCTTGATCCTGTGAGGAGCCTCATTCATGTCTGAATCCATCAACGGCAAGGTGGCCGCCATCACGGGCGCGGCCTCGGGTATCGGGCTGGCCTGCGCGCGCGCGCTCATCGGCGAAGGCGTGAAGGTCGTGCTGATCGATCGCGCCGAAGACCGTCTCGCCCAGTGCTGCCAGGAACTCGGCCCGAACGCGTTCGGGCTTGCCATGGACCTGCTGAGACCCGCCGATTTCGCCACCATGCTGCCGCGCATTCTCGACCTCGCGGGCGGTCTCGACATCTTTCACGCGAACGCGGGCGCCTATATTGGCGGCGAAGTCGTGAACGGCAATCCCGACGACTGGGACCGCATGCTGAACCTCAACATCAACGCGGCGTTCCGCTCCGTGCGAGCCGTGCTGCCGCACATGGTCGCGCAGAAGTCGGGCGACATTCTGTTCACGAGTTCGGTGGCGGGCGTGGTGCCGGTGGTGTGGGAGCCGGTGTACACGGCGTCCAAGTTCGCGGTGCAGGCGTTCATGCACACCACGCGCCGCCAGGTCGCGAAGCACGGCGTGCGCGTGGGCGCGGTGTTGCCCGGGCCGGTGGTCACGGCGCTGCTCGACGACTGGCCGAAAGCGAAGATGGACGAAGCGCTCGCGCAAGGCAGCCTGATGCAGCCGCAGGAAGTGGCCGAGGCCGTGGTGTTCATGCTCACGCGCCCGCGCAACGTGACCATACGCGATCTCGTGATTCTGCCGAATAGCGTCGATCTGTGAACGCGATTACCCTACACGGGCGATCAGCCATGAAGACACCTACCGGGACGCCATGACAACTCAACAGCAAGGCCGCGCGCAATACGCGATCGGCGTGGACGTGGGCACGGGCAGTGCCCGCGCGGGCATTTTCGACGCCGCGGGACGCATGGCGGGCGCGGCCAAACGCGACATCACCGTGTTCCATGAAAGCGGTGCGATGGTCGAGCAGTCGAGCACGGAGATCTGGCGCGCCGTGTGCGACGCGGTCAAGGACGCGCTCGCGCAGGCGAAGGTCGCGCCTGAAGACGTGGCCGGCATTGGCTTCGACGCCACCTGTTCGCTGGTCGTGCTCGGCGCGGGCGGCACGCCGCTCGCGGTCGGCCCTTCGGAGAACGCGGAGCGCGACATCATCGTGTGGATGGATCATCGCGCGCTGGATCAGGCGGACCGCATCAACGCCACGCATCACCCGGTGCTGCGCTACGTGGGCGGCAAGATTTCGCCGGAGATGGAAACCCCCAAGCTGCTGTGGCTCCAGGAAAACCGGCCCGCCACGTTCGAAGCGGCGTGGCAATTCTTCGACCTGACCGATTACCTCACGTGGCGCGCGAGCGGCGACCTCGCGCGCTCGACCTGCACGGTCACCTGCAAGTGGACCTATCTCGCGCACGAACAGCGCTGGGACGAAAGCTATTTCCGCACTGTGGGCCTCGGTGTGTTGGCCGACGAAGACTTCGCGCGCATCGGCCAGCGCATCGTCGAGCCGGGCACGCCGCTCGGCCAGGGCCTGACGCCCGAAGCCGCCGCGCAACTCGGCCTGCGCGCGGGCACGCCGGTCGCCACGGGCGTGATCGACGCGCATGCGGGCGGGATCGGCACGGTGGGCGCGCAGGGTGACCCGGAGGCGAGTCTCGCCTACGTGTTCGGCACCTCGTCGTGCACCATGACGACCACGCGCGATCCCGTGTTCGTGCCGGGCGTCTGGGGGCCGTATTTCTCGGCGATGGTGCCGCAAGCCTGGCTCAACGAGGGCGGTCAATCCGTGGCGGGCGCGGCCATCGACCGGCTCGTGGCGATGCACCCGTACGCGGGCGAAGCGGCGCAGCGCGCGGCGCAGGCGGGGCAGTCGCTGCCCGCGATGCTGGCGGCGCTCGCCGCCGAAGCCGCGGGCACCGGGGGCCTGTCCGGTGCCATCGATCTGACCCAGGGGCTGCACGTGGTGCCCGAATTTCTCGGCAATCGCGCGCCGTTCGCCGACCCGCATGCGCGCGCCGTGATCGCCGGGCTCGGCATGGAAACGGATCTCGCGAGCCTCGTCGCGCTCTACGTGGCGGGGATCGCGAGTATCGGCTACGGGCTGCGCCAGATCATCGACGTGCAGGCGCGCGCGGGTGCGTCCATCGAGCAGATCGTGATTAGCGGCGGCGCGGGGCGCCAGGATCTCGTGCGTCAGCTGCTCGCCGACGCCACCGGGAAGCCCGTGCTCGCGACCGCCGCCGAGGAACCCGTGCTGCTGGGCGCGGCGATGCTGGGCGGCGTGGCGGGCGGTCTGTATGCCGATGTGCGCAGCGCCATGGCCGCGATGTCGCAGATCGACAAGACCTATGCGCCCGCGACCGGTGAAACCGTCGCCACGCACGATGCGCGATACCGTGCGTTCACGCAGTTGCAGGACGTGGCGCGCGCAATTCGGTGAGTGTCTGGCGCGGCGCGTTGGCGGTTATTTCTTGGGGTCGGCGCCGGTTCACGCGGAAACGGGTGTTGAGACTTTTTGAGCGTTCCGGCGATCCGGCGATCCGGCGCTCCGGCTTCGCGTACTTCAGGCCGCCTCGCCGTTGCAAGCGGCCACGGCGGGCGCGGCTTCGAGCTGGGCCAGATGGCGCAGCAGCTTCTTCGTCATCGCGACCACGGTGAAGCCGAGCAGCACGAAAAACATCGCGAGCGGCGTGAGCACGTGCACGGAGACAAAGCCCGCCAACCCCATCATCGCCGATGAAACCAGCAGCAGCGCGCAGCCGAGGATCGCGCTCGTGAGTCCCGCGATATGCGGGAACAGCGAGTTGCCCTTCGCCATGAACGTGGGGTACATCGCGCCCGCGCAGAAGCCCATGAACAGCACGGGCATGGCGAGCGTCCACACGCGCAGACCCACCACGAGCGCCAGCGCGAGCATCACCACCGCCGCGCCCGCCATCGCGTGCGAGCCCCAGCGCAGGCGCTGCTCGGGCGTGGGCGCGAGCGGGCCGTGCAGACGGTTCGAGAGGCCGCCGAGGAAATACATGAAGCCGATGCCGAGCGCGAGATAGCCGAAGTAAGTGGGCGGCTTGTGCAGCGTGCTCAACACCATGAACGGCCCGACCACGTTGAACACGAGCAGGATCGAATAGCACAGGCCCTGCGCGAGAAAGCAGCTTTGAAACACGGGGCTCGCGAGCACCTTGCCCGCATTCGAAACGAGCGTGCGTACTTCGAGCTGCACGGGCTGACGCAAAGTTTCCTGGTAACGCCAGAGCAGCGCCCACATCACGATCGAATAGATCAGCAGGAAGATCAGGCACGCCTGCCAGTCGAACCATTCCTGCAAGTGCGCGCCAATCACGGGCGCGACGATCGGTGCGAGTCCCCAGGTGATCGACATGTAGGTGAACGCGTGCATGAGCGCGCTACCCGTGAACGAATCCGTGATGATCGCTTTCGCGAGCAGATTGGTGGCGGCGATCCCGAAGCCTTGCAGGCAGCGCGCGAACACGAAGGTCTCGAGATTCGGCGCGCACAGCGAGAGCACGCAGCCGACCGTGTAGACGACCAGGCCGAAGGCGAGCACGCGCTTGCGCCCGATGGCGTCGGAGACGGGCCCGAACACGAGCTGGCCGAGCGAATACGCGGCCAGATAGACGGAGACGCTCGACTGGATCGCCTGCGGCGAGGTCGAGAAATAGCGCGCCATGGCGGGCAGCGCGGGCACGTAAATGTCGATGGCGAGTTGGCCCGCGGAGGCGAACAGGCAAATCAGGAACAGCAGGAAGCGCGGCGAATTGGGGCGCGCGCCGCCTGTGGCGTCGTGGTCGTTCATGTGAGGCGGAGAGGGCGATGGGCGGCGCCGTGGCGGCCTCCCCAAGCGTTCGTATCGCGAACGCGGGAGGGCCGGGCGGCGCTTTGCCCGTAAAGAACGCGTATTTTGCCTGCGATTGCGGCGCGTCGCCCAAAGCCCATCGCGGGGAAAGGGATGCGCACCGGAACTCCGACGATGTTCGAGCGCGCGGTGCGCGGTGGACGTGTCATCGGTTTGCCATCGGTTTGCCATCGGTTTGCCATCGGCGTGGCAGTCGGCGCGCGACGATCGCATCGGCATGAATCGCCTGCGGAGCACGGCTGCGCGAGCGCGGGCCCGACTCTTGCGGGGCGCAAGGCATCTCCCACTCAAGGACAACGTGGAGTGCCCCATGTCAGAAAAGAGGCCGCAGCCCAGTGAGCGACATCCGACCACGGCTGACGACTACGATGTGTTTTGCGGCGAGCAGATCGACAGCGCAGGGCGCTATTTCGGTCTGCTGCGCATACGCCGCAAGTACGACGGACGGATCATCTATCCGTTCGAAGGCTGCTCGCGCGCGGGCCCCTGCGCGACGGGCCCGGAAGCGCGCCGCGAAGCGCTCGCGCTAGCCGATGCATTGATACGCGCCGATATCGCGACGCCGGAGCCTTGACGGTTCGCAGTGGCGCCAAGGTGGACGGGCGGCGTTGCGTGGCGTTTTTCACGCGCAATCGCGCGACGCTGCCCGCGAACGCGCCCCGTTTCCTGCCGCGCGCCTGACTAACCCGGTAGAGGTATACGAAGGCGGCAAGCGAAGGCGGTGGTGCATTAGCCATCCGGCCGTGCCGCGTCGTCCCACCCCTGCGCGCCGATCAACGGGACGAAACGCACGCGTTCGAACGAGGCTTCCTCGAACGTGACGGCGTCGCGCCGCGTGAGCCGCACGAGCCGTTGCATCCCCCGGCCGGTTTCGACCGGCATGACGATACGCCCGCCCATGGCCAGTTGTTCGCGCCATGCTCGCGGCACGCCGGGGCCGCCGGCGGCGCACAGGATCGCGTCGAAGGGCGCGGCCTCGGGAACGCCGAGCGTGCCGTCGCCAGTACGGCAATCGACGTTGCGCACGTTCAGGCGCGCGAGCGTCTCGCGGGCGTGTTGCGCGAGACCGGCGTCGCGCTCGATCGACACGACCCTCGCCGCGAGACGCGCGAGGATCGCCGCCGCGTAGCCCGAACCGGTGCCCACGTCGAGCACGTTGTCCGTCGCCCGCACCTGCGCGAGATCGATCATGCGCGCAACGATATACGGCTGCGAAATGGTCTGAATGCTCGATTGACTACGCGCTTGGCTGTCTGCTTGGCTGCCCGCTTGACTGCGCGCCTGATTGCCTGCGTGACGACCGATCGGCAGCGCGGCGTCGGCATACGCGTGCTTCTGCAACGCCGGCGGCACGAACACGTGACGCGGCACGGCGGCGAACGCGGCCAGCAAGGCGGTGTCGTGTATACCGCGCGCGCGGATCTGCCGGTCGACCATGGCGGCGCGCTCCTGCGCGCGGCCGTCGCCGGATTCAACGCTCTGGGCCATGGTGCGTCCCGCCCCGGCTATTGCGGCGCTTCATCCACATCGAGCGTGTTGCGCACGCCCACCACGTTGTCGATCTGCTTGACCGTTTGCTCGGCTTGCGCCTTCTGTGCGCGGCGCGGCACCACGCCGCTCAAGGTGACGACACCGCTTTCCGTCGTCACATGGATATCGCCCGAGTCGAGATCGGACGCCGCGAGCAGCGCGGCTTTCGCTTTCGCGGTGATGAGCGCGTCGCCGCTTTGCTGGCCCAGACTCGGGCCGCTGTTCGTGAGCGAATAAGGCGGCGTGGCGTTCGCGCGGCTTTGTGCGACGGCACGGGTCGCGCCGAGGGTGCCAAAGGTGCCGAGTGCGGCCGCGAGCGCGAGTCGCGCGCCGTGCCGGATGGGTGCGAAGACTGACATTCGATACTCCCGATGACGTGCTCGATCGACCTGAACGCGCGCAACGCGCATGCCGCCACGCGAGTCGTTTCTTCGGATCCCGGCGATCGAAGAAAATTGTTCTACTCGCGCCCGATATCGTCAGGAAATTTGGAAGCCGATTCCCCGCGTCCCCGCGTAGCATTGCCCGCATTCCGAAGCCCGCTTCCCGACCTACCCGCTCTCATGACGACGACCCCCGCCCACACTCCTTATTTCGACTACGCGGCGACCACGCCCGCCGACCCGCGCGTGATCGCGGCCATGGCGGCGTGTCTCGGCATCGACGGCGATTTCGGCAATCCGGCCTCCAGTTCGCACGACGCGGGCCAGCGCGCGAAACGGCTCGTGGAAACAGCGCGCAAGCAGGTTGCCGCGCTCATCAACGCTGACGCGCAAGACATCGTCTGGACCTCGGGCGCCACCGAATCGAACAATCTCGCGCTCAAGGGTTACGCAGAAAACGCGGGCGCACGCGGCGACACCCGCACGCATCTGATCACCAGCGTGCTCGAGCACAAGGCCGTGCTCGACACCGCCGCCTGGCTCGAGCGCCACGTCGACCGCCACGGCATGAGCGTCACGCGCCTCGCGCCCGCCGCGAACGGCGCGATCACCGCCGAAGCCGTGGCCGCCGCCCTGCGCCCGGACACCGGCCTCGTTTCGCTGATGCTGGTGAACAACGAACTCGGCACGCTCACCGACATCGCCGCGATCGCCCGCGTGGTGCATGCGGCCGGCGCGCTGCTGCACGTGGATGCGGCGCAGGCGCTCGGCAAGACGCCCATCGACGTGCAAGCCCAGGGCATCGATCTGCTCTCGATGTCGGCGCACAAGGTCTATGGGCCCAAGGGGATCGGCGCGCTCTACGTGAGCCGCGCGGCATTCGAGCGCGTCGCGCCGCAGATGCACGGCGGCGGTCACGAACGCGGCCTGCGGTCGGGCACGCTCGCGACGCATCAGATCGTGGGCATGGGCGTGGCGTGCGAACTCGCCGGCGCCGCGCTGGACGACGAACACGCGCGTATCGACGCGCTCGCGCGGCGACTGCTCACAGGCGTGCTCGCGCTGCCCGGCGTCACGCAGAACGCCGCGCACGCGCCGCGCATTCCCAACACGCTGAGTCTCACGATCGATCTGCCCGGCTTCTTTCCCTTCCTGCTCACGGGCGACATGGCGATTTCGTCCACCTCGGCCTGCAACTCGGCGGCGGGCACGCCATCGCACGTGCTCACGGCTATCGGCCTGAACGCCGAAGCCGCGAGCCGCACCGTGCGCCTGAGCCTGGGCCGTTTCACCACGGCGGCCGACATCGATTTCGCGATCGACTGCATCGCGCGCGTGGTGGCGCAGTGCCAGCCGCGCACCGAAGCCACGGCCACGGCTTGATGCCGCATTCGCACCGCCTTCCGGATTCGCGATGATCGTCTCCCTCGCACTCGGCGCGATGATCGGCGCGCTGCTCGGCCTCACCGGCGCGGGCGGCGGCATTCTGGCCGTGCCCGCGCTCGTCGTGGGCATGGGTTGGCCGATGCAGCAGGCCACGCCCGTTGCGTTGATCGCGGTGGCGTTCAGCGCGGCCATTGGCGCGCTCGAAGCGTTCCGGCGGCGGCTCGTGCGGTATCGCGCGGCGTGCTGCATGGCGCTCGCGGGCGTGCCGGCCACGTGGATCGGCGTGCAACTGGCGCAGCATCTCTCGCAGCGCGTGCTGCTCGCGCTGTTCGCCGCGGTGATGGCCGTGGTGGCGGCGCGGCTGTTGTGGCAGACGGTCGGGCACGGCGAGCCGCACCCGGAGGCGTCGCCGCTGTGCGTCGCGCGCATCAACCCCGATACCGGCAGGCTCGCGTGGTCGCCGCGCACGGCCGTCGCGCTCGCTTCCACGGGCGCGCTCACAGGGCTCATGACGGGCCTGCTGGGCGTGGGCGGCGGCTTCATCATCGTGCCGATGCTGCGCAAGCTCACCAATATCTCCATGCACGGCATCGTGGCGACTTCGCTGGCGGTGATCGCGCTCGTGGGCAGCGGCGGCGTGATTTCGACCGTGCTGCACGGCGTGCCGCTGCGGCTCGACCTCACGGTGTGGTTCACGTTCGCCACCGTCGCGGGCATGGTGCTCGGGCGTCAGGCTTCGCGGCGCGTTTCCGCGCGTCACACGCAAATGGGCTTCGCGGGCATTCTCGTGTGCGTCGCGTGCGGCTTGCTCGCGAAGGCGGCGCTGGGCGCCTGACAGGCTCGGCGCGCCCGCTTCACCCGACGCGTTTGCGTGTCATGGTGGCCCCGCGCCGTCGTGCCGTCGCGTGCGGCTCGCTGGCCTGAGCGGCGCTGGGCGCCAACATGCTCGGCGCGCCTGCTTCACCCAACGCGTTTGCGTGTCATGGCGGCCCCGCGCCGTCGTGCCGTCGCGTGCGGCTCGCTGGTCAAAGCGGCGCTGGGCGCCAACATGCTCGGCGCTCCCACCCGGTGCGCTTGCGCAGCATGGCGGCCCCGCGCCGTATTCGTCGCCGCGTGGAGCGTTAGCTCGCGCTCGCGAAATCCGTCGATGCCGACAGCGCACGCCACGCGTCCATCTCCTGCGCCACGTAGTCGTTTTTCGCGCTGATGGCCGCGAGCGTGTCGGTGCCGAGCGGCAGGCGCAGCGGCGGCGCGGGCGCATCCACCAGCGCGATCATCGCCGCGGCGAGCTTCGCCGGATCGCCGGGCTGATTGTGGTTCAGCTCGCGCGCGCGGCGGCGCACCGCACCCGAGGTCGCGTCGTAATCGTCGATCACCTGCGGGGCCACGACCAGCGAAGACGCATCGAGAAAGTCGGTGCGGAAGTAGCCCGGCTCGACCACGGTCGCATGAATGCCGAGCGGCGCGAGTTCCGCGCGCAAGGCCTCGGTGATACCTTCCACCGCAAATTTCGTCGATGAATACGCGCCGAATCCCGCCGCCGCGCGATAACCGCCAATCGACGAAATATTGACGACGTGACCCGCGCGTTGCGCGCGCATGACCGGCAATACGGCGCGCGTGACGTTGAGCAGGCCGAACACGTTGGTGTCGTACATGCGCCGAACGTCTTTGTCCGCCGACTCCTCGATCGCGCCGAGCAGGCCGAACCCCGCGTTGTTGACCAGCACGTCGATGCGGCCGAAACGCGCGATCGCCGCCCGCACGGCGTCGTGCGCCTGGTCTTCGCGCGTGACGTCGAGCGCGACGGGCAGCAGCGCGGCCGAGGTGCCCAGACGTTGCGTGATCGCCTCCACGTTGCGGCCCGCGGCGACCACCGCGTTGCCGTCGGCGAGCGCCGCTTCCGCGATCAGCGCGCCAATGCCGCGCGAAGCGCCCGTGATGAACCAGACGCGCTTGAACTGCCCTTGTTCGATAGTGGCCATGACGTTCTCCTTGCTGAGGTGAGGTGAGTGACGTCATCGTAGGCGCGACGATTGACCCGAACTAGACCATAATCACTGGAATCATTGGCAAGCGGAAGTTGCTAATTGGCGAACGAATGCCAACCGGTGGCCAACCGGTGGCCAATCGGAACGCAAACGTAAACGCGAGCGCAAGCGCAACCTGAAACTCGACCGGAAGCCGGCATGAACGAAATTCGCGCAATCACCACCTTCGTGCGCGCTGCCGCGCTGGGCAGCCTGCGGCGCGCCGCGGTCGATCAGGGCATCTCGCCGCAGGCCGCGAGTCAGGCCGTCATGCAACTCGAAAAGTCGCTGGGCGTGCGGCTTTTTCATCGCACCACGCGCAAGCTGAGTCTGACCGAGGAAGGTCAGCGCCTCTACGAGAGCGCCAGGCCCGCGCTCGCCACGCTGACTTCGGCGCTGGACGAGGCGCGGCGCTCGACCGAAGCGGCGAGCGGCCCGTTGCGCGTGAGTGCGCCGCGCGCGCTGGGCATGCCGGTGTTGTGGGAACACTTCGAGGCGTTCGCGCAGCGCTATCCCGACGTACAGCTCGAAGTGCAGTTCGATGACCGCTTCACCGACCTCGTGAGCGAACGCGCGGACGTGGGCTTTCGCGGCGGCCCGCCGCCTGCGGGCGGCTCCATCGCGCGGCGGCTCGTGCCGATCCAGTTGATCGTGTGCGCGTCGCCGGACTATCTCGCGCGTCACGGCGCGCCGCGCAGCATCGACGATCTCGCGCGGCACCGCTGCACGGGGTATCGGCGTGCGAATACGGGCAAGCTCGCGCAATGGGCGTTTCAGGTGCGCGACGAGATCGTGTGGCGCGACGTGCCGCCTGTGATCCACGTGAACGATACGGAGATGGAAACGCAGGCCGTGCTGGCGGGGCTGGGTATCGGCCAGCTAGGCAGTTTCAGCGCGGCCACGCCTATTCGCGAAGGCCGGCTCGTGGCGCTGCTGGCGGAGCACGTGGTCGACTACGGCGCGCTCTACATCTACTACGGGCATCGCACGGAACAGCCGCTGCGCGTGCGGACTTTCATCGACTTCATGATCGGGCGGCTGGCGGACAACCGGCAGTATTTCCTGACCGCCGACGAACTGGCTGCGGCGATGCGACCCTGAGTGCCGCCACAGCGATCGTCCACGTGCCGCTCAGCTTTGTCCCGAGCGGCCAAAACGCTTGAGGATCAGCACGCACAGCGCCGGAATATGGACGATGCCCATGCCGCACGCGATCACGACCCACGGCGGCGCGACCTGGCCCGCCAGCATCGCGCCGATCACGCCGAACATCAGCCCCACGGCGATGAGCGTTACATGGGCGATCACGCGTTTGCGCCCCGGCTCAGTGAAGCGCGAAAGGCTCGTGTGCACATAGCCGACGATCAGCAAGGCGAGAGTGGTGACGGCGGCAAACATCGGTTCGGTTCCTTGTACGGCGTGAAGAGAGGGCGCGCGCCCGCGTGCAAGCTCGACGCGCGCCGACTCCGGTTCAAGGCTCCACGCCGCGCCCCGGGCCGGGCAGGTTCGACGATCCGGTTGGCAGGTCGCCCACGCGGCCGTCCTCGGCGCCCCAGTACGGCGCGCTGCCGTAGTAGTCGCAGATGCCGCGTTCCCAGTCCGGGTCGGCCATTGCGGGCCAGTGGTCCTTGTCGAAGCCCGGCGCGTCCTTGAGCTTCTCGGCGGGTACGGGCAGCAGCACATGATTATGCGTCAGGTCGAGCATCACGGCGCGCCACGGCACGGCGAGCAGCTTGCTGCCCAGGCCCGCGATGCCGCCGACCGAAACGACCGCATAGGCAATGCGGCCGCGGCGCACGTCGAGCATCACGTGTTCGAGTTTGCCCGCGTGCTTGCCGTCCGAGGCGATCACGCGCGCGCCGCTCAACGCCACGGCGCCGACCAGACCGACATCGGCGGCATCGGTTTGCGGCAACAGCGGCGGGGCGGGAGTGGTGGGGTCCATGAAAACCTCCTGGTTCGTGGATGGCGGCATTGTGATCGATTATGTCGATGTGGCTCATGTGGCTCATGTGGCTCATGTGGCTCATGTGGCTCATGTGGCTCACGCAGCGCTAATGACGCAACCTTCGCGCCCGGCGTACGGCCTTTGCGCGCCCAGCGGCGGCTGGGAGACGCATGAGTGCGCACGGGCATCGCGTTTGCGGTGGGCACGTCGTTAGATGAAGGCGACTTTCGCAGGAGGAATCGCCATGAACGACGAACGTGAAGAACGCATCCGCCGCCGCGCGTATCAGCTTTGGCAAGACGACGGCGCGCCCGATGGCAAATCCGACGAATACTGGAGCCGCGCGGAGAAACAGGTCGCCGCCGAATACGACGCCGAGAGCGACTCGGGCGGCGTGGCCAGCGATCAGTCCGGCAAACGCCGTGTGGTGGGCGACCCGCTACAGGAAAGCGATTCGTTGCCACCGGCCGAACTCTCGCGCGACGAGCGCCGCGGCGGGGCGCCGAAATAACGTTTGCCGACGTTTCCGTGCACGTAATGGCCGCGAAACTAACCCATCAGTGACGCGGCCACCGCGTTTCTGAACGGCGCGAGCCGCGAGGCCGCGCGCAGCATGACTTCGCGTGCGAGCCGCGCGGGCAGCGTGCCGTTCGTATAGATTTCGGTGACGAAGCGAGTGGCGAGAAACAACGGCCGCGTTGCGCGCTGGTGTCGTAGTTCATAGCTTCGTAAAACCGCTGCTGCGCCGATGTCGCCGCCTGCGCGTCGCGCATGCGTCACGCTTTCGCACAAGGTTTCGATACTGGCGAGACCAAAGTTGAAGCCGTGCGCCGTGACCGGATGCATGCCGACCGCCGCATCGCCAACCGTGGCAAAACGCGTGGCCATGAAACGGTTGGCGTAGACGGATACGAGCGGGTAGCAGTGGCGTGTACTCGCGAGTTGCATCGCGCCGAGGCGCCCTGCAAAGCGTTGTTCGAGATGCGCGTTGAATGCGGTCTCGCTCATGGCGGCCACCGCCTCCATTGCGTGAGCCGATAAAGTTAGGACCACGGAAGATTGATGCGCACCGCTTTCCGCGTGCGCATTCATCGGCAGTAACGCCAGCGTCTGGCCGTAACCGAACCACTCCCAGGCGGCCTCGCGATGCGGCTGGTCGTGCGTCATGCGGCACACCAGCATGGTCTTGCCGAAGTCGTGCAGGTCGGCGGCGATGCCCATCATGCGGCGCGTGGGCGAAAAGCGGCTGTCGGCGGCAATCACCAACGCGGCCGTGAGCGTCGCGCCGCTCGCGAGCGTCACCCTCGCGCTTTCGGCGTTGGCCGTGACGGCGCTCACCGTTTCGCCCGCCATCAACGTGATGTCGCGATGCGTGGCGATACTCGCCTGCACCGACTCGAATGCCGCCCGGCGAATCACGTGATTGGCCACGAGCCAGCCCAATTCCGCATGGTTGCCGGAACGAGCATTCCCCGCGCCGATTTCAAGCGCATGCATCGACATGCCATTGAAAATTTTTGCCGCGCGCATGGGCGAACGGGCATCGGCATCGATGCGTTCCCATACGTCGAGATCGCGCAATAGGCGCACGGACTTTTGCGTCAGTGCGATTTCGCGGCCGTCGAATGCGGGCGCTGCCAATGCGTCGGTCGCCTGCTGCTCGATTACCGTGATACGCATGCCGTGGCCGCTGAGCGCACGCGCGAGACATAAGCCGACGGGACCGCCGCCGACGATGATGACGTCGTTGTTCATGAAGCGGTTGCCCGGATGCGAGTGAGCGAAAAACGGCAAGACGGAAGAGTCGACGCGCGATGCACGATGTGATCCCTCACGCGACCGGCGCTACGCCCATTTCGCGCATGTGGCCGATCATCATCGCGTCCATCGTTCTCACATGATGGGCGAACCAGTCGCGCAATTCGGCGCTCAGACCGCGGCCCAGATCGAAGCGGCCGTTCTCCACGATTTCCGCGCGCACGGCGCCGGCCACGTGCAGCACGTTGCGATGCTGACCGGTATGGCAATGGCGGCCAGCGAAATCCATGGCGTCCATCCAGCGCTCCTCCTGCGCGAAGTGTTCTTGCGTATGCGCGATCCACGCGTCGAGCGCGGCAACGAGCGTGTCGTCCGGGGCATCGCGGGTCTGGTCGAGCAGGCGCATGAACCCGGCGTGCATGGCGTCGGTGACGGGTTCGCCGAGATGGAGCTCGGCAGGCAAATGCGAGGCGGGAATGGCAGCGGAAAGGGACATGAAAACGGCGCGAGTGCTTCTCGAGGAAATTATCAAGATAACAATGGCGCACGTTATTTCTGATGATCTCGCGCAAATGTCGTGATATGTCCCGATGGCGTGCGGCATTTAGTCCGATGAATGCCCTACGCGGGGTGCGATCGCACGATATTCGCCATCCAACAGTCGATCAATTCAATTCGTTTTTTCGATGAATCAAATTTGAACGCTTCTGGAAATATCGGTTTCCCCTGTTTATTGAGCGCCAAACAATGAGTTAAGCGCCTTCATGGCCCATGCAGCCGCATTCATTTCCTTCATACGAATACGTTGCAGGCACAACAGCGTGACGCCGGCGTTATTCATTTTCTTCACGAGAAACGCAGTAATTCGGCTGAGCGTTTCAGCATCGAAACATTTTGCACACGTTTTCAGTCATGCGTTCAGCATGAAAACGATGAGTGCCGCTTCACAGCGCGGATTGCGGCCGATGGCATGGATTTGGCTAAAAAGGCCCCCCAAGGCATCCGGTCGCCGCGCGTTCGCGATAACGAGGGTCATCGCAACGTTTATACGGCCGACCGCATGACGTGCTTGTCTCCTGTCGCCCCAACAGGTCTGCGACAAACCCACAAGCCATCCCCGCGTCGGTGAGCATGCCTATTACTCAACCGGCCGGATACCTTGTGCGCCGCACGCACCGGACCGAACCGTGCGCGCCGCCCGACAGCGGCGCGTACCGAGGCGTAGCGGGGGTTTCGCTTGACGAAGCGCGACGCGCGTTCATGACGCGCGTAGCGATCGTGGTTCGCGCGATGGGGTGTCGCGCGCGCCGCCTTCGTCTCACGGGAGAACGCGATGAGAACTTCAAAACCCAATCAGTACTACTACACAATGCGCCGCGGCTTCAGACTGTGTGCCATTAGCGCCGCCATCGTGCTGCCGGCCATGGCCGCGCATGCCGCAAGCGGCGACGATCCCACATCTTCCATCATGGTTGCCGCCGACGCGCCAGTCCAGGCGAGCGGTGCCAGCGCCAATCCGTTGGGCAGCACGGCGCCCGCCGATGCCAGAAGCGTGAACCCGGCCGCGCAGAGCGGGCCGCAAGTCGAAAACACGCGCGCCGCGCGGGTCGCTTCCGGCATCACCGGGCCGAACGATTGCCAGGGCAATCTCGGTGCGTGTGCCGGCGGCGACAGCGGGGTTGCCTCGATCGCAGCGAACGAGAGCAGCGGCGGGAATGGCGGCCTTTCCACGGGCACGAGCGGTTCGACGGGCAGCACGACGACCTCGGGGTCGATCGGCACGTCGGGATCGACGACGGGCACCGGCGCCGCGACGACGGGCGGGACCTCGCCGGGTAGCCCCGGCGGGAGCACGACCGGCTCGGGTAATGGCACGGGCAGTACCGGATCGCCTGGGGTGAGCGGCAGCTCGGGGAGTACCGGGGCGACTGGGAGTACCGGCGGCACGGGAAGCACCGGTAGTACGGGAAGTACCGGCAGCACGGGAAGTACCGGCAGCACGGGAAGCACCGGTAGTACGGGAAGCACCGGTAGTACGGGAAGTACCGGTAGTACGGGAAGCACCGGAAGCACCGGTAGTACGGGAAGTACCGGCAGTACGGGAAGCACCGGTAGTACGGGAAGTACGGGAAGTACCGGTAGTACGGGAAGTACCGGTAGTACGGGAAGTACCGGCAGCACGGGAAGTACCGGCAGTACGGGAAGTACCGGCAGTACGGGCAGCACCGGAAGCTCTGGCGGCCATCACGGCGGTGGCGGGAATGGTGGGCACAGCGGCGGCTCCGGTTCAGGGCCTAGTGGCGGCACGGGCTCTGGCCCTGGCGGTGGCACGGGGTCCGGCCCATCGGGCCCAGGCGGAGGTGGCGGTCATAGCGGCGGCGGTTCAGGCTCGGGGCCCGGTGGCGGCTCTGGTCCGAGTGGCCCTGGCGGTAGCGGTGGCTCTGGTCCGAGTGGTCCCGGCGGTAGCGGCGGCTCAGGCCCAAGTGGCCCCGGCGGCGGCCACGGCGGTGGCGGTTCCGGTCCGAGCGGCCCCGGCGGTAGCGGTGGTTCTGGTCCGAGTGGTCCTGGCGGCGGCCACGGTGGTGGCGGTTCCGGTCCGAGCGGTCCTGGCGGAAGCGGTGGCTCTGGTCCGAGTGGTCCCGGCGGTAGCGGCGGCTCTGGTCCGAGCGGTCCTGGCGGCGGCCACGGTGGTGGCGGTTCCGGTCCGAGCGGTCCTGGCGGAAGCGGTGGCTCTGGTCCGAGTGGTCCCGGCGGTAGCGGCGGCTCAGGCCCAAGTGGCCCCGGCGGCGGCCACGGCGGTGGTGGTTCCGGTCCGAGCGGCCCTGGCGGTAGCGGTGGCTCTGGTCCGAGTGGTCCCGGCGGAAGTGGTGGCTCAGGCCCAAGTGGCCCCGGCGGCGGCCACGGCGGTGGTGGTTCCGGTCCGAGTGGCCCTGGCGGTAGCGGTGGCTCAGGCCCTGGCGGTCCCGGCGGTTCCAGCGGCCATAGTGGTGGCGGCTCCGGTTCGGGACCGGGCAGCAGCGGCGGCGGTCACGGCAGCGGCCCTGGCGGCGGCGGTGGCTACGGCGGTGGCGGCAGTGGTTCCAGCTCGGGCGGCGGCAGCGGCCCCGGTTGCGGACCGAGCGGTCCTGCGGGCGGTTCGTCGAGCGGTCACGGTGGCGGCTTTGGCGGAGGCTTCGGAGGCGGCCATGGCGGCGGCTTCGGAGGGGGCTTCGGCGGCGGTCACGGTGGGGGGTATGGCGGCGGCCACGGTGGTGGAAGCGGCGGTGGAGGCGGTGGCGGCCACGGCGGCGGTCACTGATCGGCCAGAAGAAGCATGAGCGCATCGCCAGCGTGAATCAGCGCTGGCGATGCCGTCTCTCTCCATGGTTTCAGCGTAGCGGCGACGATGCCGGACGTTTTCGCGCGGCTCGCTATCGCGGCCGGACACCTCATCGCGAATCGTTTCCCATTGCGATCGACATCGACATCGACGAAATCTAATCGCCAATCCGCAGCGGGCACTCCAACACGGCTTAACGCACGATCATTCGCGCTCGCGAAACGCATCGACGACATGCAGCGTATGCGCGTACACCGCCCCCGCGCGCAGCACGACGGCAATCGCATACGCCTCGTCCAGGGCCTCGGTCGTTGCATGCGCAACTAGCGCCTGTTCGTGCAGCACCACGCGCCGCGCTTCGTTCGACTGCGCATACGCCACGGCCGCGGCAGTAAGCCAGACCAGAGCGTTATCGATGACATGGGTGGCGAACACGGTCTGCGCGAACTCGAGGCGTGCCTTCGCGACGCGCGTGTTGCGTAGCCCCGCTTCATCGTCGATGGAAAGCGCGCCGTTCGTTACCGCGAGCGTCGCCGCGCCGAGCGATTCCAGCGCCGCGCTCAGATAACTCACGGCGAGCGCTTCGGCCTCGGTCGCGCCGCACTTGCGCGCAAGCGCCGCGTGATGCTCGATGCAGAACGCGCAGCGCGTGATCTGCGCAATCGCGATCGCGACCAGGTGCTTGTCCTTCTCCGACAACGCGCCCGCGCGCCACACGGGCGCCGAGAGCGCGCGAAACGCTTTGGGCCCGGCGTGCAGGCGTTCGAGGGCGCCCACGAGGCGGGCTTCGTCGTCGTGTGTGCGGTGTCCGCTCATCGAAATACTCTCTGCAAAAGGGGAAGTCAGCGCGGCCGGACGATCGCCGAATCGCGTCTTTCAGTTGGACGCGTCGTGCCGGATGCGCGCCGCGCCGGATCCGCCGCGGCCAGCACGGCGATCAGGCTCACCACGCCCAAGCCGCTGATATACGCGCAGATGTACCACGGCGACCCGTGCCCGAGCGCGAGGAGCGCCGCCGCCACGAACGGCGTCAGGCCGCCCGAGATCAACGTGCCGATCTGGTAGCCGAGCGAAATGCCGCTATAGCGGACCTCAACGGGGAACTGCTCCGCGAACCAGGCCGCGCCGGGCGCGTAGATCGCGGCATCGAAAATGGCCAGCTCGATGGCGAAGACCACCGGTAGATAACGCAGATCGCCGTGATCGAGAAACCAGAAGAACGGCCACACCAGCAGGCTGATGCCGACCACGGCCCACACCGCCGGACGCTTGCGGCCGATACGGTCGGAGAGCGCGGCCCACAGCGGCGTCGCGACAATGGCGAACGCCGAGCCGACGATCACCGCGCTCAGCGCGAACGACGCGCCGCCGCGCTTGAGATTCAGATAGCTGATGGCGTAGGTGGTGACGATCGCGTACATGGCCGGTTGCAGCAGCCGCAAGCCGATCGTCACGAGCAGGGCGCGGCGATGATGGCGGAACACGTCGGCGACGGGCAGACGGCGCAGCTTGCCTTCGGCCTGGGCTTCGAGGAACGGCGCCGGTTCGTGAATGCGCGCGCGTACGAACACGCCCACGGCCACCAGCACCACGCTGAACAGGAACGGCAGGCGCCAGCCCCACGCGGCGAAGTCGTCGGCGGAAAGCCACTGCCGCACGCCGAGAAACGTGCCCGAGGCGAGCAACATGCCCGCCGCCGAGCCGACCTGCGTGAACGAACCGAGCAGGCCGCGCGAACGCGCGCTCGCGTGTTCGACCGAGAGCAGCGACGCGCCGCCCCATTCGGCGCCTGTCGCCACGCCTTGCAGCAGGCGCAACGCGACGAGCAGGGCGGTCGCGAGCAGACCGGCTGTCGCGTAGGTGGGCAGCAGGCCCGTGAGCAGCGTGGCGATACCCATCAGCACGAGCGAAAACACCAGTACGCGCTTGCGCCCGATGCGGTCGCCGAAGTGCCCCGCGAACACCGCGCCGAGCGGCCGCGCGAAGAAGCCCACGCCGTACGCCGCGAACGAACCGAGGATGCCGGTCAGCGCACTCGTGTTGGCCGGAAAGAACGCATGGCTGAATACGAGCGCCGAAGCGGTGCTGTAGATGTAGAAGTCGTACCACTCGATCGTGGTGCCGATGAAGGCGGCGAAGCCGACGCGCGCCGCGCCATTGCGTGGCGAACGTTGCGGCGAAGACGCCGATGTCGATGAAGTTGAAGCCGAGGTTGAGAGGCGCGTGGACATGATTCAGCAAGCACAGGAAAAGCCGGTCAGTTGACCATGCCAGGCGCCATCGGCCTAACAACGATTCGTGCTTTGCATCGAAGCGGCGGCGCGTATAAGCAACGCGCGAATTGCGATTTGGCGTGCCGCCCGTGGCTCCTAGAATCGACGCTTTCTACTTGCTGCCGCAACGAACGCCATGCCTCGCCAGATCCGTTTCAATGCTTTCATGATGAATTGCGTGGCGCATCTCGCGCCCGGTCAATGGACTGCTCCCGACGACCGCTCGGTCGATTATCTCGACACGTCGTATTGGGTCGAACTCGCGAAAGTGCTCGAAGAAGGCCTGTTCGACGGCTTATTTCTCGGCGACGTGATCGGCCTCTACGACGAATACGGCGGCAGTCCCGCCACGGCCTTGCGCACCGCCGCGCAGGTGCCGATGAACGATCCCGCCGTGCTGATTCCGCTGATGGCGCATGCCACGCGCCATCTCGGGTTCGGGCTCACCGTTTCGGTGGCTTACGAGCAGCCGTATCTGCTCGCGCGCCGTTTCACCACGCTCGATCATCTGAGCGGCGGCCGCGTGGCATGGAACGTCGTGACCTCGTATCTGCAAAGCGGTGCGCGCAGTCTCGGTCAGGACGCCTTGCGCGCGCACGATGCTCGCTACGATCGCGCCGACGAATTCATGTCGGTCTGTTATCAGCTTTGGGAGGGCAGCTGGGAGGCGGGCGCGGTGCTGCGCGACCGTGAGCGCGGTATCTATGCCGATCCGGCGCGCGTGCATGCCGTGCAGCACGAAGGCGCGCATTTTCGCGTGGACGGCGTGTTCCAGTGCGAGCCTTCGCCGCAGCGCACGCCGTTGCTGTTTCAGGCGGGCGGCTCGACACGCGGCACGCAGTTCGCCGCCCGGCACGCCGAGTGCATTTTTCTGGGCGCGCCCACGCGCAACGGCTTGCGCGCGGCGGCGGCACAGGCGCGCGCGGCGTTGCGCGACGCGGGCCGGGCGCCCGACAGCGCGCGGTTATTCGCGATGCTCACCGTTATCGTCGATGAAACCGCCGAGCGGGCGCAAGCGCGCTACGAGGCCTGCCGCGCGCGGGCCAGCTACGAGGGCGCGCTGGCGTTGCTGTCGGGCTGGACCGGGATCGATCTCGCGCGTTACCGGCCGGAGGACACGCTGCAGTACGTGGATACCGACGCCGGGCAGTCCGCGCTCGCGTCGTTCAGCAAGCTCGACCCCGACAAGGTCTGGACCGTGCGCGACGCCGTGGAATTCGTCGCGATCGGCGGGCGTGGCGCGGTGATCGTTGGCGACGCGCGGCAGGTCGCCGACGAACTGCAGGCGCTCGTCGAGGACACCGGCATCGACGGCTTCAATCTCGCGTGGGTCGAATCGCCGCGCACGTTTCACGACATCGTGCGCTACCTCGTGCCCGAGTTGCAGCGGCGCGGCGCGTACAAGACGCGCTACGAACCCGGTACCTTGCGCGAAAAGCTGCTGGGCGGCGGCGCGCAACTCGAAGCGCCGCATGTGGGGGCGTCGTATCGGGTTTGATCGCCGCGTGGGTGCCGCTGTGGGAGCGTGAAGCGATCCGGCTGGAGCGCTCGTCGAGCGTCGTCGTGCTTGCGCTGAGCGACACGGACAACAGACAGCACAACCGCAAGCCTCGGGCACAGCGTTTGCGAATATCCATTCCGAATAATCACGAGTTAAGTCGGATCTGGATTTCAACGAAAGCATCCCGATAACTGCTTGCAAGCTGGTGTTTCGCGGGCATCGCGCGCGTGGGTTTTCATGTCGATAATTTGTGTTATGTAAAATAAGAAATCCTCGACATGACACGCCTCGACCATGGCATCGCGCGAATCCCGCTCGCCAGCAAAGGCGCGCCTAACCATGATTCCCGCACAAGCTCCCGATTCCCCGATGATCGAAGCCGCCACGCCCGGCGAACCCACACGGTCGCAACGCATCGCGATCTGGCTCGGCGTGGTGGCCGTGCCACTGATCTGGCTCGCGCATCTCACGCTCGGCGTGGTGCTCGTCTCGCGCATCTGCGGCGACGCTCTCGCGCATAGCGTGCCGTCGTGGGAAGCCATTCGCTGGATTGTCGGTGTGAGTTCGGCCGTTGCGTTCATCGCCGCACTCGGCATCGCCTGGGCGGCCGGTCGCGCCTGGCGGCAGATTCTTTCCGTCTCCACGGGCAAGCGCGACTCGCAGCGTTTCATTGCTTGGTGCGGCGCCACGGCATCGGTGGCGTTCACGTTCGGCATCGCGTTTTCGAGCTGCATTCTCGTGGCCGCGCCGATCGAACGGCTTTGCGCGCCGTTCCAGTAACGCCTGCCGAATTCGTCGACGAAAAAACAGCGGGCGCCCGCAGGCGCCCGTCGTATTGCTGATTCTTCCGATCAATCAGCTGCCGAGCAGCGACTGGAAGTCCGAAAGCTGTTCCGTGTACGTGCCCGTCTTGCCGTTCGCCGTCACCGTGACGCCCAGCGTGCTGCTGCCCTGCACCACCAGCGTTTCGGTCGCGCTGTCGCTCGTAAGCGTGAGCGTGCCGGCCGTGAGCGAACCGTTCTTGAACGCGATCGGCGTGGAGGTTGCCACGTCGAAGGTCATCGTGACGTCGCTGGCCGCGATGCCGATCGATGCCGACGCCGTGATCGTCTGCGCTTGCGTCGTGGGGTTCTGCACGCGCGTGAAGGCGAGCGAGCCCACCGTGATCGTGCCGGTGATGCTCGAGGCCGGTAGCGTGCGCGCGATCGTGACGGTCGGCGCGCTGGCCGTAGTCGTCGTGTTGCCCGTGGTGGCGTCGTAGCTGGTCGTGTACGTGACGCTGCCGTTGAGCGTGGTGGTTCCGTTCGACGAGGTCAGCACGAGGTTGTTCGCGCTCGCGAGCGCCGTGTACGACCAGTTCGCGTTGGTTGCGCCCACTGTGCCCTGCACGCTTTGCACCTGCAGCGACATCGAGCCCGTTACCGAATCGTGTGATGAAACGCCAGGCGCCGAAATTTCGCCCACACAGCCGTTGAACGTCACATTGGCGTTCTCGCCCACCGTCACGCCCGTGGTCGTGGGCAACGTCACCGTATAGTTGCCGCTGGTCGAGCACGAACTGCTGCCGCTCACCGCACCGGCCAGCGCCTGCTTGACGAAGGTCTGCGCCACGGCCGCGTAAATGGCACCTACGCCCGGACCGCCGATCAAACCGAAGGCGCCCGCGTAGCGCGCAACGTGCTCGCTTTGGACTGCTGAAGAAAGTTTCAACTCGTTGCTCGACGCGCTCGCCGGCGCGCTCGAACCGCCGCCGCATGCGGCGAGACCTGCCGTTGCCACCACGATCGTTGTGACCGCAACCGAACGCACCATTCCCTTGTAAAACATCCCTGCTCCCGTATCGACAGTGGCGCGCTGCCGTGACCCGGCCGCACTTCGCCATGACCGGAATTATCGGGAGACCCGCAGCGCGCCGATTCATCGATAAGCCCTTGAAAAACCAGCCAATCCGCGCATTCGAATCGTCATCAGAAAGCTTTACCGATGCGTTCGAAGAAGGGTCAAATGGAAGTTTGCGAACCTGTCGATTTGAAGGGTCATCACCCCGCATCTCGCCCGATTGAGGCGCACGCAACGATCGTAAAGTCTCATCCGTCGGCAGCCAGCGAGTGGCGCGCGCCGGCTCCAGGGAGAGAACGTAGTGAAATCGATCAGCAAAACGATGTATCGGGTGGCGCGCGTCGCAGCGGGCGTCACGGCGCTCGTTTGCGCGGCAGGTGCCGCGCACGGGCAGGAAGTGTATGTAACGGGCGGCACGCTCGGCGCAGGTCTGGGCGGCGCGCTCAATCTCGGGCCGCATTTCGGCGTGCGCGCGGATGCGGAAGGTCTCGGCTTCAGCCACGACTTCACGGCCGGTGACAATCGCTATAGCGGGCACCTCACGCTCGCGCAAGGCGGCCTTTATATGGACGTGTTCCCGTTCGCCTCGAGCGCATTCCGCTTCACGGGCGGCGCGATCATCAACGGCGACACGCTCACGGCCGCGGCCCTGCCGAACGCGGACGGCAACTACAAGATCGGCAACGACTTCGTGCCCGCGGTGGGCGGCGCGCCCACGGCCAAGGCAACCATGCCGCGCGTGATGCCGTATTTCGGTGTGGGCTATGGCCACAAGAAGCCCGTGCGCGGGTTTGGCGTGACGTTCGACCTGGGCGTGGCGTACGGCAAGCCGCACGTGGATTACAGCGTGCCGGGCATTTATCAGCTGTTCGTTTCGCAGCAGGATATCGCCGACGAAGAACATGACCTGACCTCGAAGATCGAAAAGTACCACTGGTATCCGGTGGTTCAGGTCGCGCTGACGTATCGTTTTTAAGTTGTGGTTTTAGCGCTTGGTTTTAACGCACAGTGAAGGCGCTTTAAAGACAGACCGCAAAGCGGTTTAAAGGCGCCGTCAATGCGCCTTTAAAACACCGGCATGCCGATGTCGCATGCAAGGGAATGCGCGGGAGAGTGCGGGAATGTCGTAAGATAGGTTTTTCGATATCCACGACATTCACGCTCGCGCGCGGGCATTTACCCGCGCCGTTCGCCGCGCCACCACGCCCTGCATGAACCGACCGTTACCGACCGAGGCCACCGCGCCCGCAGCCGTTCCGCTTCGCGCGATCATGATTCTCGTGACCGGCGCGCTCTTCATGGAGATTCTCGACGGCACCGTGATCGCCACGGCGTTGCCCGCCATGGCGCGCTCGTTCGGCACCACGGCCGTCGCGCTCAACATCGGCGTGAGCGCATATCTGCTCGCGCTCGGCGTGTTCGTGCCCGCGAGCGGCTGGGTCGTCGACCGCTTCGGCGCGCGCCGCGTGTTCGCGTTCGCCATCGCCCTGTTCACCCTCACCTCCGCCCTGTGCGGCATGTCGAACGGTCTCGTGACCTTCGTCGCGCTGCGCGTGCTGCAAGGCATCGCGGGTGCGTTGATGGTGCCGGTGGGCCGTCTCGTGGTCATGCGCTTCACGCCCAAGGCGCAACTCATGGCCGCGATGCAGTCGCTCATCTGGCCCGCGCTGATCGCGCCCGTGCTCGGGCCGCCCATCGGCGGTTTCATCACCACGCATTTCGGCTGGCGCTGGATCTTCTATCTCAACGTACCCATCGGGGTGGTCGCGCTCGTGGCCGCGTGCCTGCTGATTCCGGACGCGCGCGAGACGCGCGAACGCCGTTTCGACTGGCCCGGCTTTCTCTTGAGCGGCGCAGGCACGTTCGTGCTGCTCACGGGTTTCGAGCGCGCCGACGAACGCCTCGACGCCGTGACCTTCGCCATGCTGCTGGGCGGCGTCGCGCTGCTCGTGGTCGCGATCCGGCATTTGCTGCGCTCGCGCGCGCCGCTCGTCGATCTTTCGGCGTGTGCGATTCCCACCTTTCGTGCCGCGTTGCGCGGTGGCTCGCTCGCGCGCATGGCCATCGGCAGCGCGCCGTTTCTGTTGCCGCTGATGTTCCAGGTGGGCTTCGGCTACGACGCGTTCCATTCGGGGCTGCTCGTGCTCGCTGTGTTCGCGGGCAATCTCATGATGAAAACGATCACCATGCCCATTCTTCAGCGCTTCGGTTATCGGCCCGTGATGATCTGGAACGGCACGTTCTGCGCGCTCAGCCTCGCCGCCTGCGCCCTGCTTCAGCGCGACACGCCCGTGGCGCTCACCGTCGTCATTCTGTTCGTGGGCGGCATGACGCGTTCGATGCAGTTTTCCGTGCTCAACACGATCGCCTACGCCGACGTCGCGAAGGAACGCATGTCGGATGCCAACAGCCTCTTCAACACCGCCTCGCAGATCGCCATGGCCGCGGGCATCACGCTCGGCGCGCTCGGCGTGCGCTTCGGTCATTTCCTCGCGGCGCGCGCGGACTGGCATGCGAGCGGCGTGGAATACCGGCTCGCGTTCGTGCTGATCGGGCTCGTGGCGCTGGCGAGTATCGTCGATGCGGTGCGCCTGCCGAAAGGCGCGGCCGACCACTTCATCACGCGCCCGTCATGAGCGAGGCGAGTCGCATGGGCCGTGCGCGCGCTATGGACGATCTTGGCGATCTTGGCGATCTTGGCGATCTTGGCGATCTTGGCGATAGGGGCGCGTGGCAGCGCGTATGCGAATCGGCCGCCGTCGTGGCGGGCGAAGTGCGCGGCTTCGTCGTGGGCGGCGCGTGCCTCGCCGTGTGGCGCGACGGCGAAGGCGGCGTGCACGTCTGGGACGATCGTTGCCCGCATCGCGGCGTGCCGCTTTCGGAGGGCTTCGTTTCGGGCGGTCTCCTCACCTGCCCCGCGCATGGCTGGCGCTTCGACGTGAACGGCGAGCAGATCCGCCTCATCACGTCGAGCACGCCCGTGTGCCGCGATCCGTCGCGTGCCGTCGTGCACGAAGCCGAGGAGCGCGACGGCAACATATTTATGCGCGCCGCGCCTGGCTAGTCGACTAAAGCATCGAGCGGCCTTCGCCGCTCAAAAGCGGTCGATCATGCCGAGTTGCACGCCGCGCACGCCCGCGCCCGGCCATGACGGCGGCAGACCCGTGACGTTCACGCCGCGCAGCGTCATCGTGCCGGTGCCGCGGTTGCGCAGCCAGCCCGCGCTCGCGTAGAGCAGCACCTTTTTCGAAAGATCGTATTCGCAGGCCGCGCTGAGCTGGTCGGCGTCGTTGTCGCCGCCCGAGCGGTCGCTCATGTAGGTGTAGCCGAGCGAGGCGCGCAGGCGCGGCGTGACGGCATAGCGCGCCGAGACGGAAACGCCCGCGTCGTGATAGCGCGGCGTCCCGCCATCGCCATTGAAATACGACAGGAAGCCCGTGACGGGGCCGAACGCATACGACACGCCGCCGAGATTCGCACGCAAGGCGCCATCGCCGTTTTGCTGCTGATGCGCGTAGGAAATGCGAAACGGTCCGTGGCGCCACGCGAAGGTTTCGATGGTGCCCGCGAGACCGTTGGCGTCGTCGGAGGCGTCGCGCAGCGAGACCATCAGCGTGGTCGTGAAGCCGTGAACTTCCGGCGAGATATAGGTCACCGCGTTGCTCTCGTACGGCGTGATCTTCGAGAGATTGTTGAGACCCGAGGCGATGGTGCCCGCGCCGAACGCGTCGAGGCCGCCCTTGAACGGAATGTAGATTGGCGAATACTGGCGCCCGACGCGCACGGTGCCCCAGGGCGAGTCCATGCCGACCCACGCCTGGCGATTGAAAATGGTGTTCGCGACGGCGTAAGTGCCGTCGGTCGAGCCGAAGCCGTTCTCGATGTCGAACAGGATGCGGTAGCCGTTGCCGATGTCTTCCGCGCCGCGCAGGCCCACGCGCGAGCCGCGATACGCGCCGGAATCCATACGCGTGACCCAGCCGCCGCCGGGATTCGTCACTTCGATGCTGGTGTCGATCACGCCGTACAGCGTGACCGAGCTTTGCGCCTGTGCGCAGAGCGTGTGCGCCGCGAGTACCGGCAGAACGGCAAGCGTGCGTGTCGCGCGCGAGAGGTATTTCATGGGTTGTGTGCGAGAGAGGCGCGTGAATGGCGCGTTGAAGTCGCGCAGGACGCGCATGAGCGGCGCGGCTCGAAGGCCATCGCCGCGGCAGCGTCGCCACACCGAAACACGCGCGATAAAAAACGGCAGACGCGCTTGCCGTAGCGCACGCCTGCCGCGTTCTTCGAAGACCGCTCGTGAGCGCGCGCCCCCGGACTTCACAGCCCGGCGGCACACGCGTGGGTTACTGCTGCGGCAGCGCGTAGGCGATCACGTAATCGCCGAGCTTGGTGCCGAATGAGCCATGGCCGCCCGCCGCGATCACCACGTACTGGCGACCGTTGATCGAGTAGCTCATCGGCGTGGCCTGGCCGCCCGCGGGCAGGCGCGCCTGCCACAGTTGCGAGCCGTTGTTCACGTCGAACGCGCGGATATAGTTGTCGGCCGTCGCGCCGATGAAGGCCACGCCGCCCGCCGTCACGATCGGGCCGCCCAGCATCGGCATGCCCATCTTGAACGGCAGCGGGATCGGCGAGCTGTCACGCACCGTGCCGATGCGCTTCTTCCACACGATCTGGTTGGTCTTGAGATCGATCGCCGAGATATAGCCCCACGCGGGCTGCTTGCACGGCAGGCCGAGCGGCGAGAGGAACGCGTTGATCGTCACGCCGAACGGAATGCCGTACTGCGGCTGGATGCCCGATTCCGTGCCGCTGCCCTTCGCACCCGAGGCCGGTTCTTCCGGATTGCCCGGACCGCGCGGAATCAGCTTCGAGACGAACGGCAGCGCGATCGGGTTCGCAATGGCGATCTGGCGGTCGGTGTCCACGGCAATGCCGCCCCACTCGAACATGCCCAGGTTGCCCGGGAACACGAGCGTGCCCTGCTCCGAAGGCGGCGTGAACGTACCTTCATAGCGCAGCTTGTGGAACATCACGCGGCACATGAGCTGGTCGTACATCGTGGCGCCCCACATGTCCTTGTCGGTGAGATTCTTCGACGGACGATACGTGAGCTGCGAGAACGGCTGCGTGGGCGAGACATGGTCGCCCGCGGCGGCGCCTTGCGGTACCGGCGTTTCGGGCGCGGGCACCACGAGCGCGCCGGTGCGGCGGTCGAGCACGAACAGGTTGCCGGTTTTCGCGGGCGCGTAGACCACGGGCACGCTCTTGCCGTCCTTGTCGGTGATGTCGGCGAGCGTGGGCTGCGAGGGCTGGTCCATGTCCCAGAGATCGTGGTGCGCGCTCTGGTAGAACCACGCGAGCTTGCCGGTGGACGCGTGCAGCGCGAGCAGGCCGCTCGCGTAGCGTTCCTGCTCGGGCGTGCGATTGCCGCCCCAGATGTCCGGCGTGGTCACGCCCATCGGCAGATAGACCATGTCGAGCTTCGCGTCGTAGGCCGAAGGCGCCCACGAGTTCGGCGAATTCCACGTGTAGTGTTCGCCCGGACCCGGAATGTGATTGGGGTCCTTCGCGCCCGGATCGAATGCCCACACGAGCTGCCCCGTGCGCACGTCGAAGCCGCGAATCACGCCCGAAGGCTCGCGCGTCGAGAAGTTGTCCTCGACCGAACCCGCTACGATGATGACCTTCGGCGTGATGATCGGCGGCGAGGTCGGCTCGTACATGCCCGCGGTCGTGACCGGCTGCGCGTGTTGCAGGTCGAGGTCGCCGTTGTCGCCGAACTCGGTGCAGCGCTGGCCCGTGAGCGCGTCGAGCGCGTAGAGATGACCGTCGTTGACCGGCAGATAGATGCGGCGCGTGCAGGCGGCGTTGGCGTCGAGCGGCGCGGCGGCCGGCATCGTGCCCGGCACGCTGCTGGCGCTCGCGGCCGCATTCGCAGCGGTCGCGGCTGCGGCCTGGGCGTCCGAAGCGGCGGCTTGCGCGTTGGCTGCGGCGGCGCTGGCGGCCGTGGCCGAATCCGAGGCGGTTTTCGCCGCGACGATGGCGGCGATCGGGTCGCTCGCGCCCGCGGCGGCGGCAATCGCGCCCGAGGCGAGGTCGCTTGCCGGTGCGGCGGCTTGCGCGCCCGAAGCGGCGGCGTCCGAGGCGGCGGCAGGCGCGCCATTCGCCGCGGCGTTGCTATCGGCGCTCGCGGACAGGTCGATATACGAAACGCCGCGGCAGGTCACGTGCTGGAACGACGGATCGGCCTTCAACTGCGGGTCGAACTTCCACTTGAGCTGCCCCGTTTGCGCGTCGAGCGCGAACAGGATCTGATGCGGCGAGCACAGGTAGAGCAGATTGCCGATCTTGATCGGCGTGACTTCATCCGTGATCTCGACCGGATCGTTGGGGCCTTTCATGTCGCCGGTGCGGAAGGTCCACGCCACCTGCAGATTCTTCACGTTTTCCGGCGTGATCTGCTGCAGCGGCGAATAGCGGGTGCCTTCCTGGGTGCGCCCATACGCGGGCCAATCGGACGGGGCGATGCCCTCGATGTTCGCGCCGGGCGAACCGGTCGCGCCCGCGATCGTGCCGTTCACCTGCTGCGGGTCGTTGAAGTTCGCGTAGACGAGCACGCCCGCCCACACGAGCAGCGAGACCACGAGCGACACCACGCCGGTCTGGCGCGGCCGTTCGAGCTGCCAGCTCACGAACAGCAGCAGCCACACGCCGAACACGACGAGCACGCCCGAGCGCGGCGCGAGCGCCCAGAAGTCGGGACCCGACTCCCAGAGCGCCCAGATCGCCGTGCCCACCAGCACGATGGCGTAGAGCACGAATGCGGCGGGATTGCGTCGCCACAACAGGAACGCGAAGACGAGCAGCAGGATGCCCGTGACGAGGTAATACGGCGAGCCGCCGAGCGACAGCAGCCAGGCGCCGCCGATCAGCAGATAGAGCGCGGTGAGCAGCGCGAACAGCAATGAGAGTCCGCCGATGACGCCCAGCGATTTCGATGATCTGGTCATGATGTTCTCAACCTTCTTCGAAACATGCCGACAGGATGGCGATGGAGTGGGATGACGAGTGAGATAGCGAATGAAGCGGTCATTTCAGCATCAGAAAATGTGCATCATGCCGACGTAGGCGCCCGTCTGCGATTCGCCGGCCATCGGGCTCGTGGGCGAACTGGAGTCGCGCGGCGTGGCGAACACGGAGAAAGTACCGTTGCGGCTGTTATCGACATACGCGAGCGTGCCGTAGAGGAACGTACGCGCGCTCAGGTTATAGGTCGTGCCGAGCGCGTAGAGCGTGGCATGGCTGCCCGGGTCGTGCGCGGCGTCGCCGGAACCTTCGTTCACGTGGATATAGAAGCCGGCGGCGGTGACGGCCCATTTGGGCGTGGCCTGATACGTGGCGCCGAGCCAGTAGTGGTCGGCGCTATCGGCCATGCCCGCGGGCGTGTCGGGCGCGGCGTAGTGCGTGTACGCGGCCTGGATCTTGAACTTCTGCACGCGCAGATTGCCGCCCACGAAATATTCGCGCGAGGCCGTGAAGATGTTCGAGAAGCGCCCGCTCGAATCGCGCAGTTCGTCGTAGATGCCGCGCACGTCGAAGAGCGTCGAGTGATACGTGAGCATGATGCCGTCGGAGCGGCCGAAGTCGCCCGCGGCGCCGTTGTTGAAGCCACTTGCCTGATTGCCGAAGGCGTACTGCCCTTGCACGTCGAGACCGTGCCACACGGGGCTGTGATATTCGACGTTATTGCTGCTCTGCTGCCAGTTGCGCCCGCGCACGAGCGACGCCGACGACACCGCCTGCTGCACGAACGGATCGAATTCCCACACGCCGTCGCTGTCGATGAAGAGATTGCGGCCGGCCTGAATTTGGCCCCACGTCTCGTTCTTCAGACCCACGTAAGCGCGCCGCGAAAAGAGCCGGCCGCCGCCCGTGGTGCCGTTCATGATCTGCAAGGCGGTTTCGAGATCGAAGATCGCGGCCGAGCCGCCGCCCAGGTCTTCGGTGCCCTTGAAGCCGAGCATGCTAGTGCCCCAGTCGCCCCCTTCGGCGCTCCAGCGGCTGGCGGTTCCCCCGTTGCCGTTGGCGATGTGATTCAGATATTCGATACCGCCGTCCACGCGGCCATACAGCGTGACACTTGTTTGTGCCGATGCCGCTGAACTGGCGGCGAGCAGCACGACGGCGCCCAGAGTCGTTTTCACGTCAGCTTCCTGATGGAGTCTTTTGTCGTAGTCCGGCGGCGATGCCGGGGCGTTTCGGATGCCAATGCCTTTGCAAACGTGCTGCACGCGGTACGCAAAAAAGCATAGCGCTTCATGCAAAACGTCGCATTTCTGATGCGCATGCGCTCACGCGAACGTGGCGTCGACGCCGCGCGCGGCGAATGCAAGGAAGATTGCAGGCGGAATGGCTGCTCGCCTGTAGCACATTGCGTGCCGCGATATTGGCGGGCGAGACGGGCAAGGCAGGCGGCCCGTGGAAGCGCGCGTGCGGAATGCATCGCACGCGCGTTCAAAGAGAGGAAAAAGTATCGCGGTTATCGCGCGTCTTCGCGCGTGGGCGTTTGGGTGGCGTGCTCCGCGCGCGGGTCGGCGGGCTGAGCAACAGGTTGATCGTCAGCCTGATCCCCGGCCTGATTTTGCAGCGGATTGCGTGGCGTCTCCGCGCGCGGGCTCACGGCCCCGACCATCATGCGCCGCTGAAAATCGGGCAAGCGCCAGCCGTAATACAGCGAAGCCAGCCGCAGCGCCACGCACGCGGTCACGGCCACCCATGGCGTCCAGAACGGCGACCAGCCCGCATACGTGAGCCCGACCTGCACTGCCGCGCCGAGTAGCGCCGCCGACGCGTAAATATCGCGTTCGAGAATGGCGGGCACGCGCGAAAGCAGCACGTCGCGCATCACGCCGCCGCCCACCGCGCTGACGACACCGAGCACGAGCGCCATCTCCGCGCTTTCGCTGTAGGCGAGCGTTTTTTGCGCGCCCGCCACGGCGAAGAGCCCGAGCCCGATCGCGTCGAAGAACAGCACCGGATGCCGCAAGCGCCGCACTTGCGGATACGCGGCAATGGTGAGTAGCGTGGCCAGCAGCGACACCGCGAGATACGCCCAGTTGGCCAGACCCGCGGGCGGAATGGCGCCGATACACAGGTCGCGCACGATGCCGCCGCCGCACGCCACCATGAAGCTCACGACGATGATGCCGAACAGGTCGAGCCGCCGTTGCCTGCCAGCCACGGCGCCCGAGATCGCAAACGCGAACGTGCCGATCAGATCGAGCACCGTGTACGCGGTATGCACGTTGAGATGCGCGCTCATGTGCGCGCTTAGCACAGCATTCACGCCGCCTCGCTTTCGCGCCCGAGCCAGGCGGCGGCCGCGCACAGCATCGCTTCGAGTCCCGTGCGCAAGGTGGGTTCGAGCACGGGGGCGAACTTCGGCGAGTGATTGCCGGGAATCTCGTTGAGCTTCTTCGCGGCGCGCGCGGCCGCGTAGACCTGCGGATCGGTGCCGCCGACGAACCAGAACGCGTACGGTACGCCCCACTCGCGGCCGAACACGCTGAAGTCCTCGCTGGCGGCCGCGGGCTGCGTTTCATAGGCGCGCTCGCCGAAGCACGCGACGAACGCCGCGCGCAAACGCTCGCTCACCGCGTCGTCGTTGACCGTGAGCGGGTAACTCGAGAGCGTCGTGAATTCGGGCTCGCGCGGCGCGTTCGACGCCATGCATTCGGCGCAGCAGATGCGGCGGATCGCGCCCAGCATGTATTCGCGCACGTCTTCGTCGTAGGTGCGCATGTTGAGCTTGAGCGTGGCGTCGTCGGGAATGATGTTTTCCTTCGTGCCCGCCTGTAGCGCGCCGACCGTGAGCACGGCGCTGTCGCGCGGCGAGATCTCGCGCGAGACGATGGTTTGCAAACGCAACGTGGTGGAGGCCGCCATGATGACCGGATCGACCGAGGTCTGCGGCTGCGAACCGTGCGCGCCGCGCCCGAACAGCTTGACCTTGAGGCTGTCGCCCGCCGAAAGGATCGTGCCGCTGCGATAACCCACGGTGCCGGCCTCGCCCACCATCACATGCTGGCCGAGTATCACGTCGGGTTTCGGGAAGCGCGCGATCATGCCGTCGTCGATCATGCTGCGTGCGCCCCGCCCCACTTCCTCGCCCGGCTGGAACACGGCGAGCAGCGTGCCCTGCCAGGCGTCGAGATGCGCGGCCAGCAATTGCGCCGCGCCGAGCAGCCAGGTCACGTGCAGATCGTGGCCGCAGGCATGCGCGACGCCCACCTCGACGCCGTCTTCGTCTTTCGCCCTGACCGTGCTCGCGTAAGGCAGACCGGTGGCTTCGGTCACGGGCAGCGCGTCCATGTCGGCGCGCAGCATGACCGTGGGCCCCTCGCCGTTGCGCAGCAGCGCGACCACGCCGGTCACGCCCACTTCGCGCGTGACCTCGAAGCCGAGCTTTTCCATGCGCTCCGCCACGAGCGCGGCGGTGCGAAATTCCTGCATCGATAGTTCGGGATGCTGATGAATATCGCGGTAAACGGTTTCGAGTTCCGGCAGCAAAGCGCCGATGTCGGGCGCGAGTGCCTCGATCAGATTCGTCATGGACGACTCCTTGTTGCGTGTTTCCTTGAGCGACGTGCCGGCGGCCGTCAGTTTTCCTCGACGAGGCTCTGCGCGAGTTTCGCCAGCAATTGCCCGAGCGTTTCGCGCTCGCGCTCGGTGAGCACGGCGGCCAGTTCCGACTCGAGTTTCGAGCCCACTTTCTCCGAAGCCGTGGCGACCTTCGCGCCTTCCGGCGTGACGCGCAAGGCCACGCTGCGGCGGTCGGCGACATGCGCGCCGCGCGCGATCAGGCCGCGCGTTTCGAGTTCCGCGAGCGTTTTCGACAGCAGCGTTTTTTCTATCAGCGCGAGTTGCGAGACCGCTTTCGGCGTGATGCCGGGCTCGCTGCGAACGATGCGCAGCACACGCATGGCACGCACGTCGAGATCCCAGCGCTCGCGGTACACGGCGTTGGCGCGCTCGATCAGCAACGCACTGGTCTGGTCGAGCCTGAAGGTCAGAAAATCGGAGTACACAGGCGGGCTCCATCCGGCAATTGCTCGCCAGTATAGTCAAATAGTTGAAAATTTCAACTATTTGTCCGCAGCGGGCGCCGCGGGGAGTGCCCGTTTAATGCCATCGGAAGGCGCGGATGCGACCGCGCGGCGGGCCTTCCATTACAGGAAAGCCGCGCCGCGCCGGATGCAGCGGCCAGCGGGCACAGACGCCCGCCAGCGCGATGGTAACGTTACAAAACGTCGGTGCGTGGATTAGAACGCGTGACGCATGCCCACCGTGACGGCGACCTGGGTGTCGGTCGACGACGGCGAAAGCGTGTTGATCATCGCGTGCGAGAGCACCGAATTGCTCGGCGCGCCATGCACGTTCTGGAACACGCCTTCGAGGTAGAAGTCGGTGCGCTTGCTGAGCGCGTAATCCGTTTGCAGCATGGCCGTGTTCCAGCCCGGATTCGTGCCGTTGTAGGCGCCGTGCGTGTACGTGTAGGCGCCCGAGACCGACCATGCCGGGGTGAGCGCGTATTTCACGTTCGCTTCGAAGTTGTCGAGGCGCAGCGAGCCCGCGAGCGAACCCGACGACGTGTCGCCCGAGCCGAGGTACGAGCCCGTGCCGAACGAGAACACGCCCGAGGCGTTGTCGATCTGCGAGTGGCTCCAGACGAGGCCGACGGTTGCCGGGCCGTAGGTGTAGTTGCCGCCGAGCGACCAGACGCGTTGACGTTGCGCGATGAAGTTCGCGCTGGCGTCGCTGCTCGTGACCGCGCCGCTGCCGCTGCCCGCGTCGTTCAGTTGCAGGTAGCCTGCCGCGAGGTTCAGCGGGCCCTGGTTGTACGAGACCGCGAAGCCGTACGAGCGGTTGTTCGCGAAGTTGCCTGCCTGGTTGCTGAACGAGTACATCGTCTCGAACGTGAGGCCGTACCACACCGGGCTCGCGTACTTGACCGAGTTGTTGATGACGACCGAGTTGGCCGAGAGGTTATCGTTCTCGAACGGGTGACCCGCGAGGCTGCCGCCCCACGTATTGAATTCGGCGGTGAGCGGACCGACCAGATCGTTCATCACGTCGAACTGACGGCCGAACGTGAGCGTGCCGTACGGATCGCTTTGCAGACCGACCCAGGCCTGCGAGCCGAACATGTCGCCGGAGAACGCCTGGGCGCCATTGTTCAGCAGAAAGCCTTGCTCGAGCTTGAAGATCGCATGCAGACCGCCGCCCAGATCTTCGGAACCCTTCAGGCCGAACACGGTGTTCTGCGTCGAGCTGCTGTTGAGCTGCCAGTTGCTGTGGCCCTGCTGGTTGTTCGTGTAGACGAGACCGGTGTCGATCAGGCCGTACAGCGTCACGCTGCTTTGCGCATGTGCCGAAATAGCGAAAGCGCCCATGAGTGCCGCGGCGAGTAGCGATTTTTTCATATTGATTTAGCTCCGAGAGTCGAGTCGATGTTGCCAATGCCTGCGCCGGGCACCATGCGAGTGCATGGCATGCGCGTGAATTCCGTCCACTGCAATTGCTGTATTGAATTTTTATGGCGGCGATTATTGCGAATTACGCAATTCATCGCTGCCTGCATTCAAGCAATCAGGAAAAAATTCGCGCGGCGAGAGACCGGCGCAAAAACGAACAGCCGCATCATAGAGCGTCGAAAATAAAAACGGTGTTGAAATTCGGGGGACGTGGCGTCAAAAGCACATCGTCGGCAAGGCACTCGACGCGAGCCGGCGAATGTGCCGTTATCGAAACATTGCCAAGGCGCGATAAGAAGCGTTACATAATGCTTTCAATCCGATCGATTAACGGCATTCGTCAAGAAGATTATTGGCGCGGCGAACACGCGAATTACGACCTTTGATTCATCGATATTGCGGCGTTTAAATGCGCTTTATATCGACATGAATTGATGCGATACGACTCACTGCGCCGCCAGCCGTTGCGCCGAGAAACGCAAACCGTCGAACAGGCGCTCCGCCACGCGCACGGGAAAGCCTTCGGGCAGCGTGGCCGCAACGGCGTCGATGGCGTGCGGCGTGCGTTCGATCAGCCGCTCCACGAGCGGCGTGGCGTCGACGCCGTAGTAGCACAGGCGCGCGGTGGCGTCGAAATGCGCGCGCTTCACGTCGCGCATGCGGTAGTGGCGCGCCTTGCCCCACACGGCCATGGCCAGCGAGGCCTTGTGCCACGACCACTGGTTGCCGCCGTCGCCCTCCACGGGCCAGATCGACATGACGTCGTAGAGCGGCGCGAGTTGAAAGCGGCCGCCCGGCAACAGGCGCAGGCTGAAATTCTTCGCGTGGCCGTCGGGCGCGGCAAGCATCCAGAAGACGATTTGCGCGGCCAGAAACGTTTCGAGGTCCTCGCGCGGCTGTTGCGACTGGCGCAGCAAACCCGCGATGTCGCGCACGCCGGGACCGCCATGCGCCTCGTATTTGCGATGCGGCGGCACGCCCAGCGCCTGGCAGAAGTCCTCCTGCGGCAGGCGCAGCAGCGCGCCGCTGCGCGAGAGCGCGCGGTCGAAGCGCTCGACGCACAGCACTTTTTGCGCGCCAAACGTCAGGATTTGCGCGTTCGACGCGGGCAAGCCGTAGGCTTTTAGCAGCGCGAGACACAGCCATTCGTTTTCGACCGAGGTGTTGAAATCCACCTTGCGATGGCCGATAAAACCGAGCGGCAGCTTGAGGATGTGCGTGGTGGGTGTCGCGCCGCGCGGCAGGCGCCAACGGCCGCGATGGCGCAGCAGCGCCGTTTTTTCCTGCGCCCCCGCCAGCGAAATGCGCAGTTCGTCGCTTTCCTCCTGGGCGCCCGGCAGCGCTCCCGAGGTTTCGAGCAACAGCCGCTCGATGGCTGCTTCGCTCAGCGGGGTGCCCTCGATGCGGTCGACGTGTTCGGGCGCCTCGTCCTCGTCGAGCAATTGCACGGCGCCCACGCAGTCACGGCCGATCGCCTTGAGCAGGTCGAATGCGTCGAGCGTGTCGGTGCGAAAGCGCGCGGCAATGCGGCGGCGGATCTGCGGGCTGTCCGGCAACAGATTGTCGAAATAGTGATGCACGCGCTCGCCGCGCAGCGGCACCTCGCCGATCCCGAACGGCAACGAGAGCGAGAGCGGCCGGCCGACCGCCGAGCGCTTCCAGTTGGCGTCGTAGCGCAGTTCGGTGTCGCCGGTGGGCGTGACGACCCATGTGCCGACGCGTTCGCCATTGGCCCAGATCGACAGCGCGCGCGAATGCGATTTGCGGCCCATCTCACCACTCCGGCGTATCGACGCCCGGCTTATCGACGCCCGCCGCATCCGCGCCCGACTTGTCAGCGCGCGCGCGTGGCGAGGCCGCTTCGCGCGACTGCACGCAGAGTTCGAGCCCGTAGAGTGCGAACAATGCGAGCATCTGGTCGAGCGACAGGCTCGCGGTGCTGGTGGTTTCGAGCGCGGAAAGCCGCGGCTGGCCGACGCCGAGTTGCGCCGCGGCCTGCGCCTGGGTCAGGCCGCTGTCCTTGCGCGCGGACTGCAGGATTTCGCCGAGCGCTGCCGGGGTCGGGACGATGATCTTCATGGCATATTCCTGTGAGGCATAAATCGATTATATGCCTGTGGCGAATATTCACAAGATATCGCTGATAGCAATAAAAAGATTTTATCGCTCACACGAATAAGAACACCACTTACGCCGATGTCTCAGGCGCGCACCGCCTCACCCCGTTCGTGCGCGCGCACGTCGAACGCGCCGCCCGTGAGCGTCTGGTCGCGCAGCGTCACGGGTTTCTTGCCAGGCAACAGCGGGAACACGAGTTCGGCGAAACGGATCGATTCTTCCAGATGCGGATAACCCGAGAGCACGAAGCTGTCCGCGCCCGCATCGACATATTCCTTCAGGCGCAGCGCCACCGTTTCCGCGTCGCCGACGAGCGCCGTGCCCGCTCCGCCGCGCACGAGCCCCACGCCGGCCCACAGGTTCGGACTGATCTCGAGCTTGTCGCGGTTGCCGCCGTGCAGCTCGGCCATGCGGCGCTGCCCCACCGAATCCATGCGCGCGTAATTTTCCTGCGCGCGGCGAATGTCGTCTTCGTCGAGCTTGCTGATAAGGCGATTCGCGGCGGCCCACGCCTCTTCGCTGGTTTCGCGCACGATCACGTGCAGGCGCACGCCGAGCTTGAGCGTGCGGCCGTGACGCGCGGCGCGCGCGCGAATGTCGGCAAACTTCTGCGCGACGGCTTCGGGCGGCTCGCCCCACGTGAGATAGGCGTCCACGTGTTTGGCGGCCAGTTCGTGCGCCGCCGGCGACGACCCGCCGAAGTACAGCGGCGGATACGGCGTCTGCACCGGCGCGTGGAAATTCTGCGCGTTCTCCACTCGTAGATGTTTGCCTTCGTAGTTGACCTTCTCGCCTCGCAAGAGGTCGCGCCAGACCGTGAGGAATTCGTCGGCGGCTTCATAGCGTTCGTCGTGCGCGAGAAACACGCCATCGGCCGCCAGTTCGGTGGCGTCGCCGCCGGGCACCACGTTGAGCAGCAGCCGGCCGTTCAAGGCCTGATCGAGCGTGGCCGCCTGGCGCGCCGAAGCCGTCGGGCCGCCCAGCGAGGTGCGCAGCGCCACCAGCAGCTTGATGCGCCGCGTGACCGGCGCGAGGCTCGCGGCCGTCACCCACGGGTCGAGGCAACTGCTGCCGGTGGGAATCAGCAGGCCGTCGTAGCCGAGTTCTTCGGCGGTCACGGCAATCTGGCGCAGGTAGGCGTTGGTCGGCGCGCGGCCGAAATCGGATTTGCCGAGATAGCGGGTGTCGCCGGAAGTCGGCAAGAACCAGAAAATGTCGAGACTCATCGAAGATCCTGCAGCGGATGAAATGGGAAGGCCGCGCACGGCAGAAATGGGCGCTATCGCGTGGCAATCGCCGTCCGTGCGTCGAACGGCATCGGTCGCCCATTGAAACAGCCGGCGGCGCTTTCCCCTACCAGTTAATCGGCAATTGCATATGACGATTCCGGCTATGCGCGCCCGTGGCGGATCGCGCGCGGGCCTGCGCCGACCGTTGCGGCGTTCCGTCGCGAACGGCAAGGACGGCGCGGCTCGCCTAGACTGTGGGTTGCATCGCCTCGTTATCGCCGGTTACCGCTGACCGTGACGGCCGGCTGTCGTTATCGACGATTCGCATCGACCAACCCGCCACAGGGAGACGCTGCCATGGATACGAAAACCGTGAAAATTCCCGGCCCCGATCATCCGATCACGATCGAACCCGCGCCCGCGCGCGTGGTGGTCAAATCGGGCGGCCGCGTGATCGCCGACACCCGCCGCGCCCTCGCCCTGCGCGAAGCCAGCTATCCCGCGGTGTTCTACATCCCGCGCGAAGACGCCGACCTCGCCTCGCTCGCGCGCACCGACCACACGAGCTGGTGCCCCTATAAGGGCACCGCGTCGTATTACTCGATCACGCCGGGCGGCGAACGCGCGGGCAACGCGGTGTGGAGCTACGAGACGCCGCATGACGCCGTGGCCGCGATCAAGGACCATCTCGCGTTCTATCCCGACCGCGTCGATTCGATCGAAACGCTGCCTTGATGCGGCACGTACGCCGGGCGCACCGCCAGAGAAATAGGCGGCGTGCGCGCGCCCGACGTCGTCGATGTGAGACACGCCAGCGCCGCGGATCCTGAAGGTTCGCCCCGTACGTGCCGTTAATCAGACAGGTTCACTGCACGTCCCGGCGAAGGATTCGGCCGCTCCGGCGCCGCGCTATCTGCATCGGCGACGCTCACAGGGGCGTGAAGGTGTGCCAGGATTCGGTTATTCGCGCGCGGCGCCGGCCGCGCCCCGTTCCCCTACCTCGCACCGATATGCAACAAGGCACCCCGGCTACGGCCGCCAGCTTCGCCAACATGGGCGTCGACCTGCTCGACTTCTTCGACGTCACGCCCACGTCGCTCTGGCTCGAAGACTATAGCCAGCTGCGCGCGCTGTTCGAGCGTTGGCGCGCGCAAGGCGTCACCGACCTGCGGCGCTTTCTGGAAGAAGACCCGCGCCGCGTGGCCGAATGCTCGGCGTGCATACGCGTGCTCAAGGTCAACCGGCACACGCTCTCGCTCTACGGTGCGCGCGACTACGAAGAACTCTCCGCGCATCTCTCCGAAGTGCTGCGCGACGACATGTTCCAGGCCCACGTGGGCGAACTGGAGCAGATGTGGACCGGCAGCGCCACCTTCGAAAGCAAGAGCGTGAACTACACGCTGGCGGGCCGGCGCATGGACATTCTGCTGCGCGGCGTGATCCTGCCCGGCCACGAAGACGATTGGAGCCGCGTGCTGGTGTCGATCGAGGATGTCTCCGCGCTCGAAGAGGCGCGTCATCGCGCGGCGGCGAGCGAACAGTACGCACTGGGCGTGTTCGAGCACGCGCCGGTGTCGCTGTGGGTGGAAGATTTTTCGGCGATCCGCGATCTGCTCGACGAAGTGCGCATGCAGGGCATCGTCGACTTTCGCACCTTCACCGACGTGCATCCGGAATTCGTCGAACGCTGCATGAGCGAGATTCGCGTGCTCGACGTCAACCACTACACGCTCGGCATGTTCCGCGTGCCGGACAAAGCCACGCTGCTCGCGCGCCTCCCCGACGTGTTCCGCGACGAAATGCGCCCGCACTTTCGCGAGCAGTTGCTCGACCTGTGGGAAGGCCGCCTGTTCCAGCAACGCGAAGTCGTGAACTACGCGCTCGACGGCAGCGAGTTGAACGTGCACTTGCAGTTCTCCGTGTTTCCCGGCCACGAGGCGAAGTGGGATCTCGTGCTGCTCGCGCTCACCGACATCACGGCGCGCAAGAAAGCCGAGGCGTACCTGGAGTTCCTCGGCAAGCACGACGTGCTTACGAAGCTCAAGAACCGTTCGTTTTATGTCGACGAAATCAATCGCCTGCAACGCAAAGGGCCGTTCCCGGTTAGCGCGATCGTCCTCGACATGGACAACCTCAAGGCCGTGAACGATCAGCTCGGCCACGCGGCCGGAGATGCGCTGCTGCGTCGCGCGGGCGAGGCGCTCGCGAAGGCGATTCAGAAGCCGTATCAGGCGGCGCGGATCGGCGGCGACGAATTCGCGGTGCTGCTGCCGGGCGCGGACGTGCGCGATGCGGCGATCGTGGCGGACAGCATCACGAAGCTCGTCGAGCTCAACAATCAGTTCTATGGCGGCCCGAAGCTGAGTTTTTCGCTCGGCGTGGCGAGCTGCGAGGAAGGCGACAACGTGGAAACGATGCTGCGCGAAGCCGATGCGGCGATGTACGAGGCCAAGCGCCGTCGCAATGAAAACGCGCGCGCGCCAATGGAAGCGGAAGCGGTCGGCAAGGATGTGACCGGCAAGGCGTGACGCGAGTTCGGCGTGCAGCGGCGCGCTTCGTTATTGCACAAAACGAGGCGTATCGGACACGGCGGAAGGTGGATCAGAACAGGATCGCGGCCGGCCTATGAGCGCACGGTCGATCTTGATGCCGAGAGAGAACGATGAGACGGGGGAAGCGCGCCGCCACGGGGGAGAAGACGCGTCGCACGCGCCGGCCATACGGGCCGCGCGTGCGAGCGCCTGGCGGCGGCCTTTACATCACGACGCGTTGACGGCGTCCTTGAAGGCCTTGCCTGCGGTGAACTTCACCGTTTTTGCAGCGGCAATCTGGATCTCCTCGCCCGTGGCCGGGTTGCGGCCCACGCGAGCGGCACGCTGGCCAGTCGAGAACGAACCGAAGCCGACGAGCTGCACGGAGTCACCCGACGTGACCGCACGCGTGACGACCTCGAGGATCGCGTCGATCGCGGCGCCCGTGGCAGCCTTGGTTTCGCCCGTGCTTGCGGCGACTGCGTCAATGAGTTCCTGTTTGTTCATCTGCTACCTGTTTTGAGTTGAGAAAACCTGCATACCCTACCTCACGCGCGCGAAACAGGCAAATCGCGTTGCATATGGAAACGCGTGTAAAGCCCGACCGGCACGTGTTTTGCGGTTCGCCGCGGGTTGCGGCGAAGGTCGAATCAATAGCACAACCCGAAGACAGTGTGTAGAAAAAACACGGGCGAATCGTTCGAAATAACAAAAATAAACGGGAAATCGATTTCAATACGTTCGCTTTTGTCAATTTTTAAAGCGCGTCGAAAGGCGCGATTTAATCAGGATTGCGATGCAATGGATCGCGGGGAATATGACGTAACCCGGATCGATGCGCGAGTTGCGAATGGCTGGAGTTATCGTGTCTGAAAACGTCAAAATCCGGCTGTATCCGTGCAGTTTGCGTTGTGTATCGCGTGCATCAAGCTGAGCCGTAAATAATATAACGCAAACCGTAAAATATCTGACGATTCAAGCTATTTTATTTGACATTAATCCTATAATGTCGACCTTAGGACGATGGCACCCTAAATTTCCCACGAGACGCCATAGTTGCCCGCGCAGCCCATCCAACATCGCAAAGCGCGCCCGTTTTCGCCCCGCATCCTCTCCTTTCGGACAAGTATTCGCCCATCGCCGACATCGCGCGCCACGGCGCGCCGCAACGGTTACGATGCGTTAAGTCGCGCGTTCAACTCGAGCGGTCACGCACCGTCGTGGCACTTTGCCTATACCTTTCGTGAGCCGTCATTTGTCCATACGCATCCTGTTCGTCATCGGCAATCTGGGCGACTACCACGTCCCCCGCTACGAAGCGCTCGTGAACGCGGCAGCGAGCCGTGGCCATCAGGTCGCGCTACTCGAGGTGTTTCCGCGCTCGGGCGTCTATGGCTTTCCGCAGGAGCGGCGCGCGGCGTTCTTCGCGAATCGTCCGCGTCAGGCCGAAACGCTGGTCGCCGACGGCAGCGACAGCGACAGCCTCGGCGTGAGCGCGAGCGCGCGCCTCACCACCAAGGTGCTCGAGTTCGGCCCCGACGTCGTCATCACGCTCGGCTACAACACGGGCTATTCGACGCTGCTGTGCGCACTGCGCCTCCTCACGCGGCGTTACAAGCTCATCTACATGTCGGATTCGAAAGCCGACGACGGCCTGCGTCATCGAGCGAAGGAACGCCTCAAGCGTTGGCTCGTGAGCCGCTTCGACGGCGCGCTCGTCGCGGGCGAAAAGCATCGGCGTTACGCGCAATCGCTCGGCATTCCCATGGCGCGATCGCGCATCGGCTTCGATGTCATCGACGTCGACTATTTCGCGCAACTCGCACAACAGGCTCGCGACGACGATGCAACGGTGCGCCTGCGCTTCGGCCTGCCGCAGCGTTACGTGCTTTGCGTGAGCCGTTTCGTGGCGCGCAAGAACGTCGACGTGCTGATCGAAGCGTGGCGGCAATCGGGCGTGCACGAGCAAGGCGTCGGCCTCGTGCTCGTCGGGCAAGGTCCGCTCGAAGCGCATTTGCGCGAACGGATCGAGGCGAGCGGCGTCGCGAGTCAGGTAACGATCCTCCAGTCGCTCGCCAACACCGAAATGCCGAATCTCTACGCGCTCGCGGAGTTCGTCGTGCTCGCGAGCGAGTTCGATCAGTGGGGACTGTGCGTGAGCGAAGCGTTCGCGGCGAGCTGCCCGGCGATCGTCACGCGCACGTGCGGCGTGGCCGACGAGGTGGTGATCGACGGCGTGAACGGTTTCGTCGTGGAGCCGCGCGACGTGAACACGCTCGCGCTGCGCATCGCCGAACTCGGCGGCGACCGCGTGATGCGCGACCGCTTCGCACTCAACGCGCAGACCACCATCCGCCGCTGGACGCCCACGCTGTTCGCATCGAGCGCGCTCGATCTCGCCGAAACGACCACCCGCAAGGCCCGCGATTCGGCGCGTCACGGACTCGTTTGAGGCGGCGGTAGCCACGCCGGAAAACGCCGCGCTGCTCACGTTGCGTACGAACGCGCCGTGGCGATCATCCTCTCGCGCTGACGCCGTGACGAAGCAGTTGGGCCCCCGCGCGTCGGACCGTCGACATCGACATCGACAACGCCCTCGCGCCTTCAAAGATTCGGCGCGAACACGTGCGCGGGTGCGAAGCGGCGCTTGACCGTGCGCGTGAGCAGATACAGCGTGCCGAGCCGCTCGACGCCCAGCCGCTGCGTGAGCGTCGCGCCGAATCCGCTTAGAAAGTTGAACGTGGACGGGCTCGAAAATCCGTCGAAATCGAACGTGAGCTTGCGGTCCAGCGCGCGGCAGATGCTCGTCCAGAGCAACAGGCTGATCGAACCGCAATGCGCGTCGTGCGTCCGCGACGAGAGCAGGTAGTACATCGACTGATGATCCCAGACGATGCCGATCGCGGCCACGAGTTGCCCGTTCGACGCATACGCGCCGAGCAGCATGCCGGTCTTGCGCTCGACGAACGCGTTCACGAGTTCGCGCATCACGGTCGAGCCATACGCGTTGGTGCGCGAGCGCGCGGCGAGATTGGCGTCGTAGAACGCGAGGAAGGCTTCGGGGGTGAGATCGGCGTCGATCGTGAGTTCATGCGACGCGCTGCGGATCACGTTGCGCGTCTTGCTGTCGAGCCGCGCCCAGGCTTCCTCCGCCGGCACGTCCGGCGCAATCCGATAGGTGTAGCGCGCCGACACCGAGAAGCCGCGCAGCGCGAACGCGAGCGCGTCGTCCACGCGCGGGTCGAGCACCTGGAAAAAGCTGTCGCATTCGGGGAGTTGATCGATCAGCCGCGCGGTCACGTCGAGCCGGTGGCGCTGCTGGCGCGCGGCGCTGCCCGTCACCGGCGCGATCACCGGGCCGAGCGTGCGCGTGAGCGGCGGCAGATGCGAGACGCGCCACAAGCGCGTGCGCCGTATCGCATACGGCATTTCGCCGATCACCTTGTCGTTGAGCTTCACGACCGCGCGCTGCCAGTTGCCTTGCGTCGCGATGTCGAGCCACCACGGCTCGTGGAAGATCGAATGCGCGGTCGGAGCCGGCTCTTGTGATATCCGGGCAGCGTCGGGCTGTTGCACAGACGGCGCCCAGTCTTTAACTGTGGACATGACTCTGTTCCCCGGTCTCCGTGTTCTTTCTGCGCGCGGATCGGCGACGCGGACAGTCGATCGCGCATGCTGCACGAGAAGCAGTCTAGGGATAACAAACCGGCGGTTTACGCCAAAATCCAGCAGCAAAGGCACGAAGGCGCGACGTGCTAGCGTTTTCCCGCACGATATTGCGCGCTGCCGCACATTGGCGATGCGAACGCCTCGCATTGGCTTTCAATGCAGAAAGTTCAGCCGGGAATTCGTCTGCCGATTGCTGCGCTTCGAAGCAGCCGTTTGCGCGAATCGAGACGCCCATCGTGGCGCGCGCAACCTGGCGGCGAAAGGTGCGCAGCGGCTCCTGTATCATCGGCGGATTCGCGGTTCCCCCGCTTCCGGCTTTCTGCTCGCGCCTGTCATCCCATGCGTTTCGCTCTCGATTCTTCGGTTTCGCCGTCCCGTTCTTCTTCCGCTATTCCGCACGCTCGCCACTCGCCTCGCGTCATGCTCGCCGCGTTCGCGCTGGCCGCAGCCTGCGCGCTCGCCGGCTGCGCGAGCGGCCCGAACGCGTTGCCCTCGCCGTCGGCATCGTCCGCGCCGGCGTTGCCGCCCGACACGGTCTCGCTCTTTGCCATCGAGCATTACGACCAGAACGTCGACCATGTCATCGACCCCGCGAGCGCCAGCTACGACACGCCGTTTCTCACGCCCGAGGTCCAGCGTGCGCAGTTCGCGGCGCTCGTCGCGCGTTATTTCGGCGATGGCCCGAGCGATCCCTCGCCATGGAATCGCGCTTACGTCGAGCAGCGCGTCTATCGCAACGGCGGCAGCGACATCGCCGCGCTGCAAACGCGCCGCATCGCCCTGTTCGATAACGCCGACAAAGCGCCGCGCCGCGTGGGTTACGGCATGAACTTCCGTCCGCATACGAAGGCGTGGATCGACGCCATTGCCAGCAACATGAACGTCGCGCAGTTCGAACGCGCGCCGGCCTACGATGCGAGCCGCCGCGCGATCGCGACTTCGGCGCTCTATGTGCGCGAGTTGCCAACCATCGATCCGTCGTTTTACTCGCACCGGATCGCGGGCGAAGGCTATCCGTTCGACAACCTCCAGGTGAGCGCGGTGCGGCCCGGCACGCCGCTCTACGTGCTCGGCACCAGCGCGGACGGCGCGTGGCGCTACGTGCAGACGCCCGACGTGCAAGGCTGGGTGCGCGCCGAGGGCGTGGCGCGCGCCGACAACGCCTTCGTCGCCGCCTGGCGCGCGGCGGTGAAGCAATCGCTGGGTGTGGTGGTCGTGGCGTCGGCGGCCGTGCGCGACGACAGCGGCGTGTTCCGCTTCGACGCGCCCGCCGGTTCGCTGCTGCCCTTGCGCGCGAGCACAACGGGCGCGGCGACTGCCACGAACGGCGTGAATGGCGCGAACGAGGGAAGCGGCGCGACCGGCGCCACGCGTGAAGTCGTCGTGCCCGCGCGCGATATCGAAGGACGCGCCGTGATCCGCACCGCGCCGCTCGACGCGAACGCCGTGGTCGGCGGACCGCTCGCCGCCACGCCGCGCCATCTCGCGATGCTGATGAAAGCGCTGATCGGCCGCCCGTACGGCTGGGGCAACGCCAACTTCGACAACGACTGCTCGGCGGAACTGCAGAGCATTTTCGCGGCGTTCGGCGTATGGCTGCCGCGCCATTCGTCGACGCAAATGAGCGCGGGCGTCATGACCGATCTGTCGTCGTCCACGCCCGCCGAACGCCTGGCGTGGCTCGCGCAGCACGGCGCGCCCATGCGCACGCTCATCTATATCGGCGGCCACGTCATGCTGTATCTCGGCAACACCGAGCGCGACGGTCATGCGGTGCCGCTCGTGTATCAGGACGTATGGGGCTTGCGACCGGCGGACAACAGCCGCCGCGCCGTGATCGGCGGCTCGGTCGTTCTGCCGCTGCTGCTGAGTTATCCCGAAGACCCGAGCCTCCAATCGCTGGCGGCCACGCCCACCTTCCAGGTGAGCATCCTCGGCACGCCCGCGGGCGCGGCGCCCTCGCACGACGACGAGGAAAATCCGGCGGGCTGAGCGGGCTTTACGCGCGCCACCACGCTACGGGCTGCTGCGAACCTGAGTGTGGCGAGCGCCGGGCGCGGTGCGGCACAACACGCGCGCGAGGGGCGCCGCCAAAGCCCGCGGGAGCCTTGCCAACGCGCGCGCGGCTGCTAGACTCGCCGGTTTTCAGCCGATCGAACTGGCGTCGATCGTTATACCGGGAGTGAACCTGATGCGCGGGAAACCGTTATTGCCGATGGGAGTCGCGATCGCGACTGCCGTTCTGCTCGGTGCGTGTATGAACGCGGCGCAAAGCACCGCCTCGAATTCGGCGCCCACTGCAGCGGCGCCCGCCGCAGCGGATCTCGTGGGCCACGACGCCGACGCCCACGGCTGCCGCGCCTCGGCCGGTTACAGCTGGTGCGAGCACACCCAGCGCTGCGAGCGCCCCTGGGAATTGGCCCAGCGGCAGCACTTCACGCCCGGCGAAACGCAATTCGCGCGTTACTGCGCGACGGGATCGGCGGAATAAGACGCCTCAAAACGCGCGTTAGCCGCGTTGACGGCGAAACAAAGCGAAAGATTCACGCGCGCGATTTCAGGCGTTTGCGTCAAGCCTCTTCGCCCTCGCCCGTTGCGGCATTGTTGCCGTCGAGCATGCGCATCGCGGCTTTCTCCGCATTGAGCACGTGCTGGCGCGCCAGTTCCTGCGCCTTATCCGCGTCGCGCGCCTTGAGCGCCTCGTAGAGCTTGTCGATTTCGCTCAGGCTGCTCGGCAGCCGGTCGGGATGCATCAGCGAAGTCGCGCGCAGCAGATTCACACGCGAATACAGGCTCGTGAGAATTTCCTTCACGAGACTGTTGCCGCAGTGATCGAGCAGCACGTCGTAGAGCGCCGTCTTGGCCTTCAACACGCCTTCCTGGCTCTGCGCCGTGGCTTGCACGCGCAGTTCCTTCGCGGCTTCGCCGAAGCGCTCGATGGTCGCGTCGTTCGCGACGCGCGCGAATTCGTGCGCGGCAAACCCCTCGAGCAGTGCACGCAAGGCGTACAACTCTGCGGCTTCCTCGCGCGACATCACCGCGACCACGGGGCCCTTGTGCGGCACGTTGCGCACGAGTTTTTCCGCCTCGAGCTTGCGCAGCGCCTCGCGCACCGAAGTGCGGCTCACGCCGAGCGACTCGCAGAGTTCGCGTTCGATGAGGCGCGCGCCCGGCGCGAAGCGGCCGCTCATGATGGCCTGGCGCAGCACGTTTTCGACCTGATGACGCAGCGTTTCGGGCCGCACCAAACCAATATCAGTCGACATTATTGTCTTCCCGTCCGACAAAGTTCCAGCCGGTATGATACTGCACCGCGCGCCATTTCCCTAAACGAGGGTGTGGTTTTCAGCCGGCCTCGCGCCGCGCGAGCGCGGCTTCGAGCAAGGGCGCGCCGAGTTCCGCGCCGTGAATGCCCGTCGTACTGACGATTTCGAGCAATTCCATCAATTCCTCGGCCGTCGCGCCGTAACGCAGCGCGTTGCGGAAGTGCAACTTCAGCCCCGGCACGTAGAGGTGCGTGGAGGACGCGTCAAAGGCGCAATACATGAACTCTTTTACCTTCGGGCTCAGCACGCCCGTGCGCCACGGCACCGAAGAAAACGCCACGTACGCCTCGAACAGATCCGGATCGAGTTCGAGCAGGCCTTCCCACGTGGGATGCCAGTAGCCGCGATTGCGCGTGAACGCTTCCTTGAGCGCGAGCTGACGTTCGCTGAGCGCCGCCGGCCCCGCGCGCAGGCCCTCCTCTTCGAGCACTTCGAGCAGCACGGGCACGCCCACGTTGCTCGTATGAATGCCGATCGTGCTCACGAGTTCGAGCACTTCCATCAACTCCTCGCGCGTCGCGCCGCACGCGAGCGCCGCGTCGATATGCTGCGCGACGCCGGGCGCGTAAAGCTGCGTGGCGCACGCGTCGGCGGCCAGCGCGATAAAGGCGCGCACCTTGGGTTCCAGATGATTGCGCCGTTGCGGCACGCCCGAAAACGCGACGTACGCATCGACGAAACCCGCGTCGAGCCGCAGCATGCTTTCCCACGCGGCGTTCCACGTGCCGTGCACGCGCACGAAATCGTCCTTGATACGTTGCGGATCGCGCGGGGTGCCGTGATCGTCTCGATCGCGCGTGGCTTCCACGGGTGTCATTGCTGCGTGTCTCCTGTTTTCAATACATTCTGCGCGAATGATCCAACGGGTTTTCGCCGATGCGGAGCGCACCCCGCATCGGCCTGAAACCCGCTCAGCGCGCGTTCAGCCCTTGCGGGTAATCGGCTTCGGCCACTTCTTCCTGCCAGGTGGCCGAACCGAGCGACGTGGCGATATGCACCATGTAGCTCGCGTCGCTCGCGCCGTGCCAGTGACGCTCGTTCGGCCCGATGAAGACGATGTCGCCTTGACGGATCTCCTGCGGCGGCTCGCCTTCCTTGCAGACCCAGCCACGCCCGGCCGTGACGGTCAGCACCTGACCGTACTCGTGCGTGTGCCAGAACGTGCGCGCGCTCGGCGAGAAAAACACCGTGTTGATGGTCACGCCGTCCGTGGGCGCCATCACCGGATCCGCATACACCACGCCCGTAAACGTCGCGCCGCGTTGTTCCGACTTGCCACCTTCCGCCCTGCCGTGAAATACCTTCATGCTGATTGCTCCGTTGTTTCGAATTGCTTCGTTATCCTGCCTTCTTGTCGTGAAGCCGCACGCCGCCCGAGACGTCGCCGATGGCATCCACCACGCGATTGCTGATGACGTCGCCGTAACCGAGCGCCGTGCCGAGACCGAAGCTCGCCAGCGGCCCGGACGCGTTGAGCGACACCACACCCAGCTCGCGCGCGCGATCGACATAGAGCACGACGTCCTTCGTCATGAGCTTGCCGGTGAGACCGCCTTCGAGATAATCGCCGTCGACAATCTTCGGAAACCGGTTGAGCGTGGCGAAGTTCACGCCGCTGCTGCTGTTAAGCACGTCGAGCAGCAGATGCAGATCGAGCCCGGCCTTCTTGCCCGCCACCATCACTTCCGCGCTGGCCGCGAGACTCACCGCGTTGAGGAAGTTGTTCAGCAGCTTGGTGGTGTGGCCCGCGCCGCTCTCGCCCATGTGCGCGACTTTCGTTGCGATGGGCGCGAACGCCCATTGCAGTGCCTGCACGGCTTGCGTGTCGCCGCCCACCATCAGCGTGAGCTTGCCTTTCTCGGCCGCCGCCGCGCCGCCGGAGATGCCCGCGTCCACGTACTGCACGCCGCGCTCGGCGAACAATTTCGCGAGGCGGATCGTCGAGCTGGCCGCGGCCGTGCTCAGATCCACCACGATCTGCCCCGCGCGGCACTGCGCCAGCACGCCGTCCGGGCCTTCCACCACGGCTTCCACGACCTTGCTGTCGGGCAGCGACATCATCACGACATCGGCGAATTTCACGGCGTCGGCAACGGTGGCGGCGGCTTGCGCGCCCGCCGCGTCCACGCGCTCGCGCACGGTGTCGAAGCCGAGCACCTGAATGCCCGCGTCCACGAGACGCCGCGTCATGCGCCCGCCCATGTTGCCGAGGCCGATAAAGCCTATGCGCTCCTTGTTCATCGTCATTCCTTCCTGTTCTGATTGCTTAGAAGTCCACATCTTTGGTTTCCGGTCCCATCAGCGCACCGATCGCGCCGATCAAACCGCCCACGCAAAGCAGCGCGACCGGCGTGAGCCGCAGCGGCATGAACGCGCTCAGCGCATTCATGTAGAACGCGTAGAACGACGGGATGATCACCGAGAGGCTGAAACCCACGCCGAAGCCCGTTGCGCGCACATCGGTCACGAAGCGCTCGTTGATGTACGTGACGATCACGCCCCACGGCGAGGTGACGATCACCGCCAGCACGCAGGTAATGGCGATGATGGCGGGCAGTGTGAGGTCGACGTTGGCGAGCACGTAGAGCAGGCCCGCGCCCACGGTGGCGATCACGGGGCCGAGAATGGCGAAGAAGCGGCGGCGCCCGATGCGTTGCCCGATCATGCCCGAGGCGATATAGCTGAAGAACAGCACGAAATACGTGATCATCAGCGTGAGCGTGATCTGGAAACCGGTCAGATGCAGCGTCTTGAACAGCAGCCCGGTCGGCAGAAAGATCGTGATGATGTTCTGCGTGAGCCAGAAGCCCGTCATCATCACCAGCACCTGCAACAGGCTGCGGCCGCTCTTGCCGCGCAGCAAATCGCTCAGCGGCAGCTTTTCTGCCTGCACAGCGCTCTCGCCCGCTTTATCGGCGGTCTCGCTCTTCCAGATTTCCGACTCGGCCACCTTGTGCACGTAGTACAGCGCGAGCAAGCCCGCGAGCACGGCGCCCAGCACGAACGGAATGCGCCAGCCCCATTGCGCGTACGGCGAATGGATGCCGTTGAGCGGGAACACCGCGAACATCAGCATGGCGACCAGATTGATCGACACGTAAGCGGCCGGAAAGCCCGCGATGATGAAGCCGCCCACGAAGCCGCGCTGGTGCTTTTTCGAGTACTCGATCGCGAGCGGCATGGCCCCGGTATAGCCGCCGCCGAGAAAGATGCCGTCCACGAAACGCAGCAGCACGAGCAACCAGTAAGACGTGATGCCGATGCTCTCGTAACCCGGCAGCAACGCGATCAGCAACGTGATAACGCCGAAGCCCGACACCGAATAGATCGACGCCTTGCGACGGCCCACGCGGTCGGCGATCATGCCGAAGATCAGCGCGCCCACCGGGCGGCCCAGCAGCGTGGTGATGAACACGAGCGACGCGAGGATCGTCTCCATGCCGGCCGACAGATGCGGCGGCTGGAAGAACGCGAGCACGGGCGACAGCACGACCACCGGCAGGTAGATGTCGAACATGTCGATGTACTCGGAGAAGAACGCGCCCTTGATGGCGTTGCGCCGCTTCGCCTCGATCGACTCCTCGCGTTCGTGCTGAACGACGTCGGTTGCAGCCAGGGTTTTCATCTTTGTCTCCAACTGGTTTGGCGCACCGTTCGATGCGCGCGTTTATAGTGGGCTTGCCGTGCGACTGCGTGGGTTGCGGCGGCTTACGCCGCGGCTTTCTCCGCTTCGTACGCCTTGATCGCGTCGGTTGCCACGCGGAACGCCGCGAGCGCGAGCGGTACGCCGCAGTAAATGGCGGCCTGCATGAGCACCGCGCGAATTTCCTCCTTCGTCACCCCGTTGCGCAGCGCGCCCTTCACGTGCACCGCGAGTTCGTGATGCTGGCTCATGGCCGTGAGCATGCCGAGGTTGAGCAGGCTGCGCGTCTTGAACGGCAGCGTGGGGTCGCCCCAGATGTCGCCCCAGCAGCATTCGGTCACGTACTTCTGCATCGGGCGGTTGAAGTCGTCGGCGTTGGCCCACGACTTTTCCACGTGCGCCGCGCCCAGCACTTCCTTGCGGTTTTCGAAACCGGCTTCGAAACGCTCGTTGTCACTCATTTCGGATTCCTCTCTGTGTTGTGTCGTGCTTCGTCAATGCTTCATCGATTCGATGCACCGCGCGTGTCTTCGGGGCTGATTGTCGGACAAGCGCGCGGCGCAAAATTTTTTACGGCAACACGCTCAGGGCGCGCCGTAGCCCACCATCGACTTCGTTTCCAGATACTCGCGCAGCCCCGCCTCGCCCCATTCGCGGCCGTTGCCGGAGCGTTTGTAGCCGCCGAACGGCGCGTGAAAGTCGGCGGGCGGATAGTTCAAATGCACGCCGCCCGCGCGCAATGCGCGGCCTACCTTGCGCGCGCGTTCGAGGTCGCCCGACTGCACGTACGCGGCCAGGCCGTATTCCGTGCCGTTCGCGATGGCGATGGCTTCCTGCTCGCTGTCGTAGCCCATGATCGAGAGCACCGGGCCGAAGATTTCCTCGCGCGCTATCGTCATCTCGGGTGTGACCTGCGAGAACACCGTGGGCTTCACGTAGTAACCGCGTTCGAGTCCGGTGGGCTTGCCCGTGCCGCCCGTGACGAGGCGCGCACCTTCGTCGATGCCCTTCTGGATCAGCATTTGCACGCGCTCGAACTGGTTGCGGTTCACGAGCGGGCCGAGTTGCGTGGCGGGATCGTCGGTGGGGCCCACGCGATACGCTTGCGCCGCTTTCTGCGCGATCGCTTCCGCGGCTTCGAGCAAATGGCGCGGCACGATCATGCGCGTGGGAATCGAGCACGATTGGCCCGAGTTCGTGAAGCACGCGGCCACACCGCGCGTAACGGCCGCCTCGAGATCGACGTCGTCGAGCAGAATGTTCGCCGACTTGCCGCCCAGTTCCTGCGCCACGCGTTTGACCGTGGTGGCGGCCGCTTCGGCCACGAGCACGCCCGCGCGCGTCGAGCCGGTGAACGAGACCATGTCGATGTCGGGATGGCGCGCGATCGCTTCGCCCACGCCGGGGCCGTCGCCGTTGACGAGATTGAACACGCCGCGCGGCAAGCCCGCTGCTTCGAGCACCTCGGCGAACAACAACGCGCTCAGCGGCGAATATTCGCTGGGCTTGAGCACCATCGTGCAACCGGCCGCGAGCGCGGGCGCGATCTTCACGACGATCTGGTTGATCGGCCAGTTCCATGGCGTGATGAGGCCGCAGACACCGATCGGTTCGAGCACGACGCGCGTGCTGCCGCGCTGCTCCTCGAACTCGAAACGTTCGAGCACGTCGATCAACGCGTTCAGATGCGCGGGACCGCGCGCGGCCTGGCCGCTGCGCGCGAATGCGATGGGCGCGCCCATCTCGCGGCGCATCAGTTCCGCGAAGTCGTCGTAGCGTTGCTCGTAACGCTCCACCACGCGCCTGAGCAGCGCCACGCGCTCCTGCACGCTCGTGGCCGACCACGCGGGCAGCGCGCGGCGTGCGGCGGCCACGGCGCGATCCACGTCGGTGGCGTCGCCGAGCGCGAGGCGCGCAACCGGGGCTTCCGTGGCCGGATCGATCACGTCGAACCAGCGCGGCGCGGCCGGCGCCACCCAGGCGCCATCGACATAAAACTCGCCGCTATGCACTTCGATAGACATAAGCACTCCGTATCGATTGAATTTCAGCCTGCTTTTCGCCTGCTTGTCAGCCCGCGTTCTTTTCGGCGTCGAGCGGCAGCATGCGGTACATCTCGGTGTGATCGGTCGCGGGCGTGGCGCGCTGCGCGGCGTCGTTCCAGAGCGCGGCGCAGGTCGTGCCGAGCGCCATGGGGTAGCCCACCGATTGCGCGAGCGCGGCGGCGATCTTGATGTCCTTGTTCATCAGTTGCAGCGCGAAACCGGAACCGAAGGTGCCGCTCAACATGAACTGCTTGACCTTGTTTTCCGAGGTATTGCTGCGGCCCGAGGAAGCGTTGAGCACGTCCGTCATCACGCCCGGCTCGATGCCGAAGCGCTCGGCCACGTGCAGCGCCTCCACCGTGGCCGCGAGCCCGGCCGCCGACACGTAGTTGTTGAGCGCCTTCGCGGCATGGCCCGCGCCCGCGCCGCCGATATGCAGCAGGCTCTTGCCCATTGCCGAAAGCAGCGCATGGCAGCGTTCGGCCACGTCTGCCCGCCCGCCGATCAGGATCGCGAGCGTGCCCTCCTTCGCTTTCTTCACGCCGCCCGAGACCGGCGCGTCGAGATACGCGAGGCCACGTTCTTCGAGCATGGCGCCGAGCTTGCGCGAACGCTCCGGCTCCGAGGAACTCATGTCGATCACGACGGTGCCCGCCGTCAGGCGGCTTGCCCAGCCGCTCGCACCCGCGCCGAGCAGTACGGTTTCCACGATCGCCGAGTTCGGCAGCATGGTGATGAGCGCGTCGAGTTCGGCCGCATTGGCGGCCGTGAGACGTTGCGCGCCCGTTTGTGCGGCGAGCGTGTCGGCGCGCGATGCGTCGGCGTCGTCGAGATACAGCGCGTAACCCGCGTTGACGAGGCATTGCACCATCGGCGTGCCCATCATGCCGAGGCCGATAAAGCCGATCTTGCGCGGCGCCTGCTTGGAGTCAGTCATGAGGCACGCTCCTTAACGCAGCGGCGAGAAAGCCGTGGGCGCGAGAATATGGCTCTCGATCCGCTCGACGATAGGACGCTCCGCCTCGCTCGCAGCGCGCTTCGCGATCCATTCCGCATCGGCCTGGAACGCGTTCCACTTCTGCTCGCGCTCGGCGAGGTTCTCCCACTGCACGAGATACGTGAGCGAGTGATTGCTCTCGCCGATCAGCGTGGTCCAGAACCCGATCGGCTTGATGCCGTACTTCTCGAAGAAGCCCAGCGTGGTGGACGAGAAGCGGTCGAGCAACGCCGGCAGACGCGTCGGCGCGCAGTGATAGATGCGCATTTCAACAATCATGCTGTTCTCCAATATCGTTCGTTATGCTTGCGAGTCTTCGAGTCCGTCGGTCGACGACCAGCGTTCGACGTAGCGCACGAGTTCGGTCATGTCGCGCGCGGCGCCGTCCTGCATGGCCGCGTAGTTCCACATCTGGCGCGCGACGTTGCCCACCCACATCGGCACGCCCAGCGCCTGGCATTCGTCCACGGCCAGACCGATGTCCTTGCACACGCTGCCCACCGGAAAGCCGAAGTCGAACGAGCGCGGCAACACGTGTTTGGGGAATTTGTCGAGCGTCGCGCCGTTCTTGCCGCTGCCCGCGTTGATGACCGAAATCATCACTTCGGGGTCGAGGCCGCCGCGCATGCCGGCCACGAACGCCTCGGAGGTGATCGCGAACGCCGTGGACGACAGCATGTTGTTGAGCAGCTTGAGCAACTGGCCCTGGCCGGCTTCGGTGCCCACCACGAACACCTTGCCGAGCACGTCGAACAGCGGCCGCACTTCCTCGACCGCCGCGCTCGCGCCCGCCGCCATGATCGCGAGCGAGCCCTTCTGCGCACCGGCCGCGCCGCCGCTCACGGGCGCATCCACGGTTTCGATCCCTTTGGCGCGCAGGCCCGCGGCCACTTCCTTCTCGGTGCGCGAGCCCACTGTCGAAAGATCGACGAGAATCTTCAGCGTCTCGCCTTCGAGCAAGCCGTTCGCGCCGATCGCCACGTCCTTGAAGATTGCGGGCGTGGGCAGGCTCGTGAACACGATGCGCGCGCGGTCCGCGACTTCGCGCACGGACTTCGCGGCCTGCGCGCCGAGCGCAACCAGTTCCGCCACCGCCGCTTCGTCGCGGTCGAACACCACCAGCGCGTGTCCTGCCTGCAGGAGGCGGCGCGCCATCGGCCGGCCCATCGTTCCCACGCCTACGAATCCGAGCGGCGCACCGCGCTGCTCCGTTGTTGCCTGACTCATGTTCAGTCCTCGCTTCGATAAAACTTCGGTATGCTGTGTATTCGTTACTCCGGTCCGTTATGCCGGTCGCGCGGCACGCATCACGGCGGCCGCATCGGGCGCCGTGTCGAGCGCCCAGAGTTGCGCGAGCAATGCGTCCACGTCGAGGTTCGCGCCGTGGCAGGCCGCCAGCTCGCGGAGCTTGGCTTCGAGTGCAGCGTCGCTGAGCGGCGCGGCCAGACTGCCGCGCGCGGCCGCCACGTGCTGCGTCATGCGTTCGCCGCTGCGCAGCACGAGCGTGACTTCGGCGGATTCCACCGACCACGTGGGTTCGTCGATAAAGCGCAGACGCTGGCCGAGCGCGCGCAAGGGCGGCTCGGCCACGGTGGCGTCGCTGAACTCCGCGAGGCCCGCGCGGCCGCGCGCCAGCGCGACCGCCACCGCGTGTTGCGCGCTCACCTGCGCGGCGCGCCCGCTCGTGACGCCGGGGCGATCCGTGCGTTCGCGCAAGAGCGGATGGCCGCGCAGTTCGACGGATTCGATCGCATCGAGCGCGGCGCCATGCAGCGCGAGACACGCATCGATCACCGGGTTGAGCACCACGCCGCAGGGATACGGCTTGTACATGTTCGCGCGCAACGCCCAGTCGCGGCCGAGCCCTTCGGTAATCGCGCCGAAATCGGGCTGCGTGGCCGCGCAACGCAGGAAGGCGCGTTCGCCTTCGAGCGGCGCGGCCGGCCCGGAAAAGCCGACCTGGGCGAGCAGCGCCGCCAACATGCCGTTGCGCGCGGCATTGCCCACGCCGATGCTTTTCGACATCGTGCCCAGCGTTTCCACGAGCCCGCCCGTTTGCGCCGACGCGTTGCCGAGCGCCCATGCCGTGCCGCGCGCATCGAGCCCGATGGCACGCGCCACGGCCGCCGCCGCGCCGAACACGCCGCAGGTGGACGTGATGTGCCAACCGCGCTGATAGTGCTCCGGCGACACCGCATTGCCGATCCGGCATGCCGCTTCCACGCCTAGCACGAACGCGAGCAGCAGCGCCTCGCCGCTGAGCGCACGCGCTTGACGCGTGTCCTGAGCGAGCGCGAACAACGGCGCAGCCACGGGCGCGCCCGGATGAATGATGGTGGGCAGATGCGTGTCGTCGAAATCGAACACGTTCGCGCTCATGGCGTTGAGCGCGGCCGCATTGAGCACGTCGCTGCGTTCTCCGCGCCCGACGAGCGTGGCGTCTTCGTTCGCGCGAAAACGCGCATACACGTTCACGGCTTTGTCGATGGTCGGATCGTGCGCGCCCGCGAGCGCCACGGCGAAATAGTTCACCAGCGCGCGTTTGGCTTCGTGCCGCACGTCGGCGGGCACATCGGCCCATTGCGCGCGCGCGACGAAACGCGCGAGCGTGTCCGTCACGCCGCTTTGCATCGACGATGAAACGCGAAGATCAGCCTGCAAGCCAGCCTCCTTCGATCGGCATGGTCGCGCCCGTGATGTGCGCCGCCGCGGGGCCGCAGAGGAACACCACGAGTTCGCCCACGTGCGCGGCCTCGATCAGCTCGCCGGTCGGCTGCTTGCCTTCGAGAAACGCGCGCACCGCCGCGTCGCGGTCGAGTTCGCGCGCCTGCATGAGTTCGTTGATCCGGCCGTCGATGTTGGGCGTGAGCACGGAGCCCGGGCAGATCGCGTTACACGTAATGCCGTGCTTGAGCGTTTCGAGCGCGACCGAGCGCGTCATGCCGATCAGCGCCGTTTTCGTCGTCACGTAATCGACCCGATTCGCCACGGCGCGCGAGCCATACACCGAGGTCATGTTGAAGACGCGCCCGAAGCCGCGCTCGCGCATGCCCGGCAGCGCGCGCTGGATCGCGCGAAACGCCGCCGTGAGATTGACCGCCAGCGCTTCCTGCCAGCGTTCGAGCGGAAAGGCGTCGATGCCCGCGAAGTGGCGCACGACCGCATTGTTGACGAGCACGTCGAGTGTGCCGAGCCGCGCGAGCGCCGCGTCCATGAGCGCGTCCACGCCCGCGACTTCGGTGAGATCGGCCTGCACGTAACTCACGCGCACGTCGCAGCGCTGGGCGAGCGTTTCGCACGATTCGACCATCGCGTGCGGCGCTTCGAGCCCGTGCAGCACGATATCGCAGCCCGCCTGCGCGAGCGCCGTGGCCATCGCGAGACCGAGTCCGTTCGACGAACCGGTCACGAGCGCGCCTTTGCCTCGCAAGCTCATCGATCGCTCCGCATGGGCGCATCGACCCGCACGATCCAGCCTTCGGTCTCGCGATCGTGCGCGGGGAACCGCGACAGCACCGCGGGATCGTGGCCCGGAATCACCTGGGCGTGCGAGCTTGCGAGACGGTGTGCGGTTTCGTAGCCCTCGAGCATGTCGCCGACGTTGTAGACCACCGGGAACGGCCGGTGATCGTCCATGTTCGCGTAGAAGTGCGAGGCGTCCGAGGCCAGCACGACCCAGCCGTTTTCGGTGTGCACGCGCACGATCTGCAGGCCATTCGTGTGGCCGCCCACCCAATGCACGCTAATGCCGGGCGCGACCTCCGAGGCGCCTTCGTGAAACTGCACGCGGCCGTCGAACAGGCGCCCGACCATCGCCTTCACGTCTTCCGGCTCGAACGGATGGCTGAGCGCGTGATGGCACATGCAGCGGCCCGTGCAATACGCCATCTCGCGATCCTGCAGGTGATAGCGCGCCTGCGGAAACAGCGCGTGGTTGCCCGCATGGTCGTAATGCATGTGCGTGATGATGACGTCCTTGACGTCGTGCGCGCGGATACCGATCTTGCCGAGCCCCGTTTCCACCGTGTTCGTGATGGTGCGGCCGCGCTTGTCCGCCATGGCCTGATCGAAACCGGTATCGACGATGAACGTCCGCTCGCGGCCCACCACCGCCCACACGAAATAATCGAGCGGCATGGGCACGTCGTGCGTGTCGCCGCCGAGGAAGTTGTGATACGAACGGCGCTCGAAATGGGCGTATTTGACGGCGTAAATGCGGTAGTTCTCGATCGGCGATGACATGTCTCGGGTGTCCTTGTTGGTGTTGGCTATCGAGGGCGCGGCGGCGGGCGCGATCAGCGTGGGCGGGATCGGCGGGAAAGTCTCGAGGCGGGAGCCTCGGCGCGGCCGGCGGTGCGGTGCATGAAGGGGTGTCTCCGATGGCTTGGATGTTCTGTGCGGGGCGCGTGGCGCCCGCCTTCGCGATTGGCTTTTGTCCGTGTCGATCGACTCGACGCCGACCCGCGAACCGCCATGCATGAGGCGGATTATATTCTTGTCATACAATCCGTCAAGAAGATAAAACACGCATTCGCGGCACAGGTTTAGGCCTATTTTTGAGACGGATGGTCAAGCGTGCCTGGAAAAGCAGGCTAAGGTGTGGTGTCTCGACGCAGGCCGAACCCCTGTTGGGCGGCCGCTGCGAGGCCGCGGCGCCGCAGTTTGCGCCGCATGCGCGCCGATTGTTGGGGGACGGGGCGCTGGGCAGTTCGCGCGCAGGGAGGCGGGACAACCGAATCGCACCACGGGGCCGTGGGCGACCTGAGAGAAACAAAAAAAGAGAACAACAATGCAGACCATCATCAAAGCGGGAGCAAAAACCGCGGGCTTGCTACCCGCGTCGCTGGCGGATACCCAACTCGACCACGTCGAGCGCATGGTGCAGTACCTGACGCACAACATGGCCAGCGCGGTGGATGTCGGTTTCGACTCCGATTACTGGCGCAAACGTCTGCGCACCCTTTCCGACACGTACGACCTCGTCGCGACGCAGCGCAAACGTCTGCTGGGTTTGCTCGACCGGCTCGAACGCGAGATCGTGCTGAACCTGCCGCGCGCCTGAGGCTCGCGTAGCCGGCCTGCGGCAAGCTCACGGCCGCCGCGCGCTCGACAGCGCCGCGGGTAGCGCCGACAATATCCGCCCCCAATGGCAAACGCCGCTCCGCACCGGGCGGCGTTTGCCGTTGGGCCATCGCGTCATGACACCGGGTCAGACGAAGCGGACTGAGCGCACGACAGAGGGCACGCATGCAGGATTTACACGGCGACAATCGCGGTTTCGACACGCTCATCGTCGGCGCCGGTTCGATGGGCATGGCGGCCGGCTACCATCTCGCACGCGCGGGCCAACGGGTGTTGCTCGTCGACGCGGGCGACCCGCCGCACGACCAGGGCGCGCATCACGGCGCCACGCGGCTGATACGCCACGCCTATGGTGAAGGCGCGGCCTACGTGCCGCTCGCGCTGCGCGCGCAAACCCTCTGGGAAGCGCTCGAACGCGACGCGCGAACCACGATCTTCGCGCGCACCGGCATCGTCAATATCGGTTCGCCCGGCGACGCGTTTCTCGGCCAGGTGCAACTGAGCGCCGCGCGCCACGGCCTGCCGCTCGAGACGCTCGACGGCACGCAAGCGAGCGCGCGCTGGCCCGCGTGGCGCCTTGGCGCGCAGCACATCGTCAATTTCGAACCCAACGGCGGTGTGCTCTATTGCGAGCGCGCCATCCGGGCCTACCGCGAACTGGCGCTGGCGCACGGCGCGACGCTGCGCACCCACACGCGCGTCGCGCGCCTCCAGTGGCATGGGGCGGAACAGGTCGAAGCGGTCACGGCGCGCGGCGAGACCTTCGCCGCGCGCGCGTTGATCGTCTGCGCCGGCAAGGCGACGCAACCGCTGCTTGCCGCGCTCGATTGCGCGTTACCGGTGGCACGCGTGCGCAAGACCTTCGCGTGGTTCGAAGCGCCCGGAGGCGTGTTTTTGCCCGAGCGCTTTCCCGGCTTCGCGGTCGCCACCGCACATGGCACCTATTACGGTTTTCCCGATCTGGACGGCAGCGGTCTCAAGGTGGGGCGCCACGACGGCGGCGAACCCGTCGCGGTGGAGGCACCGCTCGCGTCGTTCGGCGACGAACCCGGCGACCTCGCCGATCTCCAGCGCTTTCTGGCGCGGTATCTGCCCGATGCGGGCGCGCTGCGCATGGGCCGCGCGTGCGAATACGACATGACGCCCGACGAGCACTTCATCATCGACCGCGCGCCGGGGCGGCCCAACGTTCACGTCGCGACCGGTTTTTCCGGGCACGGTTTCAAGTTCGCGAGCGCGGTCGGCGAGGCGCTCGCCGAGCGCGTCACGCAAGGCGAGAGCCGCATCGATCTGTCAATGTTTTCGCGCGCGCGATTCGCGCCGGGCGCACCGTAAGCGGCACGTCACCACCGCTCGCGATCCATCGATCAGGATTCCCAATCAATCTTTCCGGTCGGTCGCGCCGCGGCGACCTTTGCGCTTCGGCTGCGGTCCTTCCGGCGCTTCCGGCGTTTCCACCAGCCGCTTGCCGAAGCACAGCGCGCCTTCGCCGTTCGCGGTCTTGCCGCCGAACTTTTCGATCGACGAATAACCGTGGCGCAAGATGAAGTCGATCGCGCGAATGTCGCTGGCCCACACGCGCAGCACGATGCGCCGATACCCCGTTTCGCGCGCCGCGTCTTCGATACTCTCCAGCACGGCCGAACCCACGCCCGACATTTCCGGGCGCCGGTACAGGCGCCGGATCTCCACGGTTTCATACGAAAAGCGCCGGAATCCGCCGCAGCCCACGGGTTCGCCGTGGAGCGTGCGCGCAATGATGAAGCCGCCGCGCGTCGACCGGAAATCCTCGGGATCGAATCCGGCCTGGCCGCTGTCACCATGACGCAGCGCGAGCAGCGCGCCGAGTTCGTCGAGCAGCAAGCGCGCGTCGTCGCTATCGGGATCTTCACGCCGCACGACAATGGCCATGGATGACTGATTCATGTGTTCCTCCCGATGCGCGGATTGTCTGATTAGCAAACCAGTGAACCGGCGAATCAGCAAAGCGGATACCCGCATTCGATACCCGCGCGCCTGGCCGGCGCGCGCTTTCGCGGGCACAGGCGATGCGCTAGAGCCCATGCCTCAACCCTGAGAGGAGCACATCATGAGCATGCTGGATCCCCAAGCGAATTCGGGCGGTGCACGTATTGTCGGCGGTGGTGTCGGCGAAGGTCCGGGCCCGGAAATCATGGCCGCCGACACGCTCGACGGCAACAAGGTCTACACGTCGGATGGCGAACACGTCGGCAAAATCTCCGACATCATGCTCGACGTACGCACGGGCCGCGTGGCCTATGCCGTGCTGTCCGAGGGCGGTTTCCTCGGCATTGGCGACAAGCTGCACGCGATTCCGTGGGGCGCGCTGACGCTCGACACGGCCGAAAAATGCTTCCGCGTCGACATCGCCGCGCAACGCATCAAGGACGACCCGGGCTTCGACAAGGACCATTGGCCCACCATGGCCGATCAAACGTGGGGCACGCAGCTTCACGAATACTATGGCCAGGAGCCGTATTGGCGCGACCTGCACTGAATCGTGCCGCTGAATCGTGCATCAAGCCGCGCGGTTGATATGGGCGGCAACGAGGCGCTGGCCTGTCCAGCGCCTTTTTTGCGTGCGCGAAACGTCGTGCCGATGGCGCCTCGCCTGCGCTTAGCCGCTTAGTCGCTTAGCCGCTTAGCCGCTCAGTTCGCGGGTATCGTCACCACGGGCGCCTTCGCCGTGGTATCGGATTCGGCCAGCGCCATCAGATTTTGCAACACGGTGAACGCGTATTTCGAGTCGAAGTCGTTGCGCGCGACCCAGTACGCCGTGCCTTCGTAATCGATCGCCACATAGGCGCGCGGGTCGGTCTTTTCGCCCTCGTGCACGATGATGATGGGCCGCGTCTCGCCGCCGATCAATCCCACCGTGGCCTTGGTCGAACCGCTCGCGACCTGATCGGCGGGCACCTGCACCTGCGCGCCGATATTCGTGAGGATGCCCAGCACCGAGCGCGTGACCATCGGAATGCGATCGCCGCCCTGCGCGGACGGCCCGTACACGACCTGATACGTGCGCGTATTGCCCGTGAGATGCAGCAACTGGCGCACATGCGCGAGATCGGCCGACACGTCCGGCGACTGCGCGCTGTTCGCCGCGCCTAGCGCCAGATACACGTTGTTGTGGCCGTCCTCGGTACGCGATTCCACGTTCAGCTCGCCCGCCAGTTGCAGGCGGCGCAACGCCTGCAGAAGCTGGAAGAAACCGGGCGCGCCCGCGCTGTCCTCGCCGCCCAGCGCACTGCCGTTTTGCAAACCGCCGATCGACTGCGCCGTGATCCGCAACAGCAAGTCCACGGGAATGCCGCCCTCGGCGAGCGGCAGCACGAGTTCGGGCGCGAGCGGGCGGATATACGCGGAGGCGAACGCCTCGCCCGTGGTGGGCGTGAACGTGAATGTCGGGTGATTCGAGTACGACACGGTGCCGGTGGCGAGCGCGTAATTCGGCTGCGAACCGGTGCCGAGATTGCCGGTCGCGCCGAGCGAAGAATCGAACTGATAAGCCGCGATGATCGAGCTGACCGTAAGGAAGGCGGGCGAGTCGCCGTATCGCAGGCCCACGATGGCGGCAAGAATTTCACGCTTTTTCGCATCGCCAAGGGCGCGTGCGTAATCGACCTGATCGGCGCGCAGACGCGTTGGACCAACGTGGACGCAGGCCGTGCCCAGCAATGCTGAAGACACCGCCGCGAGAACCGTGGTTTTCGAAATCATGAGAGTCCGTTGTCGAATGGGTTCGGCCGGACAGGGAGCAAGCTTCATACCCCGATTTCGTCGATGGCGCCTGGCTTTGCGCATTCGAGGCACTGCGAGGCCCGGGTGCTTTCGCGCGCGTTGCGTTTTGCATGAACACGCCGATACCGCCCGATCGCGGCACGTTTTCTGCGACACGGCGACTGCGTCATGGCATCGCCTGACACCCCGGCACCGAAGCTCAACATCGCCCAGTCCCGCATCGAGGAGGAGTCATGGATCAAACGGATAGATTGACCACGGGGGTCCCGACGCCCGTCCCCGCCGCGGCGCTCACGACGCCGTTCGGACTCGAGCGCGAGGCCGTTTCCTGGGGCGCGATACTCGCTGGCGCGTTCGCCATGGCCGCGTTCTCGCTTATCTTGCTGACGCTCGGCACCGGGCTCGGCCTCACGTCGATCTCGCCGTGGCAGTCGAGCGGCGTGCATGCCAAGACCTTCGGCGGCGCCGTGGTGATCTGGGTGATCGTCACGCAGATCATGGCGGGCGGTCTGGGCGGCTACCTCGCGGGGCGCATGCGGCGGCACTGGCCGCGCATCGGCACGGAGGAAACGCATTTTCGCGACACCGTGCACGGCTTTCTCGCATGGTGCGTGGCGACGATCGTGACCGCCCTGCTGCTGACATCGGCGGTGTCGGGCATCGCGCGCAGCGCGGCGAGTGTGGCCAGCCAGACCGAGGCGCGCATGGTCGCGCTCAATGGCGCACTCGACCGTGGCAACGCGCAGGCGGCGTATCAAATATGGCCGCTCGGCTACATGATCGACGGATTGCTGAGGCCGGTGGCAAGCGCCCCGGCGAGCGCGAATGTGGCCGCCGCCCCGCCGGCGACGGCGAACACCATGGCGACCAGCGGCGATCACGCCGACGCCACCATCGCGACTATCGCCGAGAAGCAGGAAATCGCGCGCATCTTCCTGAACAGCTTGCCCGCTCGCGGCGCGCTCTCGCCGGAAGACACGGCTTACGTGTCGCAGATCGTCGCGCGTCAAACGGGTCTCACACCCGCCGATGCGCAAGCGCGTGTCACGACCACGTGGACGCGTCTGGTCGACAAGGTCAACGCGCTCGACACCGCTGCGCGCGCCGCCGCCGACGAGGCGCGCCGCGTGACGATACACGCCACGTTGTGGTTATTCGTCTCGCTGTTGATCGGTGCGTTCTCGGCTAGCTTCATGGCAACGATCGGCGGCCGGATGCGCGAATTCTGATCCTCTGCATCCCGAAGCATTTCACTGACGCGACTCAACCGGAGACTCATCATGCAATCGATCCTGCTCTATCTGCTTGGCGTGCCCATTCCCATCATCATTCTGATCGCGCTGCTTTGGCATTGATGCGGTAAGGCGCGCCGGTTCGCTCAATCGCTTGTCGCGGCTGGCTTCTTGGCTGGCTTTTCAGCCGGCTCTGCGGCCTGCCTCGAATCGGCCGCGCGCGCGAGCAACACCTCGCGGTCGCGCGCGTTCTGCGTGAGTTCGGCGGCGCGCTCGAACTCCATGCAGGCCTCCGTGTGACGCGAGAGCTTCGCGAGCAGGTCGCCGCGTACGGCCGGGAGCCACGGATACCGGCGCAGCGCGGGCTCCGCGCCCAGCGCGTCGACGACATCGAGCGCCGCCTGCGGCCCGTGCGCCATGCTCACGGCCACGGCGCGATTGAGCCGCACGACCGGCGAGGCATCGAGCGCGAGCAACGCGTCGTAGATCGACACGATGCGCGGCCAGTCGGTGGCTTCGGTGCTCGGCGCGCGCGCATGACAGGCGGCGAGTGCCGCCTGCAACGCATAAGGCCCCGGCGCGCCCGGGCACGACGCGGCCCGTTCGAGCGCCGCCAGCCCGCGACGAATCAGCAGCGCGTCCCAGCGGCCGCGGTCCTGGTCGGCGAGCAGGACCGCGCGGCCTTCGCGGTCCACGCGCGCCCGCAGCCGCGACGCCTGTAATTCCATCAACGCGACGAGACCCTGCACTTCTGCCTCGCCGGGCACGAGTTCCGCGAGCATGCGGCCCAACCGCAGCGCTTCCTCGCAAAGCGTGGGACGCATCCAGTCCGCGCCCGCCGTCGCGGCGTAGCCTTCGTTGAAGATCAGATAGATCGATTCGCACACCGAGGCGAGACGCGGCGCGAGGTCGGCGTGACGCGGAACTTCGAACGGAACTTTCGCGGCCGCGAGCGTGCGTTTCGCGCGCACGATGCGCTGCGCGATGGTCGGCTCCGGCACGAGAAACGCACGCGCGATTTCCGCCGTGGTGAGGCCGCCGAGCAGGCGCAACGTGAGCGCGACGCGCGCTTCCTTCGCCAGCACCGGGTGACACGCGACGAATACGAGACGCAGCAGATCGTCGCCGATCTCGTCCTCGCGCGCGGCGTCCAGTGCCTCGACGAAATCGGGCGCGAAATGCGCCTCCAGCGCTTCGAGATCGGCGCCCAAGGCGTCGTGCGCGCGGCCTTGCGTGGCCGCGCGCCGCAACCGGTCGAGCGCGCGATGTTTCGCGGCGGTCATGAGCCACGCTCCGGGATTCTCGGGTATGCCGCTCGCGGGCCAGCTTTCCAGCGCGGCCACGAACGCGTCCTGCGCGACATCCTCGGCCACGCCCACGTCGCGCACCACGCGCGCGGCATGCGCGATCACCTTCGCGGATTCGATGCGCCACACGGCTTCCACCGCACGGCGCGCCGCCGCCTGCTTCGCGTCGGGTTCGACATCGGGCGCGCGGGAACCGGCCATCAACCGTGCGCGCCCTTTTCGACCGCTTCCGGCGACATGTACATCAGCTCCCAGATGTGACCGTCGGGATCTTCGAAACTGCGGCCGTACATCCGGTCGTCGCAATCGATCGGCGGGCGCTTCGAGGTGCCGCCCGCCGCGAGCGCCTTCTCGACCAGCCCGTCGACCTCCGCGCGCGACTCGCACGAGAGGCAGGTGAGCACCTCGGTGGTTTCGTGCGCGTTCGCGAGCGGCTTATCGGTGAAGCCGCGCATGAAGTCGTGCGTGAGCAGCATCGCGAAGATGTTCTCGCCGAGCACCATGCAGGCCGCCATGTCGTTGGTGAATTTCGGCTCGAAGGTGAAACCGAGCTTGCCGAAGAAGTCCATCGAACGCTTCAGGTCGGCCACGCCCAGATTGATGAAGAGATGCTTGTGCATGAGGTGTTCTCCAGTTGCGATGGCAGGGGATGTCAGGACGCGTTGCGCTCGCTTTCGAGCTTGCGGAACCGTTCGATCGATTCCGAGGGCGGGAAATCTTCGAGTTCGTAAAGCTGGCGCACTTCGATCTCGCCGTCCATCTCGCGGCCGAACGGCGCGGGAAAGCGGCGCGCCCATTCGATCGCCTCGTCGCGCGAGCGCACCTGAATGAGCGTATAGCCGGCGATCAGCTCTTTGGTCTCGGCGAACGGCCCGTCCACGATCGTCGGCTTGCCGTCGTGGTAACGCACGCGGAACCCGCGCGAACTGGGTTGCAGGCCGGACGCATCGAGCAGCACGCCCGCTTTCGTCAGCGCCTCGTGGTAGGCGGCCATTTCGGCGAACAAGGCCTCGTCGGGCAGCATCTCGCCCGATTCGCTGGCCGCATTGGCTCGCACCATGATGATGAATCGCATTGTGTTCTCCTGGATTGGCGTCTTGAACGCAAAGCCGCGCGGTGTTTCCACGCGTTCATCGATACGACGCGCGAGCCCGGTGCGAATCGACAGCCTGCCTGAATTTTTTTGCGATTTTCGATGCGAACCAGGGAAAGTCCTGAGCGAACGCGGCGTGGGCGAGCGCCGCTCGTGCCATCAGCGAAAACACGGCCCGGTTTCGCGCACGTCCACGCTCGCCCATTGCGCGGCGGGACAGCGTTTGGCGATCGCGAGCGCTTCGTCGCGCGAAGCGCAATCGACGAGAAAGAAGCCGCCGATCATTTCCTTCGCCTCGGAGAACGGCCCATCCACCACGCTCGTGCGCCCGTCGCGCACCTGCACGCGGGTGACGTTGTCGTCGGAAGTGAGCGCGTGCGCCTCGATCAGCGTGCCCTGCTCCGCGAGTTCGCGCGCGAACGCGACCATGCTCGCGTAGAGCGCTTCGCCTTCGGGTTGCGCACGCGTGGCGCGCTGGCCGCGCGGCTCGGCGATGAGCAGCATGTAGGGCATGACGATCTCCTTGTCGATGGCTTGAGAGGCACGCAAACGCGGCGGAAACGCGGCTAAGGCGCGCCCGGCGCAAGCAAGGAGTCTAGACGAGAAGCACGCCGCTTTAGTGACGAATCGCGCGCGACCCGAAGCCCCGACGAAGCCCCGACGAAGCCCCGACGAAGATCAGGCGTAGCGGGCGAGAAACAGATCGGCCGACGACTCGGCGACCTGCACCTGCTGTTCCGCGCTGAGCGGCGGCTGGCCCATCGTGACCTGCGGCCAGAACGCGAACGCCTTCACGAGACCATGCAGTTGCTGCGCCGCGAAAGCGGGCTCGGCGGTCTTCAGGCGGCCGTCGGCGGCGGCCTCGCGCACCCAGACCGTGAGGTCTTCCTCGCGCTCGCCGATACGCGCGACCATGTCGCGCGCGCGTTCGGGCGAATGAATGCCGGCTGCGATGGCCACGCGCGCGAGCGACAGGAACGCCTCGCCGTTCATGAGGCGCAGCTTGCGCATAAGCAACCCGACGAGTTGCGCGCGCAGCGGCGTGTCGGCGCGATACGCGGGCGATTCGCCGTCGGCGCTCGCGTCCCAGAGCTGCCGCAGGATTTCCGCGAACAGCGCTTCCTTGCTCTCGAAGTGGTTGTAGACCGTGCGCTTCGAGACGCTCGCGCGCGCGGCAATGCGGTCCATGCTCGTGGCGTCGAAGCCCGCGGCAAGGAATTCGTCGATGGCCGCCGCGACGATGGCCGCGCGTTTGCGGTCGGTCAGGCGTTGAGGGATGGCGATAGTCTCCATCGTCAAATTTTACACCAGACGGTTTACTTTTCTCTCGAATAAACTACACTGTGTAGTCTACTTAATCAATTCCTGACAGGCGATTCTGATGACTTCGCTTTTTGGCTCGCTGACCGATTCGCTGCAACGCCGCCTGGGCGTGACCGCCGCCCGCCGCGGCCGCGCGCTGTCGCACACCTCGCCGCAACACGACGGCGAGCGCTTTCGCAACGCGCGCCCGCGCCCGGTGGAAGGCATCGGCAAGACGCTGAAAATCATGTGGAACATGATTTTCCACAAGCCGGGCGGCACGGTGCCGGCCGCGCCGCTGGTCTTGCACACGCTCACGCGCGCCGACCTCGAAGCCGCCCCCGACCGTAGCGTGTTCCGGCTCGGCCATTCCACGCTGCTGTTCAAGCTGCGCGGCGCGTTCTGGCTCACCGACCCGGTGTTCGGCGAGCGCGCCTCGCCGTTTCGCAGCGTCGGCCCCAAGCGCTTTCACGCGCCGCCCATTGCGCTCGCCGACCTGCCGCCGCTCGCGGGCGTGATCCTCTCGCACGACCACTACGACCATCTCGACCATGAAACCGTGCTCGCACTCGCCGACACCACGGCCCTGTTCCTCACGCCGCTCGGCGTGGGCGACCGTCTCATCGAATGGGGTATCAGCAGCGCCAAGGTTCGCCAGCTCGACTGGTGGCAGAGTGCGAGCGTCGGCGGACTCGAATTCACGGCCACGCCCGCGCAGCATTTCTCGGGACGCAGCCTGTTCGACGGCAACAGTACGCTGTGGGCGTCGTGGGTGATCGTCGATCAGGACTTGCGCGTGTTTTTTAGCGGCGATACCGGTTATTTCGACGGCTTTCGCACCATCGGCGAACGTCTCGGGCCGTTCGATGCGACCTTCGTCGAGACCGGCGCCTACGACCCGCAATGGCCGTATGTGCATATGCAGCCCGAGGAAACGGTGCAGGCCCACATCGACCTGCGCGGCAACTGGCTCGTGCCGATCCACAATGGCACCTTCGATCTCGCCATGCACCGCTGGCAGGACCCGTTCGAGCGCGTGACGGGGCTGGCGCTCGCGCGCGGCGTCGCGCTCTCCACGCCACGCATGGGCGAACGGCTCGATCTGGCCGCGCCGCATCGCGGCGAGCGCTGGTGGCGCGAAACGGCGCAAACCGCCGCCGCGACGGATACGCCGCGCGGCGCGCGACGCTGGTTTGCTTGCCGGGAGGCGCGCGCTTCGTCGTCGCAATCGTAAGTTCCCGCCGCTCACGCGCCGTCGTTAGCAGCCGTTCGTAAGCTCCCTCTCCTATCCTTTCTCTCGTCCCACACGCCCGGCGCCTGCCGCGCGTGTGGGCACGTCTTCTGCGCCGGTTCGCTGCTTTTCCCGATCGCTTAGCCGTTAAGCAAACCGCTTTCCATGTGGTCAAGGGGATTTCCCCAGGCTGACAAGCCTCTCGCCGTGGCATTAAATAAATCAACTTGATTTATTTAGTCGACGACGAAGCTTTCTTGCTTCTTACGCCGGCGCCCTCGAATTCGCTTTGCATGGAATCGGAGTAAGCGCTGAAGCGCTAACTCCGGATCGACCGCTCTGCGTGGGACCGGAGTAAGCGCTGAAGCGCTAACTCCGGATCGACAGGAGGAGACACGTGAGAAGTCCGCATGTCGGGCAAGGCAGCAATTCGGCCAACGTCCGCCGCTTCAACGAACGCCTGCTGCTGCAAGCGCTACGGCGCGCCGGCGAAGCCTCGAAGGCCGATCTCGCACGCCTCGCGAATCTCACGAGCACCGCGGTCGGCAGCATCATCACGTCGCTCACCGCCAACGGCCTCATCGAAGTGACCGGCCGGCGGCTCGACGGTCAGCGCGGCCAGCCCGCCTCGCTCCTGCGGCTCGCCCCGCGCGGCGCGTTCGCCATCGGCGTGCGGCTCGACCGGACCAACATCGAAACCGTGCTCGTCGACTTCGCGGGCCGCATGATCGGCCGCCGCACCCACGACATTCTCCTGCCGCAACCTGCCGTCGCCCAGGACCTCGTGCAAGGCGACATCCGCGATCTGTTAGGCATGCTGACCAACCACGAACGCAGCCGCCTCGCGGGCATCGGCGTGGCGCAACCGTACAACCTCGGCAGCTGGCTGCGCGAACTGGGCCTCGCGCCGGAAGTCTTCCGCGTCTGGAACGACGTCGATTTCGCGGGCGAACTCGGCCGCGCGACCGGCCTGCCCGTGTTCAGCGAGAACGACGGCAACGCCGCCGCCATCGCCGAAATCTTCTACGGCTGCGGACGTCAGCGCGACGACTTCCTCTACCTCTTTCTGGGCGCCGCTATCGGCGGCGGCATCGCCATCGACGGCGACTGTGTGCGCGGCCTCACCGGCAACGCGGGCGACTTCGCCGTGATGCCCGTGCCGCCCAGCCGTCTGCCCTCGGCGCACCGTCCCGACGGCCAGTGGGACATCCTGCTCTCGCGCGCCTCGCTGATCGCGCTGCGCCGCCACCTGCAATACAGCGGCGAAACCGTCGACAGTCGCGCCGACCTCGAAGCCTGCATCGCGCGCGATCATCCGGCCGTGCGCGAATGGCTCGACGACTGTATCGACGCGCTCGCGCCCGCGCTGCGCTCCGCGCTCTGCGTGCTCGACGTGCCGGCCGTGGTGCTCGACGCCGACGTGGACGCGGGCCTGATCGACACGCTCATGGAACGCCTGCGCGTGGCGGTCGCGGCCACGGCGCCCGAAGCACGCGGCACGCCCGCGCTAGTGCGCGGCACCTTCGGCCCCGACGCCGGCGCGCTCGGCGCGGCCACGCTGCCGATGTTCTTCAACTTTTCGCCCCGCGCCGGCATCTTGATGGGCGCCGGCGCGCAAAACCAGGAGGTGAGTCATGCCGCGCTCTGAAACCACGCCGCCGCTGCTCGAAATGCGCGGCATCAGCAAGACGTTTCCGGGCGTGCGCGCGCTCGACAACGTGAGCCTCACGGTCCATCCCGGCGAAGTGCATTCGCTGATGGGCGAGAACGGCGCGGGCAAGTCCACGCTGATGAAGATTCTCTCCGGCGCCTACCAGGCCGACCCGGGCGGCCAGATTCTCATCGAAGGCAAGACGGTCGTGATCGACGGCCCGCTCGCCGCGCGCGAACTGGGCGTGGCCGTGATCTACCAGGAGTTGAGCCTCGCGCCCAATCTCACGGTGGCCGAAAATATCTACGCGGGCCGCGAACTGCGCAAGGGCGGCGGCCGCTTCGGCACCGTCGACCGCCGGGCGATGGAGCGCGGCTGCGAAGACGTGCTGACGCGCCTCGGTGCGAGCTTCGGGCCAACCACGCCGGTGGGCGCGCTGTCCATTGCCGAACGCCAGCTCGTGGAAATCGCGCGCGCCGTGCACACGCAGGCGCGCATTCTGGTGATGGACGAACCCACCACGCCGCTCTCCTCGCGCGAGACCGAGCGGCTCTTCAAGCTCATCAATCAACTGCGCGACGAAGGGCTCGCGATTATCTACATCAGCCATCGCATGGCCGAGGTCTACGAACTGTCCGACCGCGTTTCGGTGCTGCGCGACGGCAGCTACGTGGGCACGCTGATGCGCGACGCGCTCAACGCCGACAGCCTCGTGAGCATGATGGTCGGCCGCGATATTTCGGGCTTCTACAAGAAAGCGCACGCGCCCTACGATCCGGGCAAAGCGGTGCTCACCGTGCGCGACGTGGCCGACGACAAGCGCGTGCGCGGCTGCAGCCTCGACCTGCACGCGGGCGAGGTGCTCGGCATCGCGGGCCTCGTGGGCGCGGGCCGCACGGAACTCGCGCGCCTGATCTTCGGCGCGGAACCGCGCGTGCGCGGCGAGATCGCCATCGACGGCAAAACGCTGCACGTGCACACGCCGCGCGACGCGATCAACGCGGGCCTCGTCTATCTCACCGAGGACCGCAAGCATCAGGGCCTCTTTCTCGACATGAGCGTGCGCGACAACATCAACGTGGCCGTGGCCGGACGCGACGCGCGCTTCGGCGTGCTCGACCTCGCGCGCGGCGGCGAGCGCGCGAAGGAAGCGATCCGCTCGCTGACGATCCGCGTGCCCAGCCCGCGCGTGAACGTGGGCGCGCTCTCGGGCGGCAACCAGCAGAAAGTGCTGCTTTCGCGCCTGCTGGAAACGGCCCCGCGCGTGCTGATTCTCGACGAGCCCACGCGCGGCGTGGATATCGGCGCGAAGTCGGAGATCTACCGCATCATCAACGACCTCGCCAAAACCGGCGTGGGGATCATTGTGATTTCGAGCGAACTGCCCGAGATCATCGGCGTGGCCGACCGGGTGCTCGTGATGCGCGAAGGCGTGTTCGCAGGCGAACTGGGCGGTTACACCGGCAAACCGATCACGCAGGAAGCCATCATCGAACTGGCCACGGGCTCGCAAGGCGCGCTCGACGAAGCCGCCTGACCTTTACCGCCTACGCTTCAGTATTCATCAGGAGTCCGTCATGAAAAGCATTCTTCCGCGCCACGGCGTAGCGGCGTCGTCCTCGCAATCGAAGCAAACACCCGGTGGCCACGCGCTCGACGGTCATCGCGCGCGCATGAAGTCCTTGATCCGCACGGCGGGCATGCTGCCCGTGCTGGTGCTGCTGTGCATTGGCTTCGGCTTTCTCACCGACGGCTTCTTCACGCTCGAGAATCTTTCGATCGTCACGCAGCAGGCGTCGATCAACATCGTGCTCGCGGCGGGCATGACCTTCGTGATTCTCACGGGTGGCATCGACCTTTCGGTGGGCTCGGTGCTCGCGGCGGCCGCCATGGCCGCGATGATCGGCTCCAACATTCCGCACTGGGGCTGGCTGGGCGTGCCCTTCGCGCTTTTCGTGGGCCTCGGCTTCGGCGTGCTCAACGGCGCGCTGATCTCGCTCCTGCGCCTGCCGCCGTTCATCGTCACGCTCGGTTCGCTCACGGCCGTGCGCGGCGTGGCACGCCTGATGGGTCACGACACCACCATCTTCAATCCGCAACTGCCGTTCGCGTTCATCGGCAACGGCACCGTGCTCGGCATTCCCTGGCTCGTGATCATCGCGCTCGTGGTGGTGGCCGCGTCGTGGTTCGTGCTGCGCCGGACGGTCCTGGGTCTGCGCATCTATTCCGTGGGCGGCAACCCGGAAGCGGCGCGCCTCTCGGGCATCAAGGTCTGGGGCATCGAAATGTTCGTCTACGCGATTTCGGGTCTGCTCGCGGGCCTGGGCGCGGTGATGTCGGCGGCGCGGCTCTATGCGGCCAATGGTTTGCAACTGGGCCAGTCATACGAGCTGGACGCCATCGCGGCCGTGATTCTGGGCGGCACGAGTTTCGTGGGCGGCGTGGGTTCGATCGTCGGCACGCTGATCGGCGCGCTCATCATTGCCGTGCTCACGAACGGCCTCGTGCTGCTCGGCGTCTCGGACATCTGGCAGTACATCATCAAGGGGCTCGTGATCGTGGGCGCCGTGGCCCTCGACCGCTATCGCCAGCGCGGTTCGGCTCGCACCTGATTTTGTGCAAAAACCGCTTTAAACAAACACTTTTCGCAACGGCATCACACACCGGGCGCGGGCCGTTCGCCGCGCTCGCCAAGCAGTGAAATCTCAGGAGACAACCTCATGTTCAAGAAGAAAGCCGTTCTCGCCGCTGCCGCACTCACCTTTGGCTTCGCCCTGCAAGGCGCGCATGCCGCCGACAAGCAGCTCAAGTCGATCGGCATTACCGTGGGTTCGCTTGGGAATCCTTACTTCGTGACGATCGTGCAAGGCGCCGAGGCGAAGGCGAAGCAGATCAACCCGGCCGCGAAGGTCACGGCCGTTTCCGCCGACTACGATCTCAACAAACAATTCACGCAGATCGACAACTTCATCTCGGCGCACGTCGACATGATCCTGCTGAACGCCACCGACCCGAAGGCGATCCTGCCCGCCGTGAAAAAGGCGCAGGCGGCCGGCATCGTGGTGATGGCCGTGGACGTGAGCGCGGCCGGCGCCGACGCCACCGTGCAGACCGACAACGTGAAAGCGGGCGCGATCTCGTGCGAATTCCTCGCGAAGAAGCTCAACGGCAAGGGTAACGTGATCATCGAAAACGGTCCGCAGGTCTCCGCCGTGATCGATCGCGTGAACGGCTGCAAACAGACGCTCGCCAAGTCGCCGAACATCAAGATTCTCTCCGACGACCAGGACGGCAAGGGTTCGCGCGAAGGCGGCATGAACACCATGCAGGGCTACCTCACGCGCTTCCCGAAACTCGACGGCGTGTTCACCATCAACGACCCGCAGGCGATCGGCACGGATCTCGCGGCGAAGCAACTGCATCGCCCCAATATCGTGATTACGTCCGTGGACGGCGCGCCCGATATCGAAACGGCGCTCAAGAGCGACACGCTCGTGCAGGCCTCGGCGAGCCAGGACCCGTGGAAGATGGCGCAAACGGCCGTGCAGGTGGGCTACGAGATCATGAACGGCAAGAAGCCCGCGAATCCGCTGATCCAGATGACGCCGCAACTCGTCACGCGCGACAACGTGGGCAGCTACAAGGGCTGGTCGTCGCCGCACTGAGCAACGCGCGGCGGACCTTGAAACGCCGTGCTTACGCGAGCACGGCGTCCTTCGTGACCACGCGGCGCGGAATGATCTTGAGGTCGTAGAACGTATCCGCGATCTTCTGCTGCTGCGCGATCACGGCCGCGTCGATGGGGCGGTACTCGTGCGCATAGTGCTTGAGGCCGCTCTCGATCGTCGCGGCGTCCAGCCCCTGGATGGGAGCCAGTTTCGTGGCCGCGGCCGCCGTGTTCGCGCGCACCCACTGCCCCGTCTTGCCGAGTTCGTCGAGCGCGATCGCGAGCGCGTCCTTGCGCTTTTCCGCGAATTCGCGCTGGCTCAGGAAGAATTGATGATGGCTCGCCACGCCGCTCGCGTCGGCCACGAGGCGCGCGCCGTCCTGCGCTTCCACGGCCGCGAGGAACGGGTCCCAGATCGCCCATGCGTCGATGGCGCCGCTTTGCAGCGCGGCGCGCGCGTCGGCGGGCGCGAGATACACGGGCTGGATGTCGGTGATCGACAAGCCGTTCTTTTGCAGCAGCGCGACGATGAACCAGTGCACGTCCGAGCCGCGATTGAAGCCCACCTTCTTGCCCTTCAGTTCGGCGACCGTGCGGATCGGCGAGTTTTTGGCGACCACCACGCCCTCGGCGTGCGGCGTCGGCAATTCATAGGCCGTGTAGACGAAATCGGCGCCCGCGGCCTGCGCGAACACGGGCGGCGCTTCGCCCACGTAGCCGAAGTCGATCGCGCCCACGTTCAGGCCTTCGAGCAATTGCGGGCCGGCGGGAAATTCCGTCCACGAAACCTTGATGCCTTGCGGCGCGAGACGTTGTTCGAGCGTGCCGTTGGCCTTCAGCAGCACGAGCGTGCTCGCGGCCTTCTGATAGCCAATACGAAATTGATCCGGCTGATACTTCGCGAACGCGAGTTTGGGCACGGCGGCGCTGGCGAGCGTGGCGCCCAGCGTGGCGAGAAATTGGCGGCGGGTGTGAGTAGCGCGAGTCATCGTGGTGCGTTCCGTTATTGTCGGCGCGCCTGAACGGCGCCGCCATCGAACGACCGATGCTACCGGTATCGACGCAATCGCAGAAACGATGAATCGCGCTAAGCAAATCACGGCGGCGAGAATATCCTTCGCCGCCGCACCCGATGCGGACGTCTACGGTGATACGCCGTGATCAGCGGTCGCCGCGATTGCGGAACACCCACCAGCCCAGCAGCGCGGTGAAGGTGGCGACGACCAGCACCATGAGCCAGAAGCCGTGGCGATTTTCCGCGAGCGGAATGCCGCCCACGTTCATGCCGAAGAAACCCGCGACGATATTGATCGGCAGCGCCAGCACGGTCACGAGCGTGAGCGTGAAGAGCGTGCGGTTGTTCTGCTCTTCGAGCCGCGCGGCGATCTCTTCCTGCAACAGCTTGATGCGTTCGACGAGGCCCGCCATGTCGCCGAGCACCAGCGAGAACTCTTCGGTCGCCTCGCGCAGATCCTGCATGTCGGGCGCCTGCAGCCAGCGCGGCGGCCGCGCGAGCAAGCGGAACACGGAACCGGGCTCGGGCGCGAGCATGCGTTGCAGACGCACGAGAATGCGCCGCATGGCCGCGAGATCGTGGCGGCTCTTCGGGCGGCGCGAGGCAAGGAACGCGTCTTCGGCGCGGTCGACGTCCACGCTGGAGCGGCGCACGATTTCCACCATCAGGTCGGCCTGATCGCGCATCAGGTGAACCAGCAACTCGGCCGGCGAGCGGAACGTTTCGCCGTTGCGCACGTAGCCGCGCAAACGGTCGATCGAGCGCAGCGGCTTCAGGCGCGCCGTCACGAGGATACGTTCGTGCGTGTACGACCAGAGCGTGGCGATCTGCGAAGGCGTGAGTTCGAAATCGAACATCACGTCGTTGACGACGGCCAGCAGCGCGCCCTCCTGCTGCTCGATGCGCGTGGAGTGCGAGCCTTCCACGAGCATTTCGAAGAACGCGTCGGGCAGATCGAGTTGCGTGCGCAGCCAGGGCTGCGCGGCTGCATGCGCGAGATTGAAATGCAGCCAGTAGAAGGCGTTGTCGTCTTCGGCGGCCGCCGCAGGCGTGCGGGTACGCCGCAGCGCGTCGCGCACGTCGTCACACGTGACAGGTTCGCCGGGCTGGCCCGGCGTGAAGCGAAAACCGCAAATCAGGCCCGTGAGGTCGGCGCCGTAGGCTGCGATGGACGGAGCGAAATCCATGTTCAATGGCCGGTTGGATCGGCGCACAGCATGCCACACGGGCGCTTTCGGGCGCAAGCGCGCCGTATTACCGCGCGCGCCTCACGCGCGCTCGCGGCGGCGACACGCGTGGGTCATCGCCATGTGCTAACCGGGCCGAGGCACGGCCCGACTTCGCTCAAGGTTCGCGCGGCAAGCCGATCTGGCTGCGGCCGAGCGGCGTCAGATCGCGCTCACCGCCGCGCCCCGCGAAATCCACTTCGAAGTGATCGGCGGGAAAATCGGGCGGGCTGCGCCCTTCCAGGAAACTCGGCAACTGGCGTTGCAGATAGGCGTCGTTTTTGGCACAGCCGGGCGCGGAGGCGATATACATCACGTTGCTGTAGCCCGCACCGCGATGCTCGTCCTCCACGGCGTGGATCACGTCGCTGTGCCAGAACACCGTGTCGCCGGCCTGCATCTGCGGGATCGACGTGAGCGCCTCGAACAGCGGCGCGTGCCATTCCGGCCGGATGGAGAGCGCGCGGCCCGGCATCGCGCCGCACAGGTCGTCTTCGGCCACGTCGTCCTGCAACGCGCGCAACAGGATGTACGCCATGGCGTTGGCGATGGGCACGAGTTGCAGCGTGCCGTCGCCGGGACCTTGCGGCGTGAGCGCGGTCCAGCCCTGGAAGGTGCGGAACATCGAGCACACGGCCGGAGAAGGGATTTCGTTGACGTCGGGCCGGAACGCGGCGTCGAACGGATCGTAGCGGCGCCAGTCGCCCGCGAACACGTGGCGGTAGACGCGGCGGAAATTGTCGTCGATCCAGCGCTCGACCGAGCCGCCGTCGCAATGCGCCGAAAGCCCGAGCGAAGCCGATCCCGGCGGGCGGCGGCGCAGGCGGTCGGCGTAAACCGGCACCACCTCGGGATCGAAATGCACGCGCCCTTCGCTCTCGTGGCGCCAGAGCCGGTTGAGAAACACGCGCGCCGCCGTGAGTTCGGCGGACTCGCGTGCGAGCACTTGCGGGCGCGACCAGTACACGCCGTAGATCTGCGGCTTGCTCGACTGCAATTGCCCGAAATAGCGGTCTTCCGCGCGATGGGCGAGGCGCGCGTCGAGGTCGTTGCGGGTGACGTACCCGGCGATCTCGTCGTCCCAGCGCGCGGCGACTTCGGGCGCGAACACGCCGCGAATCACGCAGGCGCCGCGTGCCTTGACCTGGGCGATGGCTTCCGCGCTCACGCGCTGCGCGGCGATATCGGCGAAATCGATCTCGGGAATCACGGCCTCGCCCGCGTCGCGCAGCGCGGCAATGCGGCGCGCCTCCTCGCTCACGGCTTGCGCGATGTCCTCGAATACGGCCTGGTAGTTGGGCAATTGCGCACGCAGCGTGCGCTTGGCGTGCCGGATCGCGGCGGGAAGATCGTCGATCTGAAGCGCGGCCATGGCTGTCTCCGTTTTGTTTTGGGCTGAGACGTAGAGTAGCAGCGCCACGGCAACGGAGGGATAGCGGTGGATCAACCCGCGCGCTGCTGCCGCCGGAAAAACTGCCACAGCAGGGAGGTGGCTTCGGGGCCTTTGCCCGAATGAAACGCCTCGCGCGCGTCGCCGCCGCTCCATGCGTGACCGAGCCCACGTACGATGCACAGGCGCACCACGAGCCGGCCGGCCCTGAGCCAGTCGGTGTAATCGGTGTCGTCGCGGCGATACGAACGCGTTTCGCCCACGCGCAATTCGCCTTGCGCATCGATCAGACGATTCACGCGCGCGAACTCCGTGGCGAGTTGCGTGGCGTTGCGCTTGTCGACCACGGCGTCGAACTCGCCGTGCACGATCATCGCGGGCATGCCCGGATACGCGGCCACGTCCACCGCCTCGTCGACAAGCTGCACCGGATCGTCGCGCGTGCCTCGCCGCATCACGTGCATCGCGCTCATGGTGGACGTGGCCGCACCGAACACCGGCCCCGAATGCAGGCCCACGGCCGCGAACAGGGGCGCATGCCGCATCGCCAGCACCGAAGCGAGCCCCGCGCCCGCCGAAATACCCGCGAGATAGACGCGCGAGGCGTCGAAGCCGTGCTGCGCCACCATCGCCTCGACCAGCGAGGCCACCGCCGGCGCCTCGGTGTGTTCGACCTCGCCATGCCAATGCCAGCAGCGCTGCGCGTGAGCCGTCTTGGCCTGTTCGGGCAGCAGGACCGCGAACCCCGCGCGCTCCGCGAGCCGGCAGATGCGCGTGCCCGCCGCGAACGATTCGGCGGTTTGCTTGCAACCGTGCAGCATCACCACGAGCGGCGCGCCCGCTTGCGATGCCAGCGAGGCGGGAACGTACAGCGCATAGGCCAGATGATTGACGAGGTGCCCCGCGAGCGGCGGCGCGGAGTGATACGAGCGCAGCCATTTGCCCGTGGCGCTCGCGGCTGGGCTGCGCACCGACGGCGCTTTCGCGGCGGCCTTGCGTGCCGCCGGCTTGCGCGCCGCGGTCTTTTTCTTCGGCGGCGCGAGGCTCGCGCGCGCGAGCAACTCGAGGCCTTTGAACCAGAGGCTGGTCTTTTTTCTGGGCATGGGCGGGGTGGGAGAAGCGCTTCGGCATGCGAGGCAAGCCCGGCCATCATAGCGGCCCTCGCCGTGCGCCGCGTTCTGCGCGGCAGTGCGCTCGCGTGATGTCATGTCACGCCGATGTGGCCCCGCGTCGTATGCAGTCTGCGGCCGATTTGCGTCGCACACGATGTCAATCTCACGCGCTTGACATCGCGGCTTGCGCGAAACCCGCCTCGAAGCGATGCAGGTGCACCAAAATAAAAAACGGCGCCGAGGCGCCGTTGCTTCTGTACCGGTTATCGGTGCTCAACGCACGTCGCTGGGCGAGCGCGCTTCCTGCACCTGAGCGGTCGCGCCGGTCTGCGCCTGGGGCGCATCGGGGCTTGCCGAGCCGTCCTGCGCCACGTGCGAGAGATCGCGGCCGCGCGTTTCGGGCAGCAGCAGCGCCGCCGTCACCACGAGCAGGTACGAGATGCACGCGCAGAGGCCCATGGCCGCGCCCAGATCGAGCTTCGCGCTGAGCACGCCCACCATCGTCGGCATGATCGCGCCGATCGCACGGCCCGCGTTGCCGCACAAGCCTTGCGCCGAAGCACGAATGCGCGTGGGGAACAGTTCGGCGATATAGGCGCCCGTGCCCGCGGCCGTACCCGATTGCAGCGTGCCGAGCACGAAGCCGAGCACGAGCGTGACGGGCAGCGTGATGGGCGCGAGCGTGTACGTGGCCACGGCGATCGCCTGGAGGACCGCGATCACCACGAAGGTCTTGCGGCGGCCGAAACGGTCGGCCATCCAGCCGTTGAGGAACGCGCCCGCGAACGAGCCGAGAATGTTGATGGCGAGATAGCCGCCCACGTTCGCGATCGACAGATGCAGCGCCATCTTCAGATACGCGGGCAGCCACGTGATCATCGTGTAGTTGCCGCCATAGATGCCGAAGGTGAGCAGGATCGCCTTGAGCGTCGTGCCGCGCGTGGGCTTGTCGAACACGGCCCAGATGCTCGGGCGGTCTTCCGCGTGCTGTTTGCGGATTTGCGCGAACAGGGGCGGCTCCTCGATGCTGCGGCGAATCCACAGCACGAGCAGCGTCGGCAGCAAGCCGATCGCGAACAGCACGCGCCACGCCATTGCCGGTTCGAGCGAGCTGAACAGCAGCGTGGAGAGCAGCACGGCCACGCCATAGCCGATCGCCCAGCCCGCTTGCAGCGAGCCCACGGCCCGGCCGCGCACCTGCGGGCGGATCGTTTCGCTGATGAGCACCGCGCCCACGGCCCACTCGCCGCCGAAGCCGAGACCTTGCAGGCCCCGCGTGACCATCAGTTGACCGAACGAATTCGTGAAGGCGGACAGCAGCGTGAACGCCGAGAACCACAGAATGGTGATTTGCAGCACGCGAACGCGGCCGTAACGATCCGCGAGGATCCCGGCGATCCAGCCGCCGAGCGACGCCATGATGAGCACGGTCGTGCCCAGGATGCCGGCTTCGCCGCGCGTCATGCCCCAAAGCGCGATCAACGTGGGAATCGCGAGCGCGTACATCTGGGTATCCATCGCATCGAGTCCCCAGCCGCTGAAACACGCCCAATACGTGCGCTTTTCGGCCTTGGTCAACTCGGTGTACCACTTGAACATGCTTCTTCTCCTCCGGCCTTTCTCAATGCGAGATGCGCCGCTCCTTTCTGCCGGCGCCCCGCACCGTTTCGCCCCGTGGAACGGGCGTTCGACGGGAAGAATCATGCTATTACGGCCAGCCTTCAGGCGCTATGCCGATCGCGGCGAACGGCCATCTGATTTGTTTATCGCCCAGCAATGCGGTTCGATCCGATTAATGGGACGCATACAGATTGCCACGCTCGCGCCAAGGCAATCCTGTGACGCAGGAAACGCCAGCGCTATACTGCGCGACGCACCCCGTACCGCGACGGCCGCCGCCTTCACTTCGAACGCTTTCGCTTCGAAAGACGAATCGAATCGCATTGAAGCCATAAAGAAAGGTTGGCGGGCATCGCTCACTCTCCGCGTTTCTCCCCGTGACTGCACCCGCACGCACCGCCACGCCCGGCCCGACCCTCTCCGGTCTCTTTTTCATCTTCACCCGCATCGGTTTGACGAGCTTCGGTGGCGGCCTGAGCGGCTGGCTGTTGCGCGAATTCGTGCAGGATCGCAACTGGATCGACGAAGAGGATTTCCTCAACGGCCTCGCGCTCTCGCAGGCGCTTCCGGGCATCAACGTCAAAAACATGGCGATCTGGATCGGCCACCGGCTGCTGGGCTGGCGCGGCGCGGCCGTGGCGGTCACGGGCATTCTCGTGCCGCCCGCGATCTTCATCATCGTGCTCGGCACCGTGGTGAGCGCGCTCATTCTGCATCCGCTCACGCAGGTGCTGATCGCGGGCGCGGCGGCGGCGGCCACCGGCCTCTCGCTGTCGATGGGCGTGGTCACCGCGCGGCGCGTACGGCGCCGGTTCGTACCGCTCGCGCTGATGGCGGCGACCTTCGTCGCCATCGGCCTGCTGCGCTGGCCGCTCGTCTGGGTCGTGCTCGCCGGCGGCGGCTTCAGCGTGGGTTACGAGTACGTTTCGATCCGGCGAGGTCAGCCATGAACCTGCGCCTGCTCGGCCAGATCGCGGCTATCTTCGCGCCACTCTCGCTCGTGACAATAGGCGGCGGCCAGGCGATCATTGCCGAAATTCAACGCCAGGTCGTGGAAGTGCATGCCTGGCTCACGCATGCGCAGTTCGCCGCCGACTTCGCGATCTCGCGCATGGCGCCCGGTCCCGGCTCGCTGCTCGTCACGCTGATCGGCTGGCAGGTTGCGGGCTTCTGGGGCGCCGTGGTCGCCACCGCCGCGCTGCTGCTGCCCACCGGCTTTCTCATCTATGGCGTCACGCACATCTGGGGCCGCTATCAAGGCGCGCCGTGGCAAGTCGCGCTCGAGCGCGGGCTGCGGCCCATCGCCGCCGGCATGATGCTCGCGGCGGGCTGGGTGCTGCTCAAGACGCTCAACGGCGGCATGCCTGCAAAGCTCATCGCGGTGGCCTCGCTGTGCGTGCTGCTGAAGACGCGCATCAGTCCGCTGCTGCTTCTGCTCGTGGGCGCGCTCGTGCTGTTCGGCGCGAGCCTCGCCGGCAACGCCCTGCCGCACTGGCTTCAGGTACAGCTCGGCTAGCGACGCAAAGCCGAACACGGCGAGCTTCAGGCCACTCGCACACCTTCCGTACACAACGCACTCGCGCGCCGCTTCGCACCCGATCGATATCGAACATCGATCGCCTCTCGCGAGACATCCCGAAAGCGCCGTTACAAATACGCGGGAATAGCAGGCGGTGCGCGCGGGTATACCCATTGCAGTCTACGTTGTTGCGACCGGACACAAACCGGTCGCGGATCCCATCGATTTAGTCAGGAGTTCGAAATGAACCTTCGTCACACGCTCATCGCTTCGTTCGCTGCCCTCGCCTGCTTTGCCGCCGCCAGCGCTTCCGCACAAGGACTCACGCGTGCCGAAGTGCGCCAGCAGTTGATCGAGGCCGAAGCCAACGGCTCGCAGTTCGTGACCGATACCTCGTACCCCGACGTGAGCCCGGTTTTCGCGCAACAAGTCGCGCACGCGAAGGCCGCCACGCCGCCCGACGCCATGGGCGCCGCGATGCAAGGCAGCAGCGACGCGGGCGCGCCGCGCATGTCGCAATGCGTGGGACCGCAGAGCTTCTGCAATCTCTATTCGGGCGGCTGAATCCATCACTCGCGCAAGACAAAAAGCCCCGCTCGTCATGAGCGGGGCTTTTTCATTTGCCGACTGGATACCGGTCAAGCGCGGCAACTCACTCCGTTCTACCCGAAGTGAGTTGCGCGTAGACATCGTGCGACAGTTGCAGCAGCGCCTTGCGGTCGATGCCGCCCGAGAGCGCATAACCGAAGTCGCCGTCGACCCAGTAGAACACGTTCACCGGGCCGTCCTGATACAGCTTGAACGCGGTCGTGTTCGCGCTGGTCTTGCGGTGCGAGATGCACAGCGTCACGCGTTCGCCGCGTGCATTGTGATACATGAATTGCGCCACGTCGCCGTCGTCGCTTTGCAGCAGGCGGCCGCCGGAAAGCTCGAAGCCTTCGCGCGCGAGCATCGGCGCATGCACGTTGGTGCCGAGCCGGTTCGCGAGCCATTTGACGAAGTCCTGCTCCTGCGTGTCGTCCATGGTGTCGGGGCGCGCGACGCTCGGCATGTAGTTCACGTGCGCGATGGCCGCCTGCTCCGCGAACCGCTCGGTGCCGTCGGCGCTGACCGTGTGCAGCGCGCCCGCGCCGCCGTTGAAGCCACCGCCCGGCACGCTCATGCCGTAGTGCGTGCCCCAGCCGATTCCCACGCCCAGCACGAGCGCCGCCGCCATGCCCGCGAAACGCGGCCAGTTCGCGGCGGGTTTCGCGCTGCCCACCGGCTTCGCTTCGCTCGCGGGCGCGGCAATGCGCAGACGCGCGGGCAGCGGCTCGTTGAGCACCCGGTCGTAGCGTTCGTGCAGCAAATTGTTGAGCGCGAAAAAGTCGCTCGCGCGCGTGGCGAGATCGGGGTTGCGTTCGAGTTCGCGCTCGACGTCGGCGCGGCGCGCTTCCGAAAGCGTGCCGTCCACATAGGCGTGGATCTCGTCCTGCGTCACGGGATTGTGTTGATCGCTCATCGCACCACCTTCAAGTTCGCACGCGGGACCGTGCCCGCCATGAGCGCACGCAGCCGTTCGCGGCCACGCGACAACCGCGACATCACCGTGCCGATGGGAATGTCGAGCGCCAGCGCCACATCGGCATAACTCATCTCTTCGAGCCCGACCAGCAGCACGACTTCGCGCTGCTCCACGGGCAGGCGCTGCAACGCATAGTCGAGGTCGCGCACTTCGAGCGCGCCGGTTTGCGTGGCGGGCACGGCATAGTCGGTTTCGGGCACGCTTTCGTCGTCGACGGAAACATGCGCGCCGCGCGACGCCGATTTGCGCACCTGATTCACGAAAATGTTGTGCATGATCGTGAACAGCCACGCGCGCAGGTCGGTGCCCGACCGAAACAGTTCGGTGCGCGCGATGGCGCGTTCGAGCGTGTCCTGTACGAGGTCGTCGGCGAGTTCGCGGTTGTTGATGAGCGCGCGCGCGTAGCGGCGCAGGCGCGGCACGTGTTCTATCAACTCGTCACGGATGTCCATGATTCATCCTTTGCTTCGTGCCTCTCGTGGCGCGCTTCGGGTTGCGTGATGCCCGCAGGTCGTCCACACGTTGCCTGCGTCGCATGCGAGCCCCACTCACTGCGCACCTTCGTGCGGCGGCATGGTCGGCATGGTCGCGATGTCGGCGGCATGCATGAGGCCGCGCGTGGCCGCATGGCCCGCTAGCACCCAGCGCGTGCCGTCGTCGCGCCACATCAGGAGACGCAACTGCCCGGCGCGATGCGCGCTCCACTGCGGCGCGCTGCCGTCGAGCCACGCGCGCGCGCCGAGCAGCACCACGCGCTCGCCTTCGGCGTTCTCGTAGAGGTAGCGTTGCGCGCGAGCGAAGCGGCCGAGGTTCATCTCGCTGCTGCCGATATAGCGCAGACCGGCCGCGCCCAGATCGAACGGCGCGGGCAACGCAGGCGCTCCTGGCGTGGTTTGAGCGTTGCCCGCGTTTTCGGCATCCATGAGCGCCATCACGGCCGCGTCGTTGAGCACCTGCTGGTTCGGCTCGCTCACCGAGATCCACGCGATAGCCGCGCCCGCCAGCACCGCCGCCGCGAGCGCGACCGCGATATAGCGCTTCGCCCGGCGCCGCGAAGAAGATTGCGAACCGGGCCGCGAAGCACCGCGCGTCTCGTCTGACGAATCGCCGAAAGAACCGCCATGCACGCCGCCCTGCGAACCGTCGTCCGGGCCGCCGTACGAATCTTCGCCGAAACCCGCGGCGCGCGAGGCACGCCGGGCGCGCGGCTCGGGATACGCGTCGCGCATCTGCTCGTTCAGACGCCGATAAAACAGGATGCGATGCCACTCGCCGGGGCGTTTGGCCAGGTAATGCCGCACCTGCGCCGCGCGCGAGCCCACGAGCGTACCGTCGCTGTACGCCTGGATATCGGTTTCGGAGACTGGCGGCTCGTCGAGCGGCCCGCGGAACTTCATGATCGTCGCTAACGCTGTGAGGGGGGATGCCGGGCAAACACGCGGGCGCGCCGTTTATTCCCGCGCGTCGCGTGCACGAAGCGGCACGGCCGCTCGCGGCCGCGCCAGAGGATGAATTTACGTGAAAATCGCCAACGGGCGCGCGGGGCGGCGCCGAAAACGTGGCCTGACGCCGCCGAACGGCCCGCAATGCCCGCAGGTTTCGCCGATGTCGCGCGCCAAGGCCACTGGCCGTGCGCCACGCCCCGTAAGCCGCGCACCCGCCGGGCGGCTACCCGCGCGCCGTATCGGCGAAAAAGGCCGATGCGCAGGCTTATTCGCGCCCGGAAACCTGGGTGGAATACGCCACGCGGTTACGCCCGTCGCGTTTCGCGCGATACAGCGCGACGTCGGCTTCCTCGATCAGCGAGGTTTCGGCGAGACCGGGCGCGGGCGTGAGCGTGGCCGCGCCAATGCTGATCGTCAGATGCTCGCTTACCGCCGAACCGATATGCGGGAGCGCCAGACCGGCCACGTCCTGGCGCATCTTCTCGGCGAGCAGGCGCGCGCCCGCGCTGCCCGTGCCCGGCAGCACCACGGCGAATTCCTCGCCGCCGAAGCGCGCGACCAGATCGCGCGGCTGGCGAATCTCGCGACGGATCGTGGTCGCGACCGAGCGCAGCACGTTGTCGCCGGCCACGTGACCGTAGGTGTCGTTATAGGGCTTGAAGTAATCGACGTCGATCATCAGCAGCGAAATCTCGGTGCGCTCGCGCAGCGCGCGCTTCCATTCGGCGCTCAGGAATTCGTCGAGATAACGGCGGTTCGAGAGACCGGTCAGGCCATCCGAATGCGTGAGGCGGCGCAGTTCGAGGTTCGCCTTGAGCAATTCCTGCTGCGAACGGCGCAACGCGCGATACGCCTCGTCGCGCTGCAGCACCGTCACGTACGACCGCGAGTGGTACTTGACGCGCGCGATCAGCTCGATGCTGTCGGGCAGCTTCACGAGGTAGTCGTTGGCGCCCGCGGCGAAGGCGGCGCTCTTGATCGCGGGCTCCTCCTTGGTCGAGAGCACGATGATGGGCACGTCGCGCGTGGCTTCGTTGGCGCGATACGCGCGCACGAGCGTGAGGCCGTCGGTGCCCGGCATCACCAGATCCTGCAGGATCACGGTCGGGCGCACCTGCTCGGCGGTCTTGACCGCCTGCTCCGGATGCGCGCAATAGTGGAAGTCGATCTCGCGCTCGCTCGACAGCGCGCGGCGCACGGCCTCGGCAACGATCGCCTGGTCGTCGACGAGCAGCACCATCATCGGCACTTCGACGTTGGGCAGCGGCTCCTCGAGCGCCGTGCGCACGGCTTCCAGCGCCACGTCGAGCGACGTGTCGTCGGGATTGCCGGCGCCGGGTGCGAGCACTGCGCTGGGAGCGGGAGTAGGCTTCTCGGTCATGATCTCGTTCGCGGTTTCTATCGCGTCTACGGTGTTTACGGCTTCTCGCGGGTGAGAGTTAAACAAAACGCATGGGTTTCACACACTTTTCACACGGGCTTCGTTACGGTCGGCGCGAAATCGGCAAAGGGTCAGAAGCGTCTGAGTGCAATCCGGCCGCGTAGTTCGGGCGCGATCGCGTCGAGCGGCAGGATCGTGCGCGCGGCGAGCAGCGCGGCGGCCGCCTTCGGCATGCCATAAACCGCGCTGGTCGCCTCGTCCTGCGCGATCGTGTACCAGCCTTTCGCGCGCATTGCCTTCAGGCCGATTGCGCCGTCGCGGCCCATGCCCGTGAGCAGCGCGCCGACCGCCTCGCCCGCCCAGTGCTCGACCAGGCTGTGAAAAAACGCATCCACGGAGGGCCGGTACGGCGTTTCGGCAGGCTCGCGAGTGTAAGCCAGCTTGCCGCCCGCTGTCATGCACAGATGATCGTTGGTGCCCGCCAGCAGCGCCACGCCGGGCGCGGGCGCCTCGCCTTCGAGCGCCACGCGCACCGTGAGCGGCGTTTGCGAGTCGAGCCACGCGGCCATGCCCGCGGCGAACGATTGATCCACGTGCTGCACGATCACGACGCTCGCCGCGAAGTCCGCGGGCAACGCGCCCAGCACGGCGGCCAGCGCGCTCGGCCCGCCCGCCGACGAGCCGATGGCCACGATCGGCGCCTCGTTGCGCCCGGCCGCGCCCGCGGCGGCGGGCCGCGCGAGCACGTCGGGCACGCCGCTCACCTTGCCGATCTGCTCGATCTTGGCGAGCAGCAGGTCCATCGAGCGGCGCGCGCCGGGACCCGCGAGCACCGGGGTGTCGACGGCATCGAGCGCGCCCGCGCCCATCGCCTCGTACACGCGCCACGCATTGGCGCCGATGCTGCTGGTCACGATCAGAATGGGGCACGGCGAACGCGCCATGATGCGGCGCGTGGCTTCCACCCCGTCGATCTTCGGCATCACGAGATCCATGAGGATCACGTCGGGCACCTGCGCTGCGCAGTGCTGCACGGCTTCCTCGCCGTTGCTCGCGACCCATAGCACGCGATGCCCCGGCCGTGTGGCGATAGCCTGGCGCAACGCCTCGACGGCGAGCGGCATGTCGTTGGCAATACCGATCTTCATCCCGCCGCATCTCCGATCAAATCGTTCACTGCATCGAGCAACGCTTCGTCGTGGAAGCTGCCCTTGGTCAAATAGTAGTCGGCGCCCGCATCCAGCCCGCGGCGCCGGTCGTCTTCGCGATCCTTGTACGACACGATCATCACCGGCACGTTGCGATGCTGCGCGTCGGCCTTGATCATCGTGACGAGTTCGATGCCGTCCATGCGCGGCATGTCGACGTCGGTAATGACGAGATCGAAGCGCGCGTTGCGCAGCGTGTTCCAGCCGTCCATGCCGTCGACGGCCACCGTCACCGCATAGCCGCGCTTTTCGAGCAGCTTGCGCTCCAGCTCCCGCACGGTCAAGGAATCCTCGACGACGAGAATGCGCTTGCGTTCGCGCGCCGTGTCCTGGCCGCCGCGCGCCACGCCCGCGAGCTGCCCTTCGCGCACCAGCCGCCCGACCGAAGCGACGATGTCTTCCACGTCGACGATCAACACCACGTCGCCGTCTTCGAGCAGCGCCGCCGCCATCACGTTGCGCAGCTTGCCGAGGCGCGCGTCGAGCGGCTGCACGGCCAGCGTGCGCTCGCCCGCGAAACGGTCGACGGCCACGCCGTAAAGCCCCGTTTCGCCGCCCACCAGCACGACGTTCACGACCTCGCCCGCATGCGCCTCCGCGCCCGCGCCCAGCAACTGGCGCGCGGTGACGAGACCCACGGGCCGCCCTTCGTAAGTGATGTGCTGCTGGCCTTCGAGCGTTTCGATGGCGGAGCGCGGCACGCTCAGCGCGCGGCGCACGTGCGCGAGCGGGAACGCGTACGCCTCGCCCGCGACTTCGGCGATCAGGCTGCGCACGACCGAAAGCGTGAGCGGCAGTTGCAGCACGAAGCGCGTGCCCTGGCCGGCCGTGCTTTCGATACGCACGGTGCCGCGCACGGTCTTGGCGAAGTTCAGCACGGCGTCGAGGCCCACGCCGCGCCCGGAGACGTCGGTGACTTTCTCGCGCAGCGAGAAGCCCGGCAGCATCAGGAAGTCGAACAGTTCGGGTTCGGACATCGCAGCCACGGCTTCGGGCTGCGCGAGGCCGCGCTTGACCACGCGCTCGCGCACCGTGTTCAGGTCGATGCCCGCGCCGTCGTCGGCGACCGTGATCAGCAGCTTGCCCGCGCTGTGCCGCGCTTCGAGCGTGAGGCGCGCCTCCTCGGGCTTGCCCGCGCGCAGGCGCGTGGCGCCGTCTTCGATGCCGTGATCGAGCGCGTTGCGCAGCAGGTGGCCGAGCGGCGCGTCGAGCATTTCGAGGATATCGCGGTCCACCTGGGTGTTTTCGCCGACGATCTCGAAGCGCACGCGTTTGTCGAGCGAGCGGGCGAGATCGCGCACGATGCGCGGATACGCATGCGCCGTGTCGCCGAACGGCCGCATGCGGCATTGCAGCGCCTCGTCGTAAAGCCGTTGCGCGAGCTGCGTGCCGCGCCGGTCGATACGGTCGAGGTCGTCGAATCGTTCGGATAGCTGACGATCGAGCGAGCCGAGCGCGGCGCGAATGTTGTCGAGCGCGGCGCGCGCCTCGGTGTCGAGCGTCTCGCCGTGGCGTTCGTGGAACTGGCCGAGCGCGGCGAGCACGTCGCCTTGCGCGCGACGCACGCGCAGCAGGCCGTCGGCGAACGGACGCATGCGGCGCGATTCCACCAGCGACTCGCCCGCGAGACCGAGCACGCGGTCGAGCGTGAGCGCACGCACGCGCAGCATGCGGTCGGGCTCGTGCGAAGGTGCACCGTTCGCGCCCGGATCGGTCGCGCGGCGGGCAGGTTGCGCCGGTGCTTTCTGAGCTTCGGATGCGGGCTCGGCGCGGGCTTTTTCAGGTTCCGCCGGCGCGGCCGGTGGCGTTTCCCGCGGCCCGGCCGGTTCTGCTGCCGCCTGCGGCTCGGTCTGCGCTTCTGCCGGCGCTTTTGCCTGCGCTTCAGGTTCAGGTTGCGCATCCGGCTCCGGCAAGCGCAGCGACGCCGCCAGCGCATCGAACGCGTCGGCTTGCGGCGCGCTCGCGCTCGACGCGCCCGTCAAGCGCGCCGCGAATGCTTCGGCGGCCTCGCGGGCGAGCGGCGGCGCGTCGGCGTCGCCCGCGGCAATCAGCAGGTCGATGCCCGCGAGCAGGACGTCGATACGCGCGGCGTCGATACGCAGTTCGCCCTGCTGCGCCGCCACGAAGCAATCCTCCATCGCGCTCGCCACGATCACGGCCTCGGGCAGACCGACGATACGCGCCGCGCCCTTGAGCGAATGCGTCGCGCGCATGCAGTCCTCGAGCGTCGCGGCGTCCTGGGGCGATGCCTCGAGCGCCAGCAGTCCCGCCGAAAGCGTGCGGGTCTGCGCGTCCGCTTCCTCGCGGAACAGGTCGAGCAGCGAGCGGCGGCTCAGGTCGTCGTCGCTCATCGCAGATTCCTCGCCAGCGATTCGAATAGCGCGTCGGCGTCGAGCACGCCCACCGAGCGGCCGCGCCACGTCACCACGCCGCGCACGTGACGGCTCGCCGACTGCGCGAGCGTGGCGGGCGCGGGCAAGAGTTCTTCGGCGGCAAACGCCACCACGCCTTCGACCTCGTCGACGGGAAACGCCGTGGTGGCGCCCGCCCATTCGGTCACGAGCAGGCGCGGCCGGTCATTGGCCGACGTGCCTTCGCGCGCCGCGCGTTCGATGTGCAGCAGCGCCGCCAGCGAAGCCGCGAGCGTAAGGACGCCGCGCACGTTGACGATGCCGAGCACGGCGGCGCTGCGCCGGTGCGGCAGCGTGTGGACGCTGCGCGCGTCTTCCACATGGCGCAACACGGCGGCGGGCAATGCCAGCCATTCCGCGCCCACGCGAAACACCAGCGAACCGGCGCCGCGCGCCTGGCCCGATTTCGGCGCCGGGGCCGCCGCAACGCGCGTTTCCATCGCGGGCGCGGGCCGGTCGAGCATGCCTGCGGCGGCCTGCTCGAACACCGGGCAGTTGAGGCAGCGCACGTATTGCTGCAGGCGCGGGCACGAGTTGTCGCCGCGCACGCCGATGGTGGTCCAGCAGGTGTCGAGCGTCGTGCCGCCCGTTTCGGTCATGACGAAGCGCTCAGACACGCGCGCCTCCCGGCTTGCCACCGTCGTAGCGTGGGTTGTCGCGTGGCTCCTGCGCGGCGCGTTCGGCGCGGCGCATCAGGCGGCGCGCGCCGTCGGCATCGCCCTGCACTTCGAGCAGCGCCGCGAGGTGCGTGAGCGCTTCGTAGTGCGCGGGTTCGAGATACACGGCCTTGCGATAGTGCGCGTGCGCGTCGGCGCTACGGCCCTGGGCGTCGGCGATGAGACCCAGCAGATACCAGGTGTCGGCGTTCTGCGCGAGGGTTTTGGCGGCTTCCTTCGCAAGGCGCTCGGCTTCGTCGAGCGCGCCGGCATCGGCAAGACGGCGGGCGTTGGCGAGCACCGCTTCCGAATTGTCGGACGCCGGTTTCGCCGCCGACGTTGCAGCGGTCGATGCCACCGCAGGCGTCAACGCGGGCACGACAGCCGCCGCGCGCGGCGCGGGCGTGCCGTGCAACGGCCGCAGCGTGAGCGGCGGCGGCGCGCTGCGGCGCGCGGGCGGTGTCGCAGGCACCGGCACGGTCAGCGTCGCGAACGCCGCGCCGGACGCCGTCGCCGCCTGCCCCGGCAGCGGCACGTTCAGCGAGAACGCCGGACGCGCCACGGCGCGCGCGCGCTTTGCCTCATCTGCGGCATCGCGCGCGGTATCACTCGCAAGCCGCGGCTCGGGCGCGCGAAATCCGAACGCGAGCGGAATGTACGCGGACGCCATCTCGTGCCGCATCATCAAACCCGTTTCCGCCGGGCCCACGAAAATCATGCCGCCCGCCGCCAGCCGCGCGCGCAGCAAACCGATCGCGCGATCCTGCGCGGCGCGGTCGAAATAGATCAGCACGTTGCGGCAATAGACGAAGTCGTAGCGCACCGGATGCGCCGCGAGCCAGTCGAACAGGTTCGCGCATTCGAAAGTCACGGCGCGCTGCACGGCGGCGGCGATGCGCCAGCCGTCCGGTGCGCTCGTGAAATAGCGCTCGCGAAACGCGAGGCCGTCGCCGCGAAACGCATTGCGGCCGTAGATGCCGCGCTCGGCCGCCGCGATCGACTGCGCGCTGATGTCGATCGCGTCGATGGCGAACTGACCGGGCGCGAGGCCCGCGTCGAACAAGGCCATGGCGGCGGAATACGGTTCCTCGCCCGTCGAGCACGGCGCGCTCAGCACGCGCACGATTTCGCCGGGCTGCGCTTCGAGCCGTTTCGCGCCGAGCCGCGCGAGCGCCGCGAACGCTTCGCGCTCGCGAAAGAACCACGTTTCGGGCACCACGAGCGCGTCGATGAGCGCCTGCCGCTCGGCGGGCGTGGTGGTGAGGCGCTGCCAGTAGGCGTCGCGCGCCCAGTCGGGCAACGCGGCCACGCTGGTCCATGCGCGGGTTGCTTCGGCATCCTGAGCTTCGGCCGATAGCGTCGCGACCGCGCGGGCCGCGAGCGCGCGCGAGAGCGCGTTCGGACCGAGCGATTCGGCCTCGATGCCGGTTTCCTCGAGCAGCCACGCGGCGAAGCGCGGGTCGGCCGGCGAGGCATGCAGCGTAGCCTGATTCATCGTGCCTCCCCGGCGCCGGCCGCCTGCCACGAGGGCGGCTCGGGATACAGCAGCGCGCGCACGCGCGCATCGAGCAGATGCGCGACCTTCACCCACTGCACGTAACCGTGTTCGTCGCGCGCGACCGGACCGAGCCAGCGCGCGTCGGGCGTGGCGATGCCGGCTTCGGCGAAGCGCTCGGCCGCGATCGTCTGGGTGCGCGTGGCGCCTTCGAGCAGCAGCGCGAGGCGGCGCGGCGCCGCATGGCGATCGGCATCGTCGAAATCGGCATATTCGTCGCGCAGATGCACGAGCACGAGCCGTGTCGACATCAACGCGCGCGCGGGACGCCCGAGCGCCAGCATCGGCAGGTCGACGACCGGCACCGGCGCGCCCTCGTGATCGATCACGCCCGCGATATACGCGGGCGTGCCCGGAAACGGCCGGGCGGGCGCGAGCGGCAGCACGTGCGCGATCTCGCGCGCATCGAGCGCATAACGCTCGCCGTCCAGCTCGAACATCAGGAACAGCATCGGCGCTCCGTCTCCGTTAGGGCTACGCGCGGCTGGCGTGACGTGCGGCCGCGCTCACGCCTCGACCTTGAAGCGCGAGACGCCCGTGCGCAGTTCGTTGGCGACCAGCGTGAGATTGTCGATGGCCTGCGACGACTGGCGCAGCGACTCCGCCGTCTGCTGCGCGGCCTCGGACAACTGCGTGAGCGCCTGGGTGATCTGCTCGGCGCTGGTGGCCTGCGCCTGCATGCCGTCGTTGACCATCTGGAAGCGCGGCGCGAGCGTCTGCACCGCACCGATGATCTGCGAAAGCTGCGCGCCCACGGCCTGCACGTCGTGCATGCCGCGCCGCACTTCCTCGGCGAACTTGTCCATGCCCATCACGCCCGCCGAGACCGCCGACTGGATTTCCTTCACGGTCTGCTCGATGTCGTAGGTCGCCACGGCCGTCTGGTCGGCGAGACGGCGGATTTCCGTCGCCACCACCGAGAAGCCGCGCCCGTATTCGCCGGCCTTCTCCGCTTCGATCGCCGCGTTCAGCGAGAGCAGATTGGTCTGGTCCGCCACCTTCGTGATGGTCGCCACGACCTGATTGATGCTCACGGCCTTCTCGTTGAGGATCGCGAGCTTGGCGTTCACCGAACCGGCCGCTTCCATCACGCTGCGCATGGTGTGTTCCATGTGCGTGAGGCCGCTCTGACTGGTCGTGGCGAGCGTGGCCGACTGCTCCGCGACCGTGGCCACTTCGCCCATGGTCGCGACGAGATCGCGCGCCGTGGCGAAAATCTCGCGCGACGTCGCGCCGATTTCCGTCGTGGTGGCGGCCGTTTCGCTCGCCGTGGCCTGCTGCTCCTTCGAGGTCGCCGCCACTTCCGCCACCGAGGTGGTCACCTGTAACGACGACTTTTGCGCTTGGGCCACGAGGCCGCCGAGTTCGTCGCTCATGCGGTTGAAACCGTCTTCGACAAGGCCGAATTCGTCGCGCCGGTTCAGTTGCAGCCGCAGGCCCAGCTTGCCCGTGCGCATGGCGTCATGGACGTCGACGAGACGAGCCATCGGCACCGTGATCGCGCGATACAGCAGGAAGCCGGTCACGAGCGCGGCGAGCAGCATGATCGCGAGCGCGGTCGCCACGGTGATTTCGGTGCCGGTCACGGCCGAGCGGATGTCCTGCGCCGAGACGATGGCCTGCTGCCGGTTTTCGTCGACGAGCGCATTGGCCTTGGCCAGCACGTCCGTCCAGACCGGACCGATCTGCAGGAAAGCGGCCTGCGCGGCCGGGCGCGACGTGCCCACCTGGCGCGCGACGGACTGCACCATCGGCAGATAGTGCGCGTAGGCCTCGCGGAAACGCCGGTATTGCTCGCGGTCTTCGGCGCGGAACAGCGAGCGCTCGTAATGGCTCGCGTTGCTTTCCACGCCCGCGATTGCCGTGGGCAGCGCGGCCACGTCGCGCGCGATGGCTTCCGGGTCGGATTCGACGAAAGCCGCGCGCTCCATCAGGCTGTAGGTCTGATTGGCCGAGGCGCGCATCGAGGTCGAATAGAACAGACCCGGCACGGAGTCGTGCGTGAGACTGAGCGCCTGGGCGTCGATACTGCGCAGGCGATCCCAGGAAACCACGGCCATCGCCAGCATCAGCACGAACAGCAGGCCGAAACTGAGCACGATGCGCGTGCCGAGAGTGAAGCGGCCGTGCGTCTGGCGCGGCAGGCCGGCTTGGCTGGAACGGGGCATGGCGGTGCTCATTACGCTTGGGACTCTCCGGTGACGGTGGGCGGCGCGGCGCGCGGCGGCACGGAACCTGTGAAAACGGCAACGATGGGATCTGGCCCGAATCGATCGCCCGCACTACGACGACGAAGCGACAGCAAAAATCTCGCCGCCCGCGCGGCCCCGCGCACAGACAGCGCGCGAAGCCCCGCCGCAAACGGGCTCCCGGGCGTAGTGTAATGCGTCCGCGTGTTTTGGGGACAGGGAAAAATGGCGAAAGCCCCATGGAATGGGGCTTTCAGGCAATTTTCAGATGAAATCCTGGGGAAACTCAGGGGTCGGCGGAGGGTAAAGTGCGGCGCGGCTGCAACACGCGCGCGGAACCTTCACCCAGCGCGCATCCCGGCGATCACTTCTTGACGAAGCGCAGCGCCGCGTCCACCACCATTTCGCGGTGCCGCGCGCGCAGGCGCGGATGCGACGGATCGCGCCCGAAGGCCGCACCAAACGTATGACGATTCCCGACGCGATGGAAGCACATCGAGCTGATCAGCAAGTGCAGATCGATCGGGTCGATATCTTCGCGGAACGCGCCCGCCGCCACGCCGCGCGCGAGCAGGTCCTCGATCGTGCGGATCACGCTCGCGTTACGCGTACGGAAGGTCTTGAGGCGCTCGATGAATTTGGCGCCGTGGATATTTTCGATGGTCACGAGGCGCACGAAGTCGCGATGCCGGTCGTGATAGTCGAAGGTGAATTCGACGAGCCGCCGCAAACCCTCTTCGGGCGGGAGTTCGTCGATATGCAGATCCTGCTCCAGCGCGCGAATGTCGCCGTAGACCTTGTCGAGCACCGCTTCGTACAGCCCTTCCTTGCTGCCGAAGTAGTAATACAACATGCGCTTGGTCGTATTGGTGCGCTCGGCGATCGCGTCCACGCGCGCGCCGGCGAGACCCATCGCCGAAAATTCGGCCGTGGCGACTTCGAGAATATTGCGCTTGGTCTGCTCGGGATCGTACTTGCGGCGGCTTTCGGATTGAGCGTCGTTGCGTTCGGCCGAAGCCGCCGGTCTTGCCATGTCGTTGTGGCCCGCAGCAGGAGGAAAAAGAATGCGGGCGATTCTAGCATGGCGGTCCCGGCGCCTCGGGAGGCGTCGCGCCGCAGCCAGCCGCCCGCGCGATCGTGACTTCTTGCCGCTGACTTGCTGCGTGTTTGCCGCTTTTAAACGCGAATTACCCGATGTATCGCCAGCCAATAGACCGCCTCAATCCGGCGCGGCGGGCATGACGCGCCGCAACAATCCGCGGCGCGCCCTGCCCGTTTTACAGCTCGATGCGCTCGATGTCGCCGACGATGAAGATGTACGACGCCGCGCCGATCAAGGCGATCACGCCGATGAACACCAGCGCCCAGACGAACGAGCCGGTTGCGCCCACGATCAGGCCGACCACGAGCGGCGTGACGATGCCGGCCAGATTCGCCGCGAGGTTGAAGATGCCACCCGTGAGGCCGAGCAGCCCGGCCGGCGCGATATCGGACACCAGCGTCCAACCCAGCGCAGCCATGCCTTGCGCGAAGAACGCCACCGAGAGAATGGCGATCACCGCCACGTTGCTTTCGACGAAGTTCGCCAGAATGATCGTCGAGGCGAGCAGCAGCCCGGCGATGATCGGCAGCTTGCGCGCCACGTTGGCCGAAATGCCGCGACGCAGCATCCAGTCGGAGAACGTGCCGCCGAACATCACGCCCACCGAGGCGGCAATGAACGGCATCACCGCGAAAAAGCCGATCTTAAGCCAGCCCATGTGGCGTTCGGTGGCGAGATAGGTCGGGAACCACGTCAGGAAAAACACCAGCGTGGAATTGCCCGCGAACTGGCCGAGACAGATGCCCGCGAGCTGCCGGCGGCGCACCAGAGCGCCCGCCAGACGCCAGTCGAAGCCCTTCTTGCGCGGCGTTTCCCCGCTTTTGGCGGCTTGCGCTTCGGCTTGCGCCTCGACCTTCTCGTGGCGCGCCAGACCGCCGCCCGCCTCGATGTAGTCGAGTTCGGCGCGATTCGCGGCCGGATGGTCGTGCGGTTCGCGATACAGGAACCACCAGACCACGCCGAACGCCACGCCCACCGCGCCCACCACATAGAACAGCGAGCGCCAGCCGTAGGCACCCATCAGCGCGAACAGCACGGGGCTGAAGAACGCGAGACCGATGTATTCGCCGACGGTGTAGGTGCCCGTCGCGAACGCCCGCTCGCTTTGCGGGAACCACGTGGCGACCACGCGGCTATTGGTCGGGAAGCACGGCGATTCGGCCGCGCCCAGCCCGAGCCGGCACGCGAGCAGCGCGCCCACGCCGCCCACGAAACCCTGCACGAGCGTGCAGAGCGACCACAGCGTCATGGAGAGCCAGTAGGTGAACTTGCTGCCGAAGCGGTCGAGAAACACGCCGCCCGGAATCTGCGCGACCACGTAGCTCCACGAGAACGCCGAAAACACGAGGCCCATGATCGCGGCGTTGATGCCGAGTTCCTTGGTCAGTTGCGGCGCGGCAATGCCGAGCACGGTGCGATCGAGGTAATTGATCATCGTGCCGATCGCCAGCAGACCGAGGATGCGGTAACGCACCTTCGTACGCCGCACGGCGCCGGCGGCGGCGGCCGCGTTGAGGGCCTGCGCGTCGCCGCGACCCGGGGATGCTTGTGCCATTTCTGTCTCCAAAGCAGCTGGATAGACCGGAGCGCTCGCCCCGGCGTCCCTTTTGTTATTCGCCGGCGTTGGCCGCCAGCATGGATTGCAGATGCGCGTACACGCGCTCCGCATCGGGTTCGACGCCCGTGAACAGCTGGAAAGCGTCGACAGCCTGATACACCGCCATGCCGCCGCCGGAAAGCGTGCGGCAGCCGAGCGCCTCGGCCGCTTCGAGCAGCGCCGTGCGGATCGGGAAATACACGATGTCGGCGACCCACAGCCGCGCGTGCAGATACTCGGCGGGCAGCGGCAGGCCGGGCAGCTTGGCCATGCCGGTGGGCGTGGCGTGGATCAGGCCGGTGGCGGTTTCGAGCGTGGCGCGCAGATCGCCGCCCGCGCGCACGCGCGCGGCGGGAAAGCGTGCCTGCAACTCGTCGGCGAGCGCTTGCGCGCGGTTCGCATCGACATCGAACAGCGTGAGCGCCTGCGCCCCCATGGCGAGCGCCGCGTGCGCGACGGCCGCACCCGCGCCGCCCGCGCCCAGTTGCACGACGGCTTCGAGCGAGACGTCGGGCAGGCCGCGCTGGAACGCGCGCGAGAAGCCGGACCAGTCGGTGTTATGGCCGATGCGCTGGCCGTCGCGGAACAACACCGTGTTCACGGCGCCGAGCGCGCGGGCGTCGTCGGAGAGTTCGTCGAGCAGCGGGATGATGGCCTGCTTGCACGGATAGGTGATGTTCAACCCGTCGAAGCCCATGCGCTGCGCGCCGTCGAGCAAGTCGGGCAACGCGGCGGGCGTGAGCTTGAGCGCGTCCAGATCGATACGTCGATACACGAGGTTGAAGCCGAGTTCGCGGCCCTCTTTCTCGTGCATCGCGGGCGTGAGCGAGCCGCCGATACCCGTGCCGATCAGGCCGCACAGGAAAGAATGCGCCGTGGCGCGCGCGCCCAGAGGATTGCCCGGTTGGTTCGCGCTCATTTCGCCACCTTCTTCGCGAGCACCGTGGCCATGCGTTCGAGCGCGAGCACGTAACCCTGCGTGCCGCAGCCGACGAGGATCGCCTCGGCGATCGGCGAGATATACGAATGGTGCCGGAACGCTTCGCGCTTGTGCACGTTCGAGATATGGACCTCGATCACCGGTTTGGCGACGCCCACGATCGCATCGGCGATGGCGACCGAGGTGTGCGTGTACGCGCCCGGATTGATGACGATGCCGTCGAACTGCGTGCGGCATTCGTGAATCCAGTCGATCAGTTGATGTTCGGCATTCGACTGGCGGCAATCCACCCGCAGATTCAGACGCGCGGCCGCGTCGCGGCACATCTGTTCGACATCGCTCAGGGTTTCGGCGCCGTAGATCGCGGGTTCCCGCGTTCCCAGCAAGTTGAGGTTCGGCCCGTTGAGGACCAGCACCGACGGCAATTGCATCACTCACACTCCACGACAGCTTGAAGACCGGTACGGCACATGCGCCTCACATCGACAATGATCTGGCGCAGACACTCCGCAATCTGGCCGCCAGTGTGCCGCGACCCGGTGCCGCGGTCACCTGGGGTTTGCCAGAATTTGTACTAACTAGTTAGTTTGGCGTATTCTTCGCACACTCCAGCGGCATCCTCGTATGACAGCAGCACGCACCTACGGGCCGCCGCCGGAGCCTCGTTCAATACCGAAGCCCGTGCAATGTCCATGTCCAAGCCGCTTGCCGCCCCCTCTCACGCGCTGCGCCGCTCGATCGCCACGGTGTCGGTCAGCGGCACGCTCGCGGAGAAGTTCGCCGCGATCCGCGCCGCCGGTTTCGACGCCGTCGAGATCTTTGAAAACGATCTGCTGTATTTCGAAGGCTCGCCCGCCGACGTGCGCCACATGGCCGCCGACCTCGGGCTCGACATCGTGCTGTATCAGCCGTTTCGCGATTTCGACGGCGTACCGGCCGAGCGCCTCGCGCGCAACGTCGAGCGCGTGAAGCGCAAGTTCGACGTCATGCAGCAGCTCGGCACCGACCGCCTGCTGGTGTGCAGCAACGTCTCGCCGGACATGATCTGCGACGACGCGCTGCTCGCCGAACAACTCGCCGTGCTCGCCCGCGCGGCCGGCGACGCGGGCGTGACCATCTGTTATGAAGCGCTTGCATGGGGCCGCCACGTGCGCACCTTCGGCCACGCGTGGAAGCTCGTGAATACGGTGAATCACCGCAATCTCACGCTTGCGCTCGACAGTTTCCACACGCTCTCGCTCGACGACGCGCCCGACGGTATCGCCGCGATTCCAGGCGACCGGATCGGTTTCGTGCAGATCGCCGACGCGCCGCGCATGCAGATGGACGTGCTCGAATGGAGCCGCCACTACCGCTGCTTTCCGGGCCAGGGCGACTTCGCGCTCGCCGATTTCACGGCGCAGGTGGTGAAAAGCGGCTACAAGGGGCCGCTTTCGCTCGAAATCTTTAACGACGGCTTTCGCGGCGCGCCGCCCGCCGCCACGGCCGCGGACGGCTATCGCTCGCTGCTGCTGCTCGAAGAGCGCACGCGCGACGCGTTGCAAGCCGAAGGCGTCGCCGCGCCCGCGCTCTGGCATGCGCCGGCCGCGCCCGCGAATGCGCAGTGGCAATTCCTCGAATTCGCCGTCGACGATACGGCGCGCGCGCAAGTCGCGAACTGGCTCGACAAACTGCATTTCCGCCGCGCGGGCCAGCATCGCTCCAAAGACGTCACGCTCTATCAGCACGGCACGGCCGCGATCGTGCTCAATGCCGAGCCGGATTCGTTCGCAGGCGCGTTTTTTCAGCGCCACGGGCTCTCGCTGTGCGCTTCGGCGTTTCGTGTCGACGATGCGGCGCTCGCGCTCGAACGCGCCGCGGGCTTCGGCTATCAACCGTTCTCGGGACGCGTGGGGCCGAACGAGCGCGTGGTGCCCGCGGTGCAAGGTCCGGACGGCAGTCTTAACTACTTCGTTAACGAGCAGCCCGGCCAGCCAACCCTGTTCGAAGCCGACTTTTCGCTCACCGATATCGACGGCCCCGTCGAAGTGGGCCCCATCACGGGCATCGATCACGTGAGCCTTTCGCTGCCCGCCGGTTCGTTCGACGCGTGGGTGCTGTTCCTCAAGTCGGTGTTCGGCCTCGACGCGGGCGCGGCCGTGCTGCTGCCCGATCCGTACGGACTCGTGCGCAGTCGCGCCCTGTTCAGTCAGAACCGCGCATTGCGCATGGTGCTCAACGCTTCGCTCGACCAGCACACGGCCGCCGCCGAAACGGTGCGCGCGTATCACGGCACGGGCTTGAATCACGTGGCGTTCGGCACCAGCGACATCTTCCGCGCGGTAACGGAATTCGAAGCGGCGGGCGTGCCGCTGCTGCGCGTGCCCGCGAACTATTACGACGATCTCGACGCGCGCTTCGCGCTCGACCCCTCGTTTCTCGATTCGCTGCGCCAGCACAACCTGCTCTACGACCGCGACGAGCGCGGCGGCGAGTTCCTGCACGCGTACACGGAAACGCTCGATCAGCGTTTCTTCCTCGAACTCGTGGAGCGCCGCAACGGCTACGACGGCTACGGTGCGCCGAACGCCGCCGTGCGGCTCGCGGCGCAGGCGCGTCAGCGCGCGCTCGCGGCACGCCACGGCGGCGAGGAAGCGTAAGCGCGCGAGCCGGTGAAAGGCAGTCACGCATCAACGCATTGCGGTAACGATAAAAGCAGTCGCTTCTCGCAACCGGCGCGCTCGCGCGCCACCCGACGCCGGATGAGGACACTCGCGCGGCGTCGCCATAACTACACGATAAGCAGTACGGATCTCAACGGAGACACACGACGATGAAGAAAGCAGGCCTTGGTCTTGGCACGTTCCTCGCAACCGGCGCCGCCCTCGTGGCAAGCCCCGCGTTCGCGCAAAGCAGCGTGACCCTCTATGGCGCGGTCGACGACGCCATCACTTACGTCAACAACCAGAAGGGCCACTCGAACGTCTATCTGCGTCAGGGCAACCTGTATGCGTCGAAGTTCGGCCTGCAAGGCAAGGAAGATCTCGGCGGCGGCACGTTTGCGATCTTCGATCTGCAGAACGGCTTCGATCCGAACTCGGGCGCGCTCTCGTCGAGCGGCCTGATCTTCAATCGCCAGGCCTACGTGGGCCTGCAGAACAAGCAGTTCGGCCAGGTCACGGCCGGCCGCCAGTACACGCCGTACTACCAGTTCGTCGGGCCGCTCACGGGCAGCAACTGGCTCACGGGCGCGACGGGCGCGCATCCGGGCGATATCGACGGTCTCGACACGACCGTGCGCATCAACAATTCGCTGATCTACACCTCGCCCACGTGGTACGGCCTGCAAGCGAGCGCGATGTACGCGTTCGGCGGCATTGCGGGCAGCACGGGCAAGGGGCAGACGTGGAGCGCGGCGCTGCGCTACGCCAATGGGCCGTTCACCTTGGGCGCCGGCTATCTGCGCATGGACAACGTGCAGTCGACCACGACCGCGTTCGATTCGACTTCGACGGGCAGCTTCGGCACCTCGTCGCTCAATACCGGCTATGTGTCGGCGAACGCGGTGCAGCACGTGGCCGTGGCGGGCAACTACGCGCTCGGCAATTTCACGCTGGGCGCCTCGTATTCGAACGTCGAATACATCGCGGGCGGCAAGTCGATCTTCCATACCACGGCCGTGTTCAACACGTGGGCCGCGCTCGCCGTGTACCGCTTCACGCCGGCCTTCGACGTGGGCGGCGGCTTCGCTTACACGCTCGCCTCGCAGGCCAATGGCGTGACGAGCGCCGCGCGCTATCAGCAGTATTCGCTCAAGGAGTCGTACCACCTCTCGAAGCGCACGACGCTGTACGCGCTGCAGGCCTACCAGCACGCGAGCGGCCAGACGCTCAGCGCGACGGGCACGGTCATCAACGCCGCGCCCGCGGTGGGCGATTCGCAAAACTCGACGCCTTCGTCCACGCGCTCGCAGTTCGTGGGCATGGCGGGCATCGCGTTCCTGTTCTGACGCGCGGCTTCGACTGACGCGCGCTGTCGCGATCCGCGCGAGCGCGCGGGCTTTCACGCCGCCTTCACGGACGCGCGAACGTTGCTTTCAAGCTCGCGCGTGCGCGATCACCGGCTTACCCGCACCGCGTCACGTCACGGCTTGCGCTCCATCACCGCGGTGATCTCGTTCGTCAACGGCTGGCCGGTTTCGAACTCGGTGATGCTGCGCAGCGTGGTTTCGCAGATGGTGGACACGGCCTCGCGCGTGAGAAACGCCTGGTGGCCCGTGACGATCACGTTGGGGAACGTCATCAGGCGTTGCAGCACGTCGTCGTCGACGATCGTGCCCGAGAGGTCGCGGAAGAACACGCCCGCCTCCTGCTCATACACGTCGATGGCGAGGCCGCCCAACTGGCCGCTCTTCAACGCGTCGATCACGGCTTCGGTGTCCACCAGCCCGCCCCGGCTCGTGTTGATGAGCAGCGAGCCGCGCTTCGCGCGCGCGAGCGTTTGCGCGCCGATGATGTGATAGGTCTGCGGCGTGAGCGGGCAATGCAGCGAGACGATGTCGGCGTTCGCACCGATCTCGCCGGCGTCCGCGTAACGCGCGCCCAGCGCCTCGAATTCCGGCGAGCGATACGCGTCGTAGCCGATCACGTTGCAGCCGAAGCCCAGCATGATGCGCGCGAACACGCGGCCGATCTTGCCCGTGCCGATTACCGCCACGGTCTTGCCGCACAGATCGAAACCCATCAGCCCGTCGAGCGCGAAATTGAAGTCGCGCGTGCGGTTGTAGGCGCGATGGACCTTGCGGTTCACGGCCATCAGCAGCGCGACCGCGTGCTCCGCGACCGAATTGGGCGAGTAGTCGACCACGCGCACGACCTTGATGCCGAGGTCGGCGGCCGCTTGCAGGTCGACGTTGTTGAAGCCCGTGCAGCGCAGCGCCACGAGCTGCGTGCCGCCGCGCGCGAGCGCTTCGAGCACGGGTGCGTCGGCGACATCATTCACGAACACGCAGATGCCGCGATGCCCCGCCGCCAGATCGACGGTCTCCGCGTTGAGCGGGTCGTCGAAGTACTTGAGCCGATGACGGCGATCCGCATTCGCCGCGTCGAGAAACTGCCGATCGTAAGGCTTTGCGCTGAATACGGCGATATCCATTCCCTTCTCTCCTGCAAGGCGTTTGCGCAGGCCACGCGCCGCGGCAACGCTACCGGCTATGAGCCGATCAGGACTGCGGCAACCTGCACGAACAGAATTTTCACGATGGTCATCGAAGGAAAGATCATCGCATAGCCGACGTCGGGCGCGTCCGTGGGCGCGACGCGATTCGCGAACGCCAGAATGGCCGGATTGCCCGTCGCCCCGCTGATCACGCCCACCGCCATGTCGTACGGCAGGCGGAAGACCCACAGGCAGCACGCCGCCGTGACGCACAGCAGCGCGAGCACGATCACCACGCCGTAGAGCAGAAACGACGCACCCGTCACGCCAACCGTGGCGAAAAACTTCGGCCCCGACGCGAGACCCACCTGAGCCAGAAAGATCGTCAGGCCGAAATTGCGCAGCACCAGATTCGCGGTGAGCGGCATGGTCCACACGAACGGCCCGAAGCGCCGCGCGCGGCCCAGACATAGCGCCACCAGCAGCAGCGCCGCCAGCCCGAGCGTGAGGCGGCCCACGCCGGGAATGGGCACGGGAATCACGCCGGCGATCAGGCCGAGCGCCGCGCCCACGCCGATCGAGATGAAGCGCAGTTCGGCCGTGCCCTTGATCGAGTCGCCGAAAAACGCGCGCATGGTCTTGAGGTGCGCATGATTGACCAGCAGGCCCACGCGGTCGCCGAATTCGAGTATCAGCTCCTGGCCCGGCATCATGTCGATGTCTCCGCGCCGCACGTGCGCGATCGAGCAGACCACGCCTTCCGGGAAACGCAAATCGCGCAGCGCGCGCCCGACCACGAGACGGCTCGACGCGAACACGCGCATGTAGTCGAGGTCCTCGCGATGATTCGTCATGCGTCCGGGCTGCAACTCGCCGCATAGCGCCGTGGTTTCGACCAGCAACGCCGGGCTGGTCGCGGTGGCGAGCAGCACGTCGTCCGATTGCAGCACGAGATTGGTGCGAGCCTGCTGATTGTGATGCGCGCGACGCACCGCGGCGATCACCACGCCCGGCGGCAGGCGTGCGGCGAGTTCGGCCAGCGTGAGCCCGACCAGCGCGGGATTCGTGAGCGCGATTTCCGCGGCTTCGATCATGCGTGGCGGCGGCCGTTCGATCTTGGGTTTCAGCAGGGTCCCGAGTGCGTAGAGAAAGAGAATCGGCCCGGCCACGCCGAACGGATAGGAGACGCTGTAACCGACGGTCGCGCCGTCGCCTTTCATCGACGACATCGCGGCCTGCAAACTGGCCGTGCTCGTGCCCGAGCCCGCGAACATGCCGAGCGCCTGATCGAGCCCCACACCGAACAGTGGCACCAGCGCCACCGCCACGAAGCCGGAGACGATCACGCCCAGCGCCGCCGCGGCGTTGGCCTTGAGCCCTTCGGCGCTCGTCAGCCCCTTGAAAAACTGTTCGCCATACTGAATACCGATACCGTAGAGAAACAGCAGCAGCCCTAGCGTGCCGAGCAAGGGCGGCGGCGCCGAACGCGGAGCCCAGCCGCCGATCGCGAGCCCGACGAACAACACGGCGCCCGACCCGAGCGCCACGCCCTTGATGCCGATTTCGCCAACCGCATAGCCGAGCGCCACGGTCACGAACAGCGTGAGCAACGGTTGGGTCTCCAGCAATATCCTGAGCGCGTCCATGCGAACAACCTCGGTCGGTCAGACTGCGTGACGTTAGCGCAACCGCGCTTGAGCCACGTTTATGCGCACTGCGCGGCATACGGGCAAAAAGGCGATTCGCGCTCGCGCCGCTAACGGGGCGAAAGAGTCCTGGAGAATCCGGTAGCACGACGCGAGACACCGCGCCGACGCCGTGCTTCACGAGACGTCTGCAAACGAATGCGGTTATCGACTCGCGCGGTGAGCGCTGTACGAAATGATGATCGCGCAAATCACAAATCAATGCGTCGATCGCGTGATGCGGAGAAACGCACGCGCGCCCGGCCACGCCGTGCGGTGACCTACGCCACGAGGCACCGACATGCCGAAGACGCCCGCTTCTCCCCGCATCAAACCAGTTGCAATGGCCGCACTCTGCCTCGCCGCGGCGGCGCTGTCGTCTTTCGCGACCGAAGGCGGCGTGGGCCGTCCGATCACGGGGCAGCAAGTCACCCCCTATGGCGGCGTGGTACCGCCGACCGACGACTGGATCGTCTCGTGGGCCACTATCTACTACGAGGGGTCGCTCGGTGCGAGCAAGAGCGTGGCCGTGGCCGGACGCGTCACCGCCGGGCACGGCCAATAGCAGTACGAACTATCACAATGCGCCGGTAAGCGTGCTCGATCTGCTAGCGTTGAAACGGTTGGGACACGGCTGGGGCGTGGGTGTGACGGGCGGCTGGATCCAGCAACTGGGCAATGACACGGGACTGGCCGCCAACCTGCTGGATGGCGCGAAAGGCTATTCTGTCGGCCTGGGTCCCATGGTCATGTGGAACGGCAAGTTCGACAAGACCCCGGTGAGCGCCACCTTGCGCTGGGTGAACGAGTTCGCCGCGCACGCGCGGCCCAGCGGCAACGCGGTGCAACGCTCGTTCAGCGCGACATTCGAGTAGCCGCGAGCGGCGTTGCGCCGCACGCCGCCCGCTACGCGCTTCTCTCGCGCTTCGCGCAGGGTTCTCACCGCAGCGCGCCCAGATCCGCATCGATACGCTTGCGCAGATCGCGCACCACGCGCGCCGAACTCACGAGCCACCACGTGGGCGCCGACACCTCGAATTCGTACGCCAGAGCCGTTTGCGCGGGCCCCGACGCATGCGCGCGGCAATGGAACGTGACCGCCTGACGTCGCGCGGTTTGCCCCGCGCGCGGCGAAAAGCGCAGCACGGCACGCATCGCGAAGCGCGACGCGCGGGAGGCGTCGTCATAGGACTCGACGGTCCAATTCGCGCCGAAATGCCCTTCGTGGCGCAACGCGGCGTTCACGCGCCGGAGCGTTTCGTCGACGGGCAAGGCCACGCCGTGTTCGACGCCCGCGCGCGCCGCGCGATAGAACGTGCGCTGCGCCCACGCCCAGCCGAACACGAGCATCACGCCGAACACCGTGAGCAGCCACTGCAGGCCGCTGGCGAGCGCGCGCCCGAACGCATAGCCCGAAACGGGCGCGAGCAGCACGCCCGCCAGGCCGTGCGCGATTGCGAACACAACAATTGCCGCTACCACGCTCGCGGAGAGCGTGAGCAGCCAGCCGCGCGAAGGATCGTCGAAACGGGCGAACAGGGCGTCGCGCAGGCCGTGCGAACGCGGCGCGCGAGCCGTGGCTTGCGGCATGGTTTGCGCGCGCGTTGCATGAGCCTCGTTCGCCTGGTGCGCCTGGTACTTCTCGTGCGCGGCGTAGCGAGCGTCGCTGCCGCTCGTGTCGCGCATGCCGACGAGTTCGCCCTGCAACGCGTCGCGTTCGATGCGCATGCGCGTCATCTCGTCGAGCATGCGCGTGCGTTCGGCCCGCAGCGCGTCGAGTTCGCCGCGCACGCGTTCGCGCTGCGCTTCGAGCGCCTGCATCTGGCCATGCAACTGCTCGGCCTGCGCGACGCTCAGCGCGGCGCGGCTCACGGGCGGTGCGTGGTGCACGGACCAGTACGCCTCGAGCAATTCACGCGCTTCCTTCACGCGCTTGAACTGCTCGTCGGCCCAGCGCACGGAAGCCGCGGTCGGGTGCCGCCATTTGTCGGGGTGCAGGATCTGCGCGAGATGGCGGTAGCGATGTTTGATATCCGCCTCGTTTGCACCCGGTTCGAGTTCGAGCCGGTAGTAAAGGCGGTCGTAATCCACGGGGCGGTAATCGTGGCCTGGCATGTCCTTGTTTTTCGTTAGACGTGAGGGGCGCGCGGGGTCGCAACGCCCGTTTCACTGAAATTAGTTCACGTTGATGCGGGATGCAAGTCGGTCGCAAGCCGCGCGCCCGGTGATTTTTGCCGAATGCGCGTGATTTTTCGACCTGGCGCTTCCTCACTATTGCTCACTACCGATGCCCGACCAGCAGGCGGCTCAACGTCGCGAACGCGACCGCGGGCAATTCGTGCAGTTTGCGTACGACCACGGCGTTCGGGTAAAAGGCTTCGACCGCGTCGTCGAGGATGCCGATGCCAACGAGCTCGATCCCCATCTGCTGCACGGCCGCCACACGCGCGAGCAGGTCCGTGCGCAACACGGCGGCGTCGCCGTCGCTGGTCGAGGGATAGCCGTCGGAGAGCACGAACAGAAGGCGGCGGCGCGCCTTGCGCTGCGCGAGCCGTGCGGCGGCCCACGCGAGCGCCTCGCCGTCCGGGTTCTCGTGGCCGCATTCGATCGCCGCGAGGCCGCTCAGGTCGCGCGCGCCGAAACGCTTGAACACGCGCAGATCGAGCCGCTCGACAAAACGGTTGAAGCGGCGCAAATCGGCACCGGCCGCGCGCTCGCGTTCGAACACGGCGCGCATCTCCGGCGACTCGATCGAGCTGTAGCCGAGCACCTCCGCGTCGAACGCGAGTTGCGTGAGCGCGTCGCCGAGCGCCGCCGCGCAGAGCCGCGCGAGTTCGATCTTGCGCCCCGCCATCGATCCGCTCAGGTCGATCAGCAAGCTGACGACGGTATCGCGGCCGCTCGCCTGCCGCGCCACGCGAAACGGCGTGCGATAGCCGCGCGAGGCCGCCAGCCGCGCCAACGCCGCGCGGTCGATCTCGCCGCGCTCCTGCTCGCGCTTCCAGTGCGTGAGTTCGTCGGCTTTGAGCACGCGTTCGAGATGCGTCTTGAGCGCGCCCGTTTCCGCGCGTGCGAGCGTGCGCAACTTGCGCCACGCCGTGGCGTCGCCGCGACCGGTGAGATCCGTGACGGTGTCGAACGCGGTGGTGAGCGGTATCGACAAGAGCGGACGCCCGCTGGCTCCGGCGCGCGGTCCGCCGGCGGCATGCGGCGCATCGGCCTCCGATAACGACGCGCCCGGCGCGGATTCGGCTTCGTTCGCCGCTTGCGCGCCCGCGCCGCCCGGCTCGCGGCTGGCGTTATCGATTGCCGCCTCGCCGCCTGGGGGCGCGATGTCGTCGTCGATGCCGAAATCCGCCAGCGCCTGCGCGAGTGCCGGATCGTCGTCGAGACCTTCGGCCGGCCCCGCCGTCTGCATCATGTTGTTCGCGCCGCGCGAAGCCAGCGAGCGCACGCCCGCGACGATCGCCTCGGCCGCGCGCACGCTCGCGCGCGTGGAGTCGCTGGCGCGCGCGGCGGCGAGCGGACCGTCCTCGACCGCGCGCAGGGCCGCCGCGAGCGAAGCGGCATCGCGCTCCAGCGCATGCGGCGCTTCGTGCCAGAGCGCGCGCTCGATTGTCCACGCGAGGCGCTCGCGCCACGGCAAGCCTGGCCAGCGCCGCGCGATCTCCTCGCCACGCTGCGCGCGCCAGCGATCGACATAATGTTGCGCGCCGGGAAACGCCGCGCCGAGTCGCGCCAGGACACGACGGTCCTCCACGGCCTGCGCAATGCGGCCCGTCACGCCCGCGCGCGGATGATCGAGCCGCACCGTGTCGCTATAGCGTTGACGCGCGGCGAGCAGATCCAGCGCGCCGAGCAACCCGGCTTCGTGCGCGGCGTTTTCGGCAAGGCGCGCGGGCAGCACGAAATGCACGCCTGACTCGCCCGGCTCCGCGCGCACATGCGGTTCGCCCGCACCGAACGCGACGCTCACGCGCGCGTCGCCGCTGAGCACGCGCGCGAGGCGGCCCAGCGCGAGTTCCGGCTCGGCGCTCGCGAGCAAGCCTGCGGTCGCGACGGGCGGCGTGGCCACGTCAATCGACGATCACGTGATGGCGGATGATGCTGCGGATCAGCGCCGCGTCGTCCGCGCTCACTTTGGCGTAGATCGCCGGTCCCGCCGCGCGCTCGATGTCGCCCGTGCGCAGCATCAGCTCGGCCCAGTCGATCAAGCGCCGCGTGGAAAACGCGCTGGCGAGGTCTTCGCGCGCGAACGCGGCGCGGCAATCGGCGGCAATGGCGGCGAGCGTCCGCGCGATGGGTGGCGTGAGCACCGGCAGCGTGCGCAGCAATACTTCGGTTTCCTCATCGACGGAAAGATAGTCGAACAGATACACGCGCCAGCGGTCGAGAAACGCCTCGTTGAGCAGATTCGCGCCTTGATACAGGTGCCGATACACGCTCATCGCGCCCGCCGCGTTCGCGGTGGCGAACAGGCGGAACGACGGATGCGGCTCGACGATCTCGTTGCCGCGCTCCTTGAGCAGCAGCCGCCCGTTCGGTTCGAGCACGGCGGTCAGCACGGCAAGGATCGACGGCTCGGCGAAATCGAGTTCGTCGATAATGAGCCAGTAGCCCTCGCGCATGGCCACGGGCAGCACGCCGTCCACCCAGATCGTCTCTCCGCCTTTCACGGTCCAGAAACCCACGAAGTCGCCGATGGTCGTCTGGCCGTTCATGTTCGCGCGCAGCACGCCGTAGTGCGCGCGCGCGGCCACCTGCTCGATGAAACTCGTCTTGCCCGAGCCCGTGTGACCGATCAACATGACGCGGCGGTTTTCGACGATATCTTCGAGAATGTCGCGCGTGCGGTTCGTGAAGAGGTACGCCGCATTGATGCGCGGCACGAGCGCGTTCGGCTTGCCGAGCGGCACGGGTACGTTGCCGATGCGAACCGTGGGCATCGCCGCGCGCCGGGTCTCGGCGGCATGCTGTTGTGTTCGGGTTTGCGCGACGGCTTTGCGCAGTGCGCGTGAGAACGTGTGGCCGGCCTGCTCCGCGTTCAATTCGTCGCCGCGTTGCGCTTCGGAGACGAAGCCTTCGCGACGCCATTTCAGCAGCTTCGCTTCGAGATTGTCGAGATCGACGACCGTGTCGATATCGATATGCAAATCGTCTTGATCGCCACGGCCGTGGGCGATGCGGTACATCTGCGCGCGCTCGGACGGGGTGACGCGCCACCACTCGCGCGCCGGGCCTTCGCCGCGCGTATAGAGACCGAGCGCCTGCTGGCTGGCTTCGTCTTCGTCGAATGCGGGCGCGGTGTTCATGGCAGGCGGCACAAGCTGGGAATCGCTCATCTTACCTGCGTGCAGAAGGGGCGGCAAAAAGCCTTGGCTGGCTGGCATAGCCGCCAGGTTGCGCTTCACCAGCCCCTAAATCTCGTCATCCACATCTTCCAGCGGCAGCAACCGGTAGTAATGCTCGATGCGCGAGAGCGCATACATCGCCGCCGCCTCGCGCACTTCGTTGCGCGAACCCGCAAAGCGCGCCGTCTCGCTGAAGGTCATGCGCTCGCCCGCTTCGAGCCGCCACGACCACGCGAAGCATTGCGTGCCCGAAGGTAGCTCGTTCGCGCCGCTGCCCGCCGCGTCTCCCGTATTCGATACGGCCACGCCCGCTTCGCAACCGGGGCAATCGAGCGCCCCTTCGGCCATTTCGCGCGCGACTTCCTCGCTCGTGAGGCCGAACGCGTCGATCGTTGCCCGGCTTACGCCGAGAAAGCCCGCCTTGCCCGAGGGCGACCAGGCGATAAAGCCCACATCGAGGCATGGCTCGCTGCCCGGCACCGAAGCGAGCGCCGCGGCCATCAATCCGCCCGTGCAAGACTCCGCCGTGGCGAGCGACAAGCCCACCGACTTCATGAAGGCCACCGTGTCTTCCGCAATATCCATCTCGTCTCCAACGGCGACCCGCGCGCCGATGCGTCGATGCATGTTGCTGCGCATCACGCATTCCCGCACAGGCGTCATGCCGCTGAAACCGTCACGGGCAGCGCGCGTTTGTGCGCCGTAGCGCGATAGAAGCGCTGGATGGTCGTCAACACGTGATCGGACACGGGCAAGCCTTCGAGAAAGTCGTCGATGTCTTCGTAGGCGATGCCGTAGCTCGCTTCGTCGGGCTTTTGCGGCGTGAGGCTTTCGAGGTCGGCGGTGGGCACTTTCATCACGAGGCCTTCTTGCGCGCCCAATTCGCGCGCCACCGCGCGTACGCGCCGCTTCGTGAGGCCCGAGAGCGGCAGGACATCCGCGCCGCCGTCGCCGAACTTGGTGAAGAAACCCATGAGCGACTCAGCCGCGTGATCCGTGCCGACGACGATACCGCGCCGCGCGCCCGCCACCGCGTACTGCGCGATCATGCGCTCGCGCGCCTTGATGTTGCCGAGCACGAAGTCCTCGCCATGCGCGTCCGCGAACGGCATGCCGCCTTGCTTGAGCGCGGCCAGCATCGCGTCCGATGACGGTTTGATGTCGACGGTGAGGGTTTCGTCGGCGCGAATGAAGTCCAGCGCGCGCTGCGCATCGGCTTCGTCCTGCTGCACGCCATACGGCAGGCGCAGCGCGACGAACCGTGCCTCGCGACCCTGTGCGCGCACGCGCTCCACGCTCAGTTGCGCGAGTCGCCCGGCCGTCGACGAATCCACGCCGCCGCTGATGCCGAGCACATACGTATGCAGGTCTTGCGCGACGAGATAATCGGTGAGAAAGCGGATCCGGCGCTCGCACTCGGCGGCGGCATCGAATAACGGCGCCACGCCGAGTTCCGCGATCACGGCGCGCTGCCACTCGCGAGCTTCGTCGTTCATGGGCGGGTTCCTCCTGTCGATGGACGATGTCGATGAATGAAGTCGATGAAAACCAGACGGCGCGGCGGGAAACTCGCCGGATCGATGCGAGCGTACTTTATTGCCGCCGATCGCGCTGATCGCGGCGATTGCGCCCGTCGCTCGATCGCTCGAACCGCACGGCGCGAGAGCTTACAAAATCCCACTTTGTCATTGCATTGCCTTTCTTCCGGTAACCGCCCGTGTCCAAACCCACGCTATGTAATACGCCAAAACCTTTCAAATTACTAACGTTTCGAAATTGGCGCCTGAGTTGGTTAGACTGCGAGTCTTGGCCTTCGCCGCGTTTTGGTGCGCGGCTTCAAGAGGCATGTCGGCATAACAAACACGAGAAAGCGTATGCAGCGATCCGATCGTCACGATAGTCCCCGGCTGGACCTCGAAGCGCCCCGGCCGATGCGCGCATGCGCGCGGCTGGCTGTCTGGCTCGTTGCCTGCGCAGCGCACGCGCGCCGCCCATCCGGATGCGCCGTGGATCATCCTGGCATCTCTTCACGGAGGCCCGCATGAGCGACGCCCCGCACACGCCCCCGCCCCCCGCGCCGCAACCGCCCACGGCCCCGCCGCCGCATGCCGCGCGGCGTCGCAAACGCGGCTGGATCATCGCGCTCATCGTGGTGATCGTGCTGATCGCCGTGGTGGTCTGGCACGTGCGCAGCAACCGCAAACCGCAGCGCGGCGCGGCGCCGCAAGTGGTGACCGTCGCGCCCGCCACGCTCGGCTCGATGCCCGAAACGCTCAATGCGCTCGGCACCATCACGCCGGTCGCGACCGTCACGGTGTTGCCGCAATTGAGCGGCTACCTCACCGAAGTCGGCTACCGCGAAGGCCAGGACGTGGTGAAGGGGCAGTTCCTCGCGCAGATCGATCCGCGCCAGTACGAGATCAGCAAGGAGCAGGCGCAGGCGCAGCTCGCAAAGGATCAGGCCTCGCTCGCCCAGGCGCGCGCCGATCTCGCGCGCTACACGCAATTGAACGAGCGCAAGTCGATCGCCGAGCAAACTTACTCCGATCAAAAATTTCTGGTCGCGCAGGACGAAGCGGCGGTCAAGTCGGACATCGCCAATATCAAGCAGTACGAGCTGGACCTGATCTATTGCCGCATCACGGCGCCGGTTTCGGGGCGCGTGGGTCTGCGTCTCGTCGATCCGGGCAATTACGTGACCGCGTCGAGTTCCACGGGCATCGCCGTCATCACGACGATCAAGCCCACGACCGTGCAGTTCGCGGTGCCGCAGAACGCGCTGGGCAACGTCTTCCAGCGCTTCAACAACGGCGCGAAGCTGCCGGTGACCGTGTACAGCAGCGACAACACGCGCCAGCTCGGCACCGGCACGCTCTACGCGATCAGCAACCAGATGGCCACGGCCACCGGCACCGTGACGCTGCGCGCGAGCCTGCCCAACGACGACGGCGCGCTGTTCCCCAACGAGTTCGTCAACGTGAAGCTGCTCGTCGACACCCTGCAGAACGCGGTGCTCGTGCCCACGCCCGCCGTGCAGACGGGCGCGCCCGGCAACTACGTGTATCTCGTGAATGCGAACAACACGGTCTCGGTGCACAAGGTCACGCTGGGGCCCGGCGACGGCCAGCACACCGTGATCGCGTCGGGCCTGCAAGCGGGCCAGCGCGTGGTCACCGACGGCCTCGACCGCCTCAACGACGGCGCGAAGATCCAGCCCTCGGCGGCGAAACCTGCGGCGGCCTCGGGGGCCGCCAGCGCCAGCGCCGCGAGCGTGCCGGGCGCCGGCAGCGCGGCCAGCGCGGCCGATGCGCCCGCGGCATCGGACGCCGCCGCCAGCGAGGCGAACGCGGCCAGCGCCGCTTCCGAGTAATCGAGTCACCGAGCCCTAACGGGTCACGCCCTTACGGGTCAACAGTGCCAACCGAGCCCAACACGCGCCGATGAATATTTCGCGCCTCTTCATCCTGCGTCCGGTCGCGACTTCCCTGCTGATGATCGCGATGGTGCTGGTCGGCCTCGTCGCGATGAAGTTCCTGCCGGTCTCGTCGCTGCCCGCGGTCGACTATCCGACCATTCAGGTGCAGACCTTCTATCCCGGCGCGAGCCCGAACGTGATGGCGACGACTGTCACCGCGCCGCTCGAAGTGCAGCTCGGCGAGATTCCGGGTTTGCAGCAGATGATCTCGTACAGCTCCGAAGGCGCGTCGATCATCACGCTGCAATTCGATCTCTCGCTCAACCTCGACGTGGCCGAGCAGAACGTACAGCAGGCCATCAACGCGGCCAACAGCTTCCTGCCGAGCGGCTTGCCCGCGCCGCCCACTTACGCCAAGGTCAATCCCGCCGACCAGCCGATCCTCACGCTCGCGGTCACCTCGAAGTCGATGTCGCTCACGCAGTTGCAGGACGCGGCCAACAATCGCCTCGCCACCAAGATTTCCGAAGTGCCGGGCGTGGGCCTCGTGACCACGGCCGGCGGCAACGTGCCCGCCGTGCGCGTGGAAGCCGATCCGCAAAAGCTCGCCGCCTACGGTCTCAATCTCGACGACCTGCGCACGCTGCTCGCCAATGTGAACGTGAGCGCGCCGAAGGGCAACTTCGACGGTCCCGAGCTCGACTACACGATCAATTCGAACGACCAGATCTCCGACCCGACCGATTACGAGAACACCGTGATCGCCTACCAGAACGGCTCGCCCGTGTTCATGCGCGACGTCGCGCGCGTGTCCACGGCCGCGCAGGACGTGGAGCGCGGCGCCTGGTACAACAAGGCGCCCGCGATCGTGCTGAACGTGCAGCGCCAGCCGGGCGCGAACGTGATCGCCACGGTCAACCAGATCATGCGCGAGTTGCCGCAGCTCGAATCCACGCTGCCCAAGGGCATGCAGGTCACCGTGGTGTCGAACAGCGTGGGCGTGATCCAGGCGTCCGTGCACGACGCCGCGTTCGAACTCGTGCTCGCCGTCGCGCTGGTGGTGGCCGTGATCTTCGTGTTCCTGCGCAACGTGCCCGCCACCATCATCCCGAGCATTTCGGTGCCGGTTTCGCTGGTCGGCACGCTCGCGATCATGTACGAACTCGGTTACTCGATCGACAACCTCTCGTTGATGGCGCTCATCATCGCCACGGGTTTCGTCGTCGACGATTCGATCGTGATGATCGAGAACGTCGTGCGCTATCTGGAGGAAGGCGAAAAACCGTTGCAGGCGGCGTTGAAAGGCGCGGGCCAGATTGGCTTCACGATTCTCTCGCTCACCATCTCGCTGATCGCGGTGCTGATCCCGCTGCTGTTCATGGGCGGCGTGATTGGCCGGCTCTTCAGCGAGTTCGCGGTGACGCTCGCGGTGACCATTGTGCTTTCCGCCGTGGTCTCGCTCACCGTCGTACCGATGATGTGCGCGCGCATCCTGCGCGCCCAGGCCGAGCGCAAGCCGAGCCGCTTCGAGCGCATCAGCGAAGGCCTGTTCGACAAGACGCTCAACGCCTACGAGCGCGGCCTGCGCTGGGTGCTCGACCATCAAACGCTCACGCTGATCGTGGCTGTGCTCACCGTGGTCATCACCGCCGTGCTCTACGTGGTGATCCCCAAGGGCCTGTTCCCGGTGCAGGACGTGGGCGTGATCCAGGGTATCAGCGTGGCCGACAACTCGGTCTCGTATGCGGCCATGGTGCGGCGCCAGTCCGCGCTTGCCGAGGAAATCCTCAAGGACCCGGACGTGGTCTCGCTCACGTCGTACGTGGGTATTGACGGCATCAACACCACGCTCAACAACGGCCGCTTCCTCATCAACCTGAAGCCGCACGACGACCGCTCCGAAAGCGCCGAGGAAATCGCGCGGCGCATCCAGCAGTCGGTCGCGAAGGTCTCGGGCATCCGTTTGTATCTGCAGCCCGAGCAGGATCTCACGCTCGACACCACGGTCTCGCGCAACCAGTACAACTTCGTGCTGCGCGGCCCGAGCCAGGACGCGTTCCAGCAGTACGTGCCCGATCTCGTCGCGCGCATGCAGAAGATTCCGTCGATCACGGACGTCACGAGCGACCTCAACAACAGCGGTCTTTCCGTCGATGTCGAGGTGAACCGCCAGCTCGCGGCACGCTACGGCATCACGGCGGCGACCATCGACAACGCGCTCTACGACGCGCTGGGCCAGCGCATCGTCTCGACCATCTTCCAGCAGTCGGACCAGTACCGTGTGATTCTGGTGGCGAAGCCCGAGTCGCTGCCCACCGTGGAATCGATCGGCGACATCTATCTGCCGAGCCAGACCGCGAGTTCGGGCCAGGTGCCGCTCAAGGGCATCGCGACGATCCACATCACGCGCTCGCCGCTCATGATCAGCCACCTCGCGCAATTCCCGGCGGTGACGATCTCGTTCAACCTCGCCGACGGCGCGTCGCTGTCCTCCGCCGTGCGCGATATTCGCAAGGCCGAGGCCGCGGTGAAGCTGCCGCCTTCGATCACCTCGTCGTTCCAGGGCGCGGCGCAGGCGTTCGAGGACTCGCTCTCGAGCGAGGTGTATCTGCTGATCGCGGCGCTGGTGGCCGTGTATATCGTGCTGGGCGTGCTGTACGAAAGCTACGTGCATCCGGTCACGATTCTCTCCACGCTGCCTTCGGCCGGGATCGGCGCACTGCTCGCGCTCATGATCGCGGGCAAGGACCTCGACGTGATCGGCATCATCGGCATCGTGCTGCTGATCGGCATCGTCAAGAAGAACGCCATCATGATGGTCGACTTCGCGCTCGAAGCCGAACGCGTGGAAGGCAAGCCGCCGCGCGAGGCCATTTTCGAGGCTTCGCTGCTGCGCTTCCGGCCGATTCTGATGACCACGCTCGCGGCCATGCTCGGCGCGCTGCCCATGCTGCTCGGCAGCGGCACGGGCTCGGAACTGCGCCGCCCGCTCGGTCTCGCGATCATTGGCGGTCTCACGCTCTCGCAGATGCTCACGCTCTTCACCACGCCCGTGATCTATCTGTTCTTCGACCGTCTCGCGGAACGCTTCGGCCGCAAGCGCAAACCTGAAGATCGTTCGGACGACGAACAAAGCGGCACGGCACCCGAGGGCACGCCGTGAACATCTCGGCGCTTTTCATCCGCCGGCCGGTCGCGACTTCGCTGCTCGCGATCGCGATCCTGCTTGCGGGCGTGCTGGCATTCTTCCGCCTGCCCGTGGCGCCGCTGCCGAACATCGCGTATCCCGTGATCGTCGTGCAGGCGCAAATGGCGGGCGCGAGCCCCGACATCATGGCCTCCACCGTGGCCGAGCCGCTCGAACGGCGGCTCGGCACCATCGCCGACGTGAGCCAGCTCACGTCGATCAACAACGTGGGTTCTTCGCTGATCGTGGTGGTGTTCGGCCTGAACCGCGACATCAACGGCGCGGCGCGCGACGTGGAAGCGGCCATTCAGGCTTCGCGCGGCGACTTGCCCACCACGCTGCGCAGCAACCCTACGTATCGGCAATACAACCCCGCGAGCGCGCCGATCATGGTGCTCGCGCTCACCTCGGACACGCTCACGAAAGCGCAGCTCTACGACTCCGCCGACTCGGTCATCATGCAGCAGCTTTCGCAGGTGGACGGCGTGGGCCAGATCACGCTGGGCGGCGGCGCGCTGCCTTCGGTGCGCGTGGAGTTGCAGCCGGGCAAGCTCAACAGTTACGGCATCGGCCTGGAGGACGTGCGCGCCGCCATTGGCGCGGCCAATGCGAACAGCGCGAAGGGTCACCTCGACCAGGGCGACCAGCGCTTCGAAGTCATCTCGAACGACCAGATCAGCAACGCGAAGCCGTTCGGCGACGTCGTGATCGCGTATCGCGACGGCGCGCCCGTGTTCCTGCGCGACGTGGGCACCGTGCGTGACTCGAACGAAAACATCCGCAATGCCGGCCTGTACAACGGCAAGTCGGCGGTGCTCGTGATCGTCTATCCCATGCCGGGCAGCAACGTCGTCAAGACCGTGCAGCAGATCCAGGCGCGCCTGCCCAATATCGAGGCCGCGCTGCCCGCCACCATCAAGGTGAACGTGGCCGTGGATCGCTCGGAGTCCGTACGATCTTCCGTGGCCGACACCGAACGCACACTCTTTATCGCCGTGCTGCTCGTGATTGGCGTGGTGTTCGTGTTCCTGCTTTCGCCGCGCGCGACCCTCATTCCCGCGGTCGCGCTGCCGCTCTCCATCGTCGGCACTTTCGGCCCGATGTGGCTGCTCGGCTATAGCATCGACAGTCTTTCGCTGATGGCGCTCACGATTGGCACCGGCTTCGTGGTGGACGACGCCGTGGTCGTGCTCGAAAACATCGTGCGCCACGTGGAGGCCGGGCTCGACCCGAAGGAAGCCGCGTTGATCGGCGCGAAGGAAGTGGGCTTCACCGTGATCTCCATGAGTCTTTCGCTGATCGCCGTGTTCCTGCCGATCCTGCTGATGCCGGGCATCGTCGGCCTGCTGTTCCACGAGTTCGCGATGACGCTCTCCATCGCCATCGTCATCTCGCTCATCATCTCGCTCACGGTCACGCCCACCATGTGCGCGTACGTGCTCAAGCGCGAGCAGATGCACCGCGAACCGTCGCGCGTGGCGCGCTGGATCGACGCGCAATTCGAGCGCTTCAAACAGTTCTATTCGCGCACGCTCGACAGCGTGCTCGATCACGCGGCGCTCATCATCTTCACGCTGTTCGCGCTGCTGGTAGCCAACGTATTTCTCATGAAGCTGCTCTCGGGCACGTTCTTTCCCGAGCAGGACACGGGCATTCTGATCGGCCAGATCATTGCCGACCAGAGCGTGTCGTTCACGGCCATGGAGAAGAAGCTCGCGCAATTGCAGGCCATCGTGAAGCAGGACCCTGCAGTGGAATCGGTCGCGGGCTTCACGGGCGGCCGCGCGCTCAACACGGCCACCGTATTCATCGAACTGAAACCGCTCGCGCAGCGGCATCTCTCGGCCACCCAGGTCGTGAACCGCTTGCGGCCCAAGCTCAACGCGGTCTCGGGCGCGCGCCTCTTCCTGCAGGCGCAGCAGGACTTGCAGATCGGCGGGCGGCAGGCGGCGGCCGAGTACCAGTACACGCTCACGAGCGACGACGCCGACGCGCTGTTCACGTGGGTGCCGCGCCTCGTGACGGAGTTGAACAAGTACCACGGCACGCTCACCGACGTGAATTCGGACCTGCAGCAAAACGGCCTGCAAGCGATGATGACGGTGAACCGTGCGACGGCCAAGCGCTACGGCTTCGATCCGAACCAGATCGACAGCGTGCTCTATGACGCCTTCGGCCAGCGCACGGTATCGACCATTTACAACGCGATCAACCAGTACTTCGTGGTGATGGAAGTCGCGCCCGAATACTGGCAGTATCCGCAGTCGTTCGACCATATCTGGCTCAGCACGGCGGCGGGCAACGCGAACGGCTCGGCGCAAACGCAGATGTCGAGCAGCACCGTGTCCGGCGTCACGGCCTTCACCGCCGAAAGCAGCACGTCCAGCGCGAGCAGCAACACCAATTCCCGCAACGCCAACGCCGTGGCGAACCAGCAGACCAACTCGATCGCCAACAGCAAGGGCGGCAGTTCGAGCGGCAGCGCGGACAGCACCGCCGCCGAAACCATGGTGCCGCTCACGGCGCTCATGAACTGGACCACGAACCACACCGCCACCCAGGTGAACCATCAGGGCACCGAGGTGGCGGGCACGGTCTCGTTCAATCTGCCCGAGGGCGGTTCGCTCTCCGAGGCGAGCACCGTCATCGAGAAAGCCGAGCGCGACATCGGCATGCCCGCCTCCATTCACGGCGCGTTCGCGGGCGCGGCGCAGGCGTACGCGCAGTCGATGGGCACCGTGCCGCTGCTGATTCTCGCGGCGCTGGCCGTGGTGTACATCGTGCTGGGCGTCCTGTACGAAAACACGATCCACCCGCTCACGATTCTGTCCACCTTGCCTTCGGCCGGGATCGGCGCGACGCTCGCCATGCTGATCTTCGGCACGCCGTTCTCGGTGATCGCGATGATCGGCATCATTCTGCTGATCGGCATCGTCAAGAAGAACGGCATCATGATGGTGGACGTGGCGATTCAATTGCAGCGCCACGAGGGCATGGACGCGCGCCGCGCGATTCACGAAGCGGCCGTGGTGCGCCTGCGCCCGATCATGATGACGACGTTCGCCGCGGTGCTGGGCGCGGTGCCGCTCGCGGTGGGCATCGGCCAGGGCGCGTCGCTGCGTCAACCACTCGGCGTGACGGTGATGGGCGGCCTGATCTTCAGCCAGGTCTTCACGCTCTACACCACGCCCGTGATCTATCTGTTCCTCGACCGCCTGCGCGCGCGGCTCGCGCGCTGGTCGGCGCGTCTGCCCTGGAACCGCAACAACCCCGACGCCGGCAACGCAAGCGACGCCACCGACGCCAACGAGAGCGCATCATGAAGAAGACCCGTTTTGACCGATCGCTCCTGCGCCACGCCGCGCCCCGTCTTCCGCGTCTGACTCGCCTGGCCGCGCGCCTGCTGCCGCTTTCCGCCGCCCTGCTCGCGGGCTGCATGGTGGGCCCCGACTATCACCGGCCGCAGGTGAACGTGCCTGCGCAGTGGAAGGAACTGCCCGGCTGGACCCAGGCCGAGCCCGACGCCGCGCAAGGCCCGAAAGGCGACTGGTGGACCGCGTTCCAGGACCCGCTGCTCGACGAACTCGAACCGCTCGTGGCGGTGTCGAACCAGACCGTGCGGCAGAGCTACGCGAACTATCAGGAAGCGCTCGCCGAAGTGCGTGTGGCACGCGCGAGCCTCTTTCCGACCATCGGCATCACAGGGTCGGCGCAGCGCGAGCGCGCGGGCACCGGGTCCACGTCGAGCACGTTGAGCGCGCTCGGCCAGTCGAGCGGCGCGCGCATCGTCAACAGCGGCTCGCTCGAAGGCAACGTGAGCTGGGCGCCCGACTTCTGGGGCCAGGTACGGCGCCAGATCGAAGAGCAATCGGCTACCGCGCAGGCGAGCGAAGCCACGCTCGCGAATGCGACGTTGTCCGAACAGATCGCGCTCGCGAACGCGGTGATCCAGCTGCGTATCGCCGATGCGGACATCGACCTGCTCACGCAGACCGTGACCGCGTACCAGAACTTTTTGCGCGTGGTGTCCGACCAGGACAGCGCGGGCACGGTCGCGCCTTCGGACCTGATTTCGGCGCGCACGCAACTCGAAAGCGCGCAAGCCAGCCTGATCGCGCTGGGCGTCTCGCGCGCGCAGTACGAACACGCGATTGCCGTGCTGGTGGGCCGCAATCCCGAAGACGTGACAATCCCGCACAGCGCAAAATTGCCCACCTTGCCCGTGATTCCCGCGGGCGTGCCCTCGACGATCCTGCAACGCCGCCCCGACGTCGCCACGGCCGAGCGGCAAATGGCTTCGGCGAATGCGGCCATTGGTGTGGCGATTTCCGCGTATTACCCGACCATCTCACTCTCGGCGCTCGACGGCTTCACGCAGTCGCCCATCTCGGGCCTGCTGCATATCGGCAACTATGTGTGGTCGCTGGGCGCGAGCGCGACCGAAACGGTCTTCGACGGCGGCGAGCGCAGCGGCCAGGTGGCTGCGGCGCGCGCGAGCTACGACGCCGCCGTGGCGAACTATCGCGGCACCGTGCTTACCGCGTTCCAGAACGTCGAAAACGACCTCTCGGGCTTGCGCATTCTCGGCCAGCAGGCCGACATGCTCGACGCCGTGGTACGCGACGCCACGCACGGCGCGCAAATCGCCCAGGACGAATATCAGGCCGGGACCGTCGACTACACGACCGTCGCCACGGCGCAGGCCACGCAACTGTCGAGCCAGCAGACCGCGCTCAACGTGCAGCAGACACGCCTGCTCGACGCGGCGGCGCTGATCGGCGACCTGGGCGGCGGCTGGAACGGCGACCTGCACGATGCGCTGCATCCGCAGCGGCTTTCGGCAAATTCCGCCACGAGCGCTTCCGACTCGGCAGCAACGGCGGGCAACGCGAGCGCGGCGAGCGGCGCAGCGACGCAATAACGCGCCGGCACACGCGGCATCGCCGGCCTTACCGCGCCGGATGTTTTCATTCGATTGCGGTTTTGCAACCGCCATCCGCCTTCGCCGGCAGCGCCTGCCCGGCGCGCCTTGACGCACACGCGCACCGCGCTGCGCATCCGCGAACGGACACCCGAATCCATCGACTATGCTGAAGCGTCAGCTTGCCGCTTTCGCACGCGCATTCCTCGCCTCTCGCCCCAGGCGGCACGCCACGCCATGAAATCAAACATGCTGCCGCGTCACGCGTGCGCAGCGCGTTACGCCGCGCAATACACTCGATAACGAGGAGTCCTTCATGAAGCGTCTCTCCGCATGCCTGCTGCTGGGCGCATGCTCACTCGCCTTCGCGCAGAAACCCGCCATTTATCCCGCGCACGGCCAGAGCCCGCAGTTGCAGCAGCAAGACGATGCCGCCTGTTACGCATGGGCGAAGCAGAACACGGGCGTCGATCCCGTTGCGGCTTCGCAGGCACCGCCGCCGCAAGGCGGCCCCACGGGCGCGCGCGTGGGCGGTGCGGCGCGCGGTGCGGCGGCGGGCGCGATCATCGGCGATGTGAGCGGCAACGACGCGGGGCACGGCGCGGCTGTTGGTGCGACGGCGGGTGCGCTCGCGGGCGGCGTGCGCGCGCGGCGCGAACACGCGGCGCAGGCCCAGGCATCGCAACAGGCGCAAAGCGCCGCGATGAGCACCTACTGGCGTTCGTACGGCGCGTGCATGCAGGGGCGCGGCTACAGCGTGCAGTAACTTACGCGTGAGGTTGCCGGTCAGTGGCGGGAGTGTCGAGCGGCAGGGCCGAGGCCGGCAAACCGAACACGGTATCGAAAATGAGGTTGTACACGTAGGCGTACACGAGAAAAAACACCGAAAGGCCGACGTCCATCAAGAACGCTTCGACGAGCGGCACGTGCAGCGTGAGCGCGATCATCGGCACGAGAAAGACGATCAGCCCGCCCTCGAAGCCCACCGCATGCGCGATGCGCCGCGCGGTGCCGCGGCCACGCTTCGTCTGGCGCGCTTCCCAGCGCTCGAACAGCGCGTTGAACACGACATTCCACACCACCGCGATCAGCGAAGAGAAAATCGCCGCCGCGCCCGCGCGGTCCATGCCGCTGCCCGAAAGCGAGGCGAAACTCGTGCCCGTGATGAGAATGGCGATCGTCTCGAACAACGTGACATAGACGATCCGGCGCTTGATCCCTTGCATCGCTCACCGCCTTACGTGGCGGCCGCACGAGGCGCCGCTGTTTCTTTGCGGAGGTTGCGCGCGCAACCGGATGCGGTCGCGCGCGTATGGCTCGAACCGCTCAGCCGAGGTCCGTGAACACCGTGGCGGCCGGCAGACGCGACTTCGGCAGCTTCGCGTTGAAGTCGTCGGCGCTGTGGTAGCCGAGCGCGACCACGGCGAGCGCCGTCAAGCCCTGCTCGCGCAGACCGAGTTCGGCGTCGAGCGCCTTCGCGTCGAAACCTTCCATCGGGCACGCGTCGATCTCGAGCGTGGCCGCGCCGATCAGCAAGGTGCCGAGCGCGAGATACGCCTGCTTCTCCATCCACGCATTCAGCGCGTTGCGCTCGCGGTTGAGATTCACGTAGAACGCGCGCGTTTTTTCCTGGCCCGCCTTCGCCTCGGCATTCGCGAAGCGGCCGTCGGTCTCTTCCTGCGCGAGCACTTGCGCGAGGTGCGCGTCGTCCATGTCGGTGCGAACGCACAGCACCATCACGTGCGAAGCGCGCGTGACTTTCGGCTCGTTATAGGCGTAGCCGTCCATACCCTTGACGATGCGCGCGCGGGCCGCGTCGCTCTCCGCCACCACGAAATGCCACGGCTGCGAGTTCACCGAAGACGGGCTGAAGCGCACCAGTTCCTTGAGTTCCTCGATGACGGCGGCGGGAATCTTGCGGCTGGCGTCGAATGCCTTGGTGGAATGGCGTGCTTTCGCGAAGCGGGAGAGATTCAAGAGCGGGCTCCTTCGAATGAGGGTGGGCCGATACCGGTGCGTCCGGTTCGGCGGTAACATGCGGTGCGCCGGTTTTCGCGGAACAGGAACCCTGCCCGCGCCGGCAAGCCCGACATCGTACCAGCATGCGGCACGCCGCGTGCGGCCTCGCTACGACAGGCTGACCGCCTCAGACTGACTCCATTCCGCGCCGCCACGGAGAACCGATCATGCGCCAGGCCATCCACCATCTGAGTGTGAAAACGCGCACGCGCGGGCTCACCGAAATCAGCCGCGAAGTGCGCGCGTTCGTGCGCGAGCAAGGCATCGACATGGGACTGTTGACGCTGTTCTGCTGCCACACGTCGGCGTCGCTGCTGATCCAGGAGAACGCCGACGCTTCGGTGCGCCGCGACCTCGAACGCTATTTCGAAGCGCTCGCGCCCGAAGATCCGCAACGCTACGAGCACGACACCGAAGGCCCCGACGACATGCCCGCGCATCTGCGCACGGCCCTCACGCACACGCAATTGTCGATTCCCGTCGAGCACGGCGAACCGGTGCTGGGCACGTGGCAAGGCATCTACGTGTTCGAGCATCGTCGCGTGGCGCATACGCGCGACGTGGTGCTGCATCTGATCGGCGCATGATGTCGGCACCCCGGATTGGCAAATCCGGTCGACAAATCAGCGCATTCCGATCGGGCCGATACACGCAGATCGCACGCGTAAGCGCTATGCTACGGCTTTCACGCGCGGCGTAATTCCGCCTGACGTGCCACCGAATCCCACTCACGAGGAACGCTCCATGACCCAGTCCGCCGGCACCATGATTTCCTTCAACCGCCCCGACGGCCAGTCGCTGCAAGGCTATCTCGCCAAACCGGCGCAGACGGAAGGCGCGCCCGCCATCGTCGTGATCCAGGAATGGTGGGGCTTGAACGACCAGATTCGTGGCGTGGCCGACCGTCTCGCGCAAGCCGGCTACTACGCGCTCGTGCCCGACCTCTACCGCGGCAAGAGCACGGTCGAGGAAGAAGAAGCGCATCACCTGATGGACGCCCTGAATTTCGGCGACGCCGCTTCGCAGGACATTCACGGCGCCGTCACCTACCTCAAGACGCTCACCTCGCGTGTGGGCGTGACGGGCTACTGCATGGGCGGCGCGCTCACGCTGCTGGCCGCGAGCATGGTGCCGGGCATCGACTCCGCCGTGGTCTGGTACGGGTTCCCGCCGCTCGAGTACATCGACGCGAGCAAGATCACCGCGCCGGTGCTCGGCCACTTCGCCACGCAGGACGCGGCGTTCAATATCGAAACCGTGGCCACGCTCGAACAGAAGCTGCGCGACGCCAACGTGAACGTGGAGTTCCACCGCTATCTCGCGCATCACGCGTTCGCGAACGAAACGGCCGTGGGCCCGGGCCGCATCGCCATCACGCAATACGACCCGGTGTGGGCACAGCTTGCGTGGGACCGCTCGCTGACCTTCTGGGCCCGGACGATGTGGAAGTAAGGTCGAGGCAAGGCGCCGCGGTCTTTCGTGCTCGCGTGCCGGGCGCCACACCTGCTCACCGGTATCTCGCATGAAAGTCATTCGCCCCAAAACGTTTACGGCCGCGCGCGCCTGGGGCGCGCTCGACATCGCCAATCTGAACGGCACGACGGTGCGCCTGCACTGGACCGACCAGCCGTACCGTTGGCACGTCAACGACGGCGAAGAAGTGTTCGCGGTGCTCGACGGCACCGTCGACATGCACTACCGCGAGGCGGGCGAGGAACACATTGCCGTGCTCGAAACCGGCGACGTGTTTTTCGCGAACGTGGGTTGCGAGCACGTCGCGCATCCCCGTGGCGAAGCGCGCATTCTCGTGATCGAGCGCGAAGGCAGCGTTTGATCCGCCGCATGCGCTCCTGACGCGGCCTGCGCGGGCCGACGGGCGGCCCCAGCTGCGTGGCCCCACCTGCGCGGCCCGACCTCGGCGGCCCCACCTGCGCGGCCCGACCTGGGCAGCCCGACCTCCCGCACGCGCTGCGCCCGTTTCCACTACACTGGGCGGCCTGAACGCACCCGCGCTCTGCTCTCGCCCCTCCATTCGATAACACGCGCCACTCGCGCGCGGCGCAAGCCCGAGGACCTGCCATGACCGACCTTTCCGCATTCCCTATCAGCCAGAAGTGGCCCGCGCAGCACCCCGAGCGCATTCAGCTGTATTCGCTGCCCACGCCCAACGGCGTCAAGGTGTCGATCATGCTGGAAGAAACCGGCCTCGCCTACGAACCGCATCTGGTGCGCTTCGACACGAACGACCAGCTCACGCCCGAGTTCCTCTCGCTCAATCCCAACAACAAGATTCCCGCGATTCTCGACCCCAACGGTCCCGGCGGTCAGCCGCTGCCGCTGTTCGAATCAGGCGCGATTCTGATCTATCTCGCCGACAAGTGCGGCCAACTGCTCGCACGCGACGGCGCGGCACGTTACGAAACCATCCAGTGGGTGATGTTCCAGATGGGCGGCGTGGGCCCGATGTTCGGTCAACTCGGCTTCTTCCACAAATTCGCGGGCAAGGACTACGAAGACAAGCGTCCGCGCGATCGTTACGTGGCGGAAACGAAGCGTCTGCTGCACGTGCTCGATCAGCGCCTCGACGGCCGCCAGTGGATCATGGGCGACGATTACACCATTGCCGATATCGCCACGTTCCCGTGGGTGCGCAATCTCGTGGGTTTCTACGAAGCGGCCGATATCGTGGGCTTCGGCGACTTCAAGCACGTCGCGCGTGCGCTCGATGCGTTCGTCGCGCGACCGGCCGTCGAACGCGGCTTGAACATTCCGCCGCGGCCGTGATTCGTGAACGCACGGCCGTGTCGAATTCGTTCGGATTCCAGATCATTCACATTGGCCGCGCGTTCATCGACTGATTTCACGGCTTATTTCGTAGTGTAGCCACCATTGATGAGAATGGTTTGCCCCGTGATCCACCAGCCGTCGCTCACGAGATGGCGAATGAACGGCACGACGTCGTGAATATCGGTGAGTCCTGTTTTGGAAAACGCCGACAGGGCCGCCGCCGTGCGGTGATATTCCACGGCGTCCTGCCCTTCGGCGGGATAAAAGAACGGCGTGTCCATTGGCCCTGGCCCCACGGCCGTGACTGAAATACCGCGCGCGCCATACTCCTTGGCAGCCGCCCGCGTGTAGTGCTCGACCGGCGCCTTCGTACCCGCATAGGCCGCGTAATACGGCGTGAACGCGCCCAGCAGCGAAGTGACGAGCGTGACGATCTTGCCGTTGTCATTCACGTGCCGGCCGGCCTCGCGCAAAAAGAAAAAAGCGGTCTTGGCATTGACCGCCGACATTTGGTCGTATTCCGCCTCCGTGATTTCCACGAACGGTTTCTTCAGCACTTTGCCGACCGTGTTGATGGCGATATCGGGGCGCCCGATTGCCGCCGCCGTATCGGCAAACAGCTTTTCCATTGCACCGGCCGAGGTGAGGTCGGCCTGAAATGCCGCCGCCTTCGCGCCCGCATCCTGGATCGCCGCGACCGTTTCTTCGGCGGCCGCCTGCGTGGCGGCGCTGTTGTAGTGAATCGCCACGGCTTTCGCGCCGTGTACGGCGAGATCCCGCGCGATCAGGCCGCCCAGATTCTTCGCGCCGCCCGCAATCAATACCGTCTTTCCTTCGATACCGTGATCGGCCATGATCGTCTCTCCGCTGCGAAGGCCGCCCCTGCGGCCTTACCTCGATCGATCATAGTCGCGCGCGGAAAATCGCCATGTTCGCGTGGCCAACGGTTTTGGGGCGCCATCGCAAACGGGCTCGCGCCCGGAACGTTCGTGCAAATTTCGGTAAACTAACTTGATGGACACCTGCCGTTATTGCGGAAAATTGCGCGACGAATGGGATTGCCACGGCGACGAATGCCGCCGCGCGATCGCGCAGGCGCTGAACCGCCAGCGCAAAGGCTTGCCGATGGTCGCGAACGTGATTCGCAACGAGATCCCCGCTCATGCCACCACGGGCCAGATCATCACCGTGCTGTCGCGCCAGCGCATGCGCGCGCGCCGCGGCAACGAAGAACGCCGCGAGCGCAAGGAACTGGGCATCGACGGCGAATGAGTCGGGCAGATTCACTGCCATTGAATCTGCCCGTTGAATTTACCGCCCAATGCGCTTCAAGCGCGCTTTAAAGCGCGTTTGAAGGCCGCTTTAATTCGATTTACAGCGCGGCCGCCACGGCTTTACCCAATACCTGCGTACTCGCATTGCCGCCCATGTCCGGCGTACGCGGTCCTTCCACGAGCACCGTTTCGATGGCCTGCATGATGGCATCGTGCGCGGCTTGATACGCAGCATCGCCGTTGCCGAGAAAATCGAGCATCATCGCGCCCGACCAGATCATGGCGATGGGATTGGCGATCTGCTTGCCAAAAATATCGGGCGCGGACCCGTGCACCGGCTCGAACAGCGAAGGAAACCTGCGCTCCGGATTCAGGTTCGCCGAAGCCGCCAGACCGATCGTGCCCGTGCAGGCCGGACCGAGGTCGGAAAGAATATCGCCGAACAGGTTCGACGCAACCACCACGTCGAAGCGATCCGGTTGCAGCACGAAGCGCGCGCACAGAATGTCGATATGCTGCTTGTCCCACTTCACCTCGGGATACGACCGGGCCATCTCGGCCACGCGCTCGTCCCAGTACGGCATGCTGATCGAGATACCGTTCGATTTTGTGGCCGCCGTGAGTTGCTTGCGCTTGCGCTGATTCGCGAGATCGAAGGCATATTGCAGAATGCGATCCACGCCCTGACGCGTGAACACCGACTCCTGCAACACGAATTCGCGCTCGGTGCCTTCGAACATCTTGCCGCCCACCGAAGAATATTCGCCTTCGGTGTTCTCGCGCACCACGAGAAAGTCGATATCGCCCGGTTTGCGGTTGGCGAGCGGGCACGGCACGCCCGGCAGCAGGCGCACGGGACGCAGATTCACGTATTGGTCGAATTCGCGGCGGAATTTGAGCAGCGAACCCCACAGTGAAATATGGTCGGGGACTTTCTCGGGCCAACCCACTGCGCCAAAGTAGATCGCGTCGAAGCCCTTGAGCGTGGCGAACCAGTCGTCCGGCATCATCTTGCCGTGCTGCAAATAATAGTCGCAGCTGGCCCAGTCGAAATGCGTGAATTCGATCTTCAGGCCGAACTTCGCGGCAGCGGCTTCGACCACGCGCACGCCCTCGGGCATCACTTCCTGGCCAATGCCGTCACCGGCAATGGCGGCGACCTTGAATGTCTTGCTCATGTCTCGTTCTCCGTTCGCGTCGTGGGCATGTCATGCACCAACGAAAAGTGCATGATCGCACGGCAGCACGAGACATGCCGTTTCACAGGCCGGCAATCACCTGCCGGTGCCGCGCGCAGAGTTCGCGCACCGCGCCCGCATCGTGCGGCACGGGCAATGCGGCCATCGCCCGAAAGAAAGCGTCATGCCCCGCGGGCGCGCTGACGAGCAGGAGTCGCGCCTCCACCTCGCCCGCGACGAAACCGTGCAGATCGCCGCGCGCCACCGCAATGGCGTCGCCGGGCCGCATCTCGAGCGCCGCGTCGGCGAGATGAAATGTGAGCTGGCCTTCGAGCAGCACGAAGGTCTTGTCCTCGTCGAGCGAGCGATGCGCGGGCGCGCCGCCGCCGTTCGCGATCGACATCTCCATGATCGTGCACAGCGATTGTGTGGCGACGCCCGCTATCACGCGCGTGCGCATGCCCGCGAATTCCAGCGTTTCATTTGATTCGATACGGCCTGTGTGCATGGCGATTTCCATTGGCAGAGAAGAAGGAACGAGGAGACTGCCCTCGTTCCTCAGTCTGCCTGCCCATGCTTTGAGCGATAAGCCCGCTAGAATGGCGAGTCCCGCCAGCAAGCTGGACAATGCGCGCAACGACTCACGCCACTATGGACATCAACGGTTGTCTCGCCTTCGTCGCCGTCGTGGAGGAAGGCTCCTTCGCCGCCGCCGGACGCGCACTCGACTTGCCGCGCTCGACCGTGAGCGCACGCGTCGCCGCACTCGAAGCCCGCCTGGGCGTGCGCCTGTTGCGCAGGACAACGCGCAGCGTGGCCCTCACTGCCGACGGCGAAGCGTGGTACGCGAGCGTCGCCGAAGCCATCCGCACGCTGCGCGAAGCCGAACGCACCGGCATCGCGCGCGGGTCGGCGCTCGCGGGCTCGATACGCCTGAGCGTGCCGCTCGATTTTCCCGCCGACGTGCTCGGCGAGGCCATCGCGCGCTTCGTGGCGGCGCACCCACTCGTCAACATCGACGTGCATGCGGGCAACGAAGTGGTCGATTTCGTGGCAGGCAATGTCGATCTCGCCGTGCGCGGCCGCCAGCCCGGCGGCAACGACGCCGTGGCGCGCCGCATTGCGTCGTTTCGCTTTGCGGCATTCGCGAGCGCGAAATGGCTCGAGGCGCATTCCGCACCGCACGCCGAACCGGCGCTCGCCTTCAGCACGGGCTTTGCCGATGGCGCACGCACGGCCAAAGCGCGCGTGCGGGCCAATACCTTCGCGTTACTCAAGGCGCTCGCCCTGCGCGGCGCGGGCGTGGCCGTGCTACCCGCGCATGTGGGCGCGCCGCATGTGGAGCGCGGCGAACTCGTGGAAGTCGCGCTGCCGGACGGTGTGGAGCCGCAAGCGGATTTATATCTGGTCTATCCTTCGCGGCGCGACATGAGCGCGCGGGTGCGCGCTTTCGCCGATGCCTTGTGCGCCGCGCTAGCCGCACCGTAATCCGCCAACACTCAGGATGGCGAACTATTTAACCTCTTCGATCCTGGACTGCACCGAGTCGCTCGGATACTTGTACTGGCCGTAACGGATCATCAGCACGCCCAGCGCGATCAGCACGATGGCCCCCGCGCTCGCGAGCAGATGCAACTCGGAATTCATGCCGGCGCGCAGGATCAGATCCCGCGCGATCGAGACCATGGCGATATAGAGCGGAAAGCGCACCGGCAATTGACCGGCCTTCAGGTACTGGCCGACCATCGCGAACACTTCCAGATACAGGAACATCAGCAGCAGATCGGTCAGTGAAACGCCATCGGAATTGATCATGCGCCAGATCAGATGCACCATGGCCGCCACGGTGCCAATGCCGATGATGAACAGCCCGAACAGCTCGGCGAGTTCCATCGCCCGCTCGAGATGCCCCTTGATCGCCTTTTGCAAGGCGTTCTCGTATTTCATGTTCCTCGAATCCTTTAAAAATGACCGCTGGATTGAGGCATCGTAACGCGAGAACGTGAATTTAAAAAATAGTGATTGCGTGTACACTGCGCAGCACGAATCCCGGTGCCACGTGATGGGACATCGCGCACGGGCGTTCGATTCGAAGCTTTCAGATTCACACGATTTTGCCGCCATCATGACCCGACAGCTCGACGCCCAGTCTTTACTCGAACTCGCACAAGCGGCCGAAGCGCGGATCGTGCCCGACTGCAGTTGCACGAAGGCCTCGCTCGAAGGCTGGCAATCGCAGCCGCTCTCGCTCGACGAAACGCGGCTCGTGCAGGTCGGCACGCTGCTGAACCCCGAACTGGCCGAACCCACTTACAGCGAGTATTTGCCCGAAGGCACGAACTACTGGTCTGCCGAAGCGCCCGTGGCGCCATACTTCTTTCCGTACAATCGCTGCGACGTGTGGCAATGCAGCGCGTGCAACCGGCTTTATCTGCGCTATACGGAAGGCGGCGGCTATTTCGTGGACCGCCGCATTCGCGCGCTGCACGCGCGCCTGATTACCGACGTCAGCGAATGAGCGTTGAAAGCCGGTTTAAAGCGCGCGTGAAGCGACTTTAACGCCGGCTCAAGGCCGATTTAACACGCTTTGCAACGGCTCATTCCGCTTTGCTGGCCAGATGCGCCAGCATGGCCTCGCCGATCGGCGCTTCGCCGCGTTCGACCAGCGCCTCGCCGGCACCGCGAATGTCGCGCGCTTCCTTGTTCTGTCCCAGCTTGCTCTTGCCGACGAGACGCGTGATTTCGATCTCGATGCCGACGATCGCCTTCAGCATGGCATCCAGATAATCGGGCGGCGCGTCGCCCATCTTCCACGGCTGCGGCAGCGCGGCTTCATGCGTGCGCGTGAGGCGGCTCACCACGCCGCGCACGTAGCGCTCGTCGTCGCGTATCGTCACGCGCCCGTGTGCATGCACGACGATGTAATTCCACGTGGGCACCTGCTTGTGCGCCTCGTGCTTGCTCGGGTACCAGTTCGGCGAAATATAGGCGTCGCCGGCGCGGAAGATCGCCAGCACCTCGTCGCCATTCGCCACGTCCTGCCAGACCGGATTCGCCCGCGCCACGTGCGCGCGCAGCACGCCGTGCTCGCCTTCGTCGGCGAACAGCTCGAACGGAATGTGATTCGCGTCGAGGCCGCTCGCGCCGTGCGTGACGAGCGTGCCGAACGGATGTTGAACGATGTGCGCGTGCAGGACTTCCTTGCGCGCTTCGACGAATTGGGCGGGGACGTACATGAGCGTTCCAGTGCAACCGGGGTCACGAAAACCGCTATTCTGGCGCGAAACGCTGCGAATCCCTAGAGCCAGCAGCGGCCAATTTCATGAGACCACCCATGCACAACGGCGCCCGAAGGCGCCGCGTGACTCGCACCCGGTTACGGAGATGAAACGAGGCGTTAGCGCGTCTTCATCTTCCACGCCACGATGACGGAAATCAGGCAGCCCAGCGCGAGATAACCCGCCACCGGATACCACGAACCCCCCGCCAGATTCACCAGCCCCACCGCGATGAACGGCGTGAAGCCGCCGCCAACCACGCTGGCGACCTGATACCCCACGCCCGCGCCGCTGTAGCGGTATTCCGTGCCGAAGAGTTGCGTGAACATCGGTTGCTGCACGCTCACGCACATATCGTGCGCGACGTTGGCGAGCATCACCGCGAACACCACGATCCACACGGTCGAACGCGCGTCGAGCGCGAGGAAGAACGGCACCGCCGACAAGGTACCGATGATCGCGCCCGTCATGTACACCTGGCGGCGGCCGAAGCGGTCGGCGGCCATGGCGAAGAGCGGAATTGTCACGATACTCACCGCGCCCACCAGCAAGCCGATGTTCAGGAAGAACTGGCGCGACATATGAAGATTCGAGGTGGAATAGCTGAGCGCAAAAGCCGTGACGATATACATCGTGAACAACTCGGCGAGGCGCATGGCGATGATGAGCAGAAACGCCTTCGGATTCTGGCGCAGCGCTTCGACGATGGGCAAGCGCACCTTCTGGGTGGACTTCTCGACCTTTTCGACGAACTCCTGCGACTCGTCCATGCTCGACCGCACCCACAAGCCGATGCCCACGAGCACCACGCTGAAAATGAACGGCACACGCCAGCCCCACGACTTGAACGCGTCGTTGTCGAGCGTGGACGTGAGAATCGACACGAGGCCCGTAGCAAGGATCAGACCCACGCCATAGCCCACCTGCACGCCGCTGCTGTAGAACGCCTTCCTCTTCTCAGGCGCGCTTTCCACGGCCATGAGCGCCGCGCCGCCCCATTCGCCGCCCACGGCGAAACCCTGAATCGCACGCAGCAACACGAGCAGCACCGGCGCCCACCAGCCGATCGAAGCGAAGGTCGGCAGCAAGCCGATCAATGCGGTGGACAGTCCCATCATCATGACGGTGAGCACGAGCATGCGCTTGCGGCCCAGACGGTCGCCGTAATGACCGAAGATAAAGCCGCCCAGCGGACGGAACAGAAAGCCCACGCCGAACGTGGCGAAGGCCGCGAGCGTGCCCATGGCGGGACTGATCTTCGGGAAGAACTCGCTGTTGAAAATCAGGGCGGCGACGATGCCGTACAGCAGGAAGTCGTACCAGTCGACCACGGCGCCGACGAAGCTGCCAATGGCGGCCTTGCGTGCGCGGCTTTTCTGGGCGCTGGATTCAATCTTTGAATCGGCGGAAGGCGCGCCCTGCGATTCGGAGGAATGGAGTGCGAAGGTCATAGCGTGTCTCGAAGATTGTTGTAATCCAGAGGAAAAAGGATTGCGCGACGGTGCGACAAGAATAGGCAAAGCGCATTGAGCTAGCAACGGTTCATCGAACGTCGCCGTGCGATAATCGAACGCATTGGTGCGATTATCGGTCATTTTCCGGGTTTGCACCGATCCCTTAATGGGCGAAACGGTGGTTCGAACGGCTTTAGCGGCCCGCTTGCCTCCGCCGAGAAGCGCTTGTTAGACTGCGCGCAATCCCGCCGGGCCGAAGCCTCAACCCGGCCATTGACGCCGGCCTTTAAAAGCCCGTTTAAAGCGCGCGTTAAATGCGCGATTCAACGCAAGAGTCGAGCGCAAGAGTCAACGCAAGAATCAAGCGCACGCCAAAGCCTCTGTGGAACGCCACTCATGACCGACACGCCGTTCGACCCCAATCCGCTGGGCATTCGCGGCCTCGACTTCGTGGAATTCGCGACGCCCGACCCCGAGGCGCTCGCGCGCCTGTTCACGGCTATCGGCTTTCGCGCGCTCGCGCGACATCGCAGCAAGGCCGTCACGCTGTACCGGCAAGGCGACATCAATTTCCTCATCAATGCGGAGCCCGACACCTTCGCGAGCCGCTTCGCCGACGTCAACGGGCTGGGCGTCGTGGCCATCGGCATGCGGGTGGCGCATGCGAAGCAGGCGTATTCGCGCGCCATTCAATGGGGCGCCTGGCGTTTCGATCACGAACAGATCGGCCCGCACGAATTGCGCATTCCCGCCATTCAAGGCATTGGCCATTCGCTGATTTATTTCGTCGAGCATTGGCGCGGGAAAACCGGCACGAACGAATCGGGCGTGGAACCGCGCATGCAACCGAGTGGCGAGTCGGTATTCGATGTCGATTTCCTGCCGCAGCCCGGCATTGACGATGTGCAAGCCGAGCCGGAAGGCTGCGGCCTTAAAACCATCGATCATTTCACGCAAGTGGTGAGTCGCGGCACGCTCGCCGAATGGAAGGACTTTTATCGCAGCGTGCTGCATTTTTCCGAATTGCCCGAAGCGCATGCGAACTGGCATGTCTCGCAAGCGTCGAGCGTGATTGTCTCGCCGGGCAATCTCATTCGCATTCCCGTGTACGAGGAAGGCGCGCCGCGCACGGCCGTGATGCATCGCTACCTGCACGAGCATGCCACCGACGGCGTGCAACATGTTGCGCTCGCCACCCACGACATCTTCGCCACGGTCGACCTCATTCGCCGCGAAGGACTCGAATTCGTGCAGCCGCCCGCCGGGTATTACGCGCAACTCGACGCGCGCCTGCCCGGTCACGGCCTCGACGTCGCGGCACTGCAGCAGCGCCATATTCTCGTCGATGGCGACACGAGCCAGCCCGGCGCGCCGCGTTTGCTGCTGCAAACATTCGTGCGGCGCGGGCTCGGCGAAATGGCGCTCGAAATCATCGAGCGACGCGGCGATACGGGCTTCGGCGAGGGCAATCTCGTCGCGCTCGAACAGGCGCGTGTTGCGGAACATTCCATTGGGCACGCCACGCAACCCGCGGCGCAAGCCCCCGTGCAAAATCCCGCGCAAAAAAACTAGGCGTCTCGCACGTCAATCAACGGAATTCGACCTATGGATCGTCCGCCACTCGACCGGCGCGACTGGATTGCGGGCCTCGAGAAAGGCCTCGCGATACTCGAAGCGTTCGACAGCGAGCACGCGCGCATGACGCCCTCCGAAGCCGCCGCGCGCACGGGTCTCACGCGCACCGCCGCGCGCCGTTATCTGCTCACGCTCGCGCATCTCGGCTATCTCCACGGCGACGGCAAGCAGTTCAGTCTCACGCCGCGCGTGCTGCGCGTGGGTTGGTCGTATTTCGATTCCGCGCGCCTGCCCAAACTCGTGCAGCCGTATTTGCAGCAATTGAGCGCGCGCATCAACGAGGCGGTTTATATCAGCGTGCTCGACGACTGGGAGCTCGTCTTCATCGCGCGTAACAGCACCTCGCGCGTGATGACCACGGGCTTCGTGCTGGGTGCGCGCGTGCCCGCGCCGCTCACCTCGCCTGGCGTGGTGCTGCTCGCGCACTGGCCCGATCAGGAAGCCGTGCGCGAATGGCTCGACGCCACCGACCTGCATCCGTTCACGCCGCATACGCTCACGAGCAAGCCGCGCGTGCTGGAGTCGCTGCAAACGGCGCGCGCGCACGGTTATGCCATCGTCGAACAGCAATTGCAGTCGGGTGTGCGCGGGCTCGCGGTGCCGGTGAAGAATCGCCACGGCGAAGTCGTGGCGGCGCTCAGCACGAATATGCCTATCGGCAAGGAGTCGGCGGACAAGGCGCTGCAACGCGTGCTGGCGCCGTTGCAGGAAACCGCGCTCTCACTGCTGAACGTGGTGTGAACGCACGTTCGGCGAGCGCTGCCCGCGCGCGTGCAATGCATGGAATTATCGTCAGGATAACCAGGTAGTCACCGCAAGAAAAACCGGCGCGCGCACGACGCGCCGGTTTTGCAGGACTTCAGTGCTCGGTGTTCGCCTTCGCGGCGGCCGGGCAGGCCGCGTCCTTGCCCCAATGGCCGTCACAAACGCGCCAGCGGCACAGTTGCTCTTCGAAGAAGCCGCGTTGTCCGCACGCCTTGATCTGCTGCGCGAGCGAAGCGCTGGCCGCGACCGTTTTCGCAGGCCGCGCGTCGGCCTTGCCGTCCGAAGGCTTGGTGCGCGCGACGAGCACCGCGAGCAGGTCGGCGTCTGAATCGTCCTTCGTTCCCGCGCGATGCGCCTCGCGTTTCTTCGCCTGCGCGACCGCCGCCGCGTGATGCGCCTTCTTCGCTTCGGCCCTGGCGTCGCTCTTCGTTTCGTGGTGCGATGCGGCCTTCGCCTCGGCCTCTTTATGACTGGCCGATGTCGCCGCCGTAGAGGAAGCCGTCGACGCCGTCACGGGCGCCGAACTCGCCGCCGCGACATTCGCATCGTCCTTCGCGCCATCGGACAACGCGCGCGACAGGCGGTTGTCGTCACCCGCCGACGATGCTGCCGCGGCTGGCCTCGCCGTATCGGCATCGTCGTCGTTGACGATGGTGGCGGTTTGCGGCGCAGCGGCAGGCACGCTCGCCGCCGCCACGACCGCGGGCTTCGTTGCGGGGTTGTCGGCGGCCGCGGGCTGCGTACTACGCGTGGCGCTCGCGCCAGTGCCGCGTTCGTACACGTGCCACGCACCGAACCCGCCCACGGCGAGCAGGCAGAGCGCGAGCAGCGCAACGGCCTTGCCGGAACGGCCTGTGGCGCGCGGTGGCGCGGCGGGCGGCACGACGCGGCCCTCGAGGTTCGCGAGGATGCGCGAGCCGTTCGCGGGCGCGGCAGCGGTCTTGCCCGCCGCGGGTGCGGGGGCGTCGCCTAATAGGCTGGGTGCAGCTTTGGGAGTCGGGGTATCCGGCGCACTCATTCACTGTCTCATTCGAATCGTGCTCATTGAATCGGGCTGAATTCACCGTAATAATACGGAGCGGCCCGTCTTCGGGCAGGCCTGATTCTAAAATCAAGCTTTACAAAAAACAATTGCCTACGTCGCGGGTTTCCATTTGTTCGCCATTGCTCTCGTCGCCTGGTTCGCCATTGTCGTATCGTTAGCCGCGCTATTGCTGTTGCCGGCCGTGCGCACAACGGTATTCAGCGCGCTATTCGATCTGCATAGTCTCGTCATGCGTCGCGCCACGGCAAGCGCTACACACGCGCGCAGTCATTTTTTTAAATCGGCAAAAAATTCCCAATCAAGAATTGCCGATATGAAAAATATACTGATTAAGCGGCGCTTGCTGATTTTCATTACCGCATGTATTCTTGCGACGCCGCCGCTGATTGCCATTACGTTGCGCGGTCATCAGTTATTTCAATACGATGACACGGCCCGCGTACCGGACGAGAAAATCGCCGCGCTTTTGAATGGCGAACAGCTCGTGCCGCCGCCGCCACTGCCTCCGGAGGTGTTTGCCACGAGGGAAGTGGAGCAGATTCGGCCCGCGTTGCGAGACGCGAGCCGCGACTGGAATTTGCTCGATGCCGATTTCCGCACGCGATTGCTGCTCGTCTACAAAATTATGCGCGAGCAATACGGCTATGAAATGGCTTTACTGGAGGGTTATCGAAGCCCGGAAAGACAAAACCGGCTTGCGCAAATGGGCGGCAATGTCACGAATGCCGCGGCGTTCCAGAGCTATCACCAATACGGACTCGCGGCGGATAACGCATTTTTGCGCGACGGCAAGCTCGTCATTTCAGAAAAAGATCCTTGGGCAATGCGCGGCTATCAGCTATACGGTCAAGTGGCCGAGCAGGTAGGGCTGACCTGGGGCGGTCGATGGAAATTGATGGATCTGGGTCACGTCGAATATCACAAACCCGGTTTCGTCCTCGGTCGCGCGCCGAAGAATGGCCAATGAGGACAATTGAGGCCAATGCGCGTGCGACGAAAAAGATAAAGGGGGTTATATGGGGCGTTCATTCATTTTGCTTGGCGACAAGACCGATCATGGCGGCACTGTCATTACCGCTTCCGGTCATGCGCAAACGGGTGGCCGCAACATCGCGTGCGTTGGCGACAAGGTGAAATGCCCGCGTCACAAGGACGACGAAACCATCGTGACCGGCGACGCCTCCCTTCTGATCGACGGCAAGCCCGTGGCCCGCGACGGCGACAAGACCTCGTGCGGCGCGACGCTGATCGCCTCGCAGTCCTCCTCGCACGTCGGCTGATCATGCTGGCCCGTCCCAGCCCGGCCGGCCGGGCTCGCCTCGTCTTGCGCGCGCTCGCGCGGGGCGCCTGAATCATGTTGCGCACGCTCTTCCAACGCGCCCTGCTCGGCTTCGCGATCGTCGCGCTCATCTGGCTCGCGGTGTTCGTCTGGTGGCACGAGACGAACCGCATGCCGACGTCGCGCGACATCGTCGCTTATCTATTCGCATTGCCCATTGGGCTGATCGTCGCGTATGCGCTCATGCGGCGCGCGATCGACGGCATTCGCACCGCCGCGGCGCCGCTGCCCGCGAGCCGCAACCCCGAAGCCAACGTGGCCGCGACCGCAGCGAAGGCGCAAGCCGCCACGCCGCCCGCGCGCCTGCAACGCGCGAGCGTCCTGCACACGAGCGTGCGCGCCGCGCCCGGCAACGACGCTGCCGTGCTACTCGCGGCGCTGAGCGAAGGCGCACGCGCGCCGCTCGACACGACGCTTGCGGACAGCGCGGGCTTTCCCGTGTTCGCCGCGCGCGTGAAAAGCGTGGACGACTCGCGCCTCGACACACTGCGCGCCGCGTGGAAGGCGAGCGGCGCCACGGTCGAACCGAACCCCGACGAGCAACGCGCCATCGCCTTGCTCGAAGACACCGTGCTCGACGCGCTCGAACCCGTCGCCGCCAGCTTGCCCGGCCACGCCCCTGCGAACGCGAATCTCCGCGTACGGCTCGACGCCATCGTGCCGCGCGACTGGAACGCCGCGCTCGATGCACCGCTCGCGCAGTATCTGCGAGACAGCGCGACGGCATTCGAGACCCGCCTTCAACTCGACGTGACGCCCGTGCGCGACGCCGCGCCCGGCACGGCATTCACGCAACTCGATCTCGCCATCACCGCGCTCGATCACGCGCAACGCGACGCGGGCGTCACGGGCTGGCACATCGTGGCCGCCACGCATAGCGCATTGAGCGAGGCAGCCATCATGCGCGCCGATCTGGCCGAACGGCTCTACACCTCGCGCCGCCAGCACGGCGAAATCGCGGGCGAAGCCGCCGCCGCCATCGTGCTGCGCGGTGCGCCCGCTCGCGACGACGCGAACATGGCGAGCGATCACGGCGCCGCGCCCGCGCCGCTCGCGCTCATTACCTGTTCCGCCACCAGCACGCAAGCGCTCGGCGTCTGCATCGCACCCGCGCTGGCCAATGCGCAAGCGGCGGCGGACACCATCGGCACGATCGTCGCCGATAGCGGCACGCAGTCCGACCACGCCGTCGAACTCGCACGCGGCGCGGGCGAGCACTTCCCGAAACTCGAACCGCTCGCGGACACCCTCGCGCTCGACGTCGCGTGCGGCGCGAATGGCGCGGCCAACGCGCTGCTCGCCGTCGCGCTCGCGGCGCAGCGTGTGAAGGACACCGAACGCGCGGCACTCGCCGCCACCTTCGCCTCGACCTTCGCCGACACGCCCACGCGCGCGGCGCTCGTCATGACGCCGCCGACGCCAGCAACGACGCCAGAAGCGGCGCAGCAAGCCGCGGCAGCCCCCGACACCTCACACAGCACACTCAGCACCAGGACTTGACCGGCATATGCAACGCATCCTCAACGTGTTGACTCACACGCGCACGCTCTCCGTCATCGGCGTGATCGCGCTCGCCGCCGTGCTGTTCATTGCCGCCGACTCCTTGCAGATCGGGCTCATCTGGGCCGCGATCGTACTCGGTGCGCTGCTCGCGATCTGGCTCGTCGTGTGGCTCGTGCGCCGCGCGCGCGTGCATCGCGCGAACCGCAAGCTCGGCGACATGCTCGAACAGCAGGCGCAAGTCGAAAGCGCCACGGCCGCGCCCGCGAAGCAGGCGGAACTGGACGTGCTGCGCACGCGCCTCGTGGAAGCGGTCAAGACCATCAAGACCTCGAAGATCGGCCAGATGTCGGGCGGCTCGGCGCTATACGAACTGCCGTGGTACATCGTCATCGGCAATCCGGCCGCGGGCAAGAGCAGCGCCGTGCTCAATTCGGGCCTGCAATTTCCGTTTGCGGAGAAGCACGAAGCCGTGGTGCACGGCATCGGCGGCACGCGCAACTGCGACTGGTTCTTCACGACCGAGGGCATTCTGCTCGATACGGCGGGCCGCTATTCGGTGCACGAGGAAGATCGCAGCGAATGGCTCGGCTTTCTCGGCCTGCTCAAGCGTTTTCGCCCGAAGGCGCCGATCAACGGCATCATCGTGACGGCCAGCATTGCCGAACTCACCGGCAATCGCCCCGAATTCGCCATCAATCTCGCGAAGAACCTGCGCCAGCGCGTGCAGGAACTCACGGAAAAGCTCGAAGTCTTCGCGCCGGTCTACGTGATGTTCACGAAGGCCGACCTCATTACCGGCTTCACCGAATTCTTCAGCGGCAGCGAGCGCCAGGAGTACGACCGTGTGTGGGGCGCCACCCTGCCCTACGAGCCCGACGAGAAGCGCGATATCGTCGCGCTGTTCGACGAGCGCTTCGAAGAGCTGTACGAAGGTTTGAAAGAGATCAGCATTGCGCAGATGTCGATCGGTCGCGGCAAGAGTCTCTCGCCGGGCCAACTGAGTTTCCCGCTCGAATTCTCGACGATCAAGCCCGCGTTGCGCGCCTTCCTCGCCACGCTGTTCGAAAACAACCCGTTCCAGTACAAGCCCATTTTCCGCGGCTTCTATTTCACGAGCGCATTGCAGGAAGGCGAAACCAATAGCGCGGCCGCGCAGCGCATCGCCAACCGCTTCGATCTCAGCGCCGAGAATCTGCCCAAGCCGCATAGCGCGTTTTCGAAGAACGGCTTCTTCCTGCGCGACCTGTTTTCGAAGGTGATTTTTGCCGATCGGCAGACGGTGCGGCAATTCGCGAGTCCCGCGAAAACCCGCCTGCGTTATGCCACGTTCTTCGGTTTCGTGGCCGTGCTCGCGCTCGCGCTGGGCGGCTGGGCGTGGTCCACGATCGGCAACCAGCAACTGGTCGCGAACGTGCAGGCCGATCTCGACAACGTGCAGCGCCTCCAGCAGAACCGCAACGACCTGCAATCGCGTTTGCAGGCCATGGACATTCTCGAAGACCGCATCGAGCAGCTCGAACAGTTCCGCCGCAGCCGTCCGCTCGCGGTCTCGCTCGGGCTGTATCAGGGCGATCGTCTCGAAGCGCATCTGCTGCAGGAGTACTACGGCGGCGTGCGGCAGATCATGCTCACGCCGGTCTCGCAAAATCTCGCCTCGTTCCTCAAGGAAGTCGACGCGCATCCCGATCAGCTCGCCCCGCTTTCGCACCCGCCCGAGTCGGGCGCGGTGCCGGTCTCGGCGCACGCGGCGATGTCGAACACGAGCCAGGGCGGCCTCTATAGCGACGCCTCGCCCACCAGCGTCGAAGACGCGTACAACGCGCTCAAGACCTACCTGATGCTCTCCGACAAGCGTCACGTGGAAACCGCGCATCTGACCGATCAGATCGCGCGCTTCTGGCGCGGCTGGCTCGAAACGAATCGCGGCAACATGCCGCGCGGCGACATGATCAAGAGCGCCGAACGCATGATCACGTTCTATCTCTCGCGCGTGAACGACGACGACTGGCCGATGATCGACGAGAATCTCGCGCTCGTCGACCAGACCCGCGAAAACCTGCGTCACGTGGTGCGCGGCATGCCGGCGCGCCAGCGCGTGTACGAAGAGATCAAGGCGCGCGCCTCCACGCGTTTCGCGCCGATGACGGTGGCACGCATCGTCGGCGATGCGAACACCTCGCTGGTCGCGGGCAGCTACGCGATTCCGGGCACCTTCACGCGCGAAGCGTGGTTCCAGTACGTGCAGCCCGCGATTCGCGACGCAGCGACGAAGGAACTGCAGGCGAAGGACTGGGTGCTCAACACCTCGGCGCAAGACGATCTCACGCTCGAAGGCAGCCCCGAGCAGATCCAGAAGGCACTCGTCTCGATGTACAAGACCGAGTACGCGCAGAACTGGCAGAAGTTCATGCAGGGCATTGCCGTGCAGGACTTCGGCACGTTCGGTCAGGCCGTGGATGCGATGAACCGGCTCGGCGACCCGCAGGATTCGCCCATCCGCAAGGTGCTCGAAACCGCTTACGACCAGACTTCCTGGGACAACCCCTCGCTCGTGAACGCGGGGCTGAAGCGCGCGCAAAGCGGCGTGACGGGCTGGTTCAAGCAGTGGTTCTCGCGGGCCTCGAACAGCGTGACGCGCGGCAACGCAGGCGACCTCGCGGCCAACGTCGACATCAACGGCAATCCGGTCGAACTGCCGACGGGCCCGATCGGCCAGGCGTTCGCAGGTCTCGGCCGCATGGTGGTGACGCACGACAACGGCTCGCTGCTCGCCGGCTATATGGATTCGCTCTCGAAGGTGCGCACGCGTTTGAACACGATCAAGAACCAGGGCGATCCGGGACCCGGCGCGCGCCAGCTCATGCAGCAAACGCTGGACGGCAACGGTTCCGAGTTGTCGGACTCGCTCAAATTCGTCGACGAACAGATGCTCACGGGCCTCACCGATCCGCAGAAGAAGGCGCTGCGTCCGTTGCTCGTGCGCCCGCTCATGCAGGCGTACGCGGTGGTGATCCAGCCCGCCAGCGTGGAAGTGAACAAGGTGTGGAATGCGCAGGTGTACCAGCCGTTCCAGGCGTCGCTCGCGAACAAGTATCCGTTCTCCGGCAACGCGAAGGTCGAAGCGGGCGCGAGCGAGATCGGCCAGATGTTCGGCCCGGACGGCGCGATCTCGAAGTTCGTCAGCACCACGCTCGGACCGCTCGCGGTACGCCGCGGCGACACGTTGAGCGCGCGCACCTGGGGCGACATGGGGCTCTCGCTCACGCCGGACTTCACCAACGGCTTCGGCCGCTGGGTGGCGCCGCTCGCAGGTGGCGCGGCGGGCGCGGGTGCAGGCGGCGCGAGCGAACCGCAGACCGTGTTCCAGATCCTGCCGCAGCCGTCGAGCGGCACGACCGAGTACACGATCGCTATCGACGGCCAGCAGATGCGTTACCGCAACACGCCGCCACAGTGGACCAACTTCGTGTGGCCGAATCCGTCGGGCTCGCCGGGCGCGACGCTCACGGCGACCACCTTCGACGGCCGCACGATCCAGTTCGTGAACGAGCCGGGCCGCTTCGGTCTGGAGAAGCTCATCAACTCCGCGCAGCGCACGCGCCACCCGGACGGCACGTTCGATCTTTCGTGGACGCAGGGCAACGTGACGGTCTCGGTCAGCATGCGCATCATCAGCACCTCGCAGCCCACGGCCGCGAACGGCGACGCTCCGCAGCAGCAAGGCTTGCGCGGCGTGCAGCTGCCTTCGTCGATCGCGAGTCTCGGCGCGGCGAACCCTGCGGCGTCCGCGTCGGCCGCAAGCGCGGCGCCGGCCAGCGCGCAACCCGCCGCCATGGCGGCGGCGCCCACGTCCCAACAAGGAGGAGACGCGCAATGACGCAGTCCGTTCAGGCGCAGATCGCGTATTTCGGCAAGATTCCGTCGCGCGGCGACTTCGTCAAGAGTGCGCACAATCCGCAGTTGCTGCAAACGCTCGACCGCTGGATCGCCCAGGCGATGGAACTGCTCGCCGACGACCCGCGCTGGAAGATCGTCTACGAAGAAGCGCAGCCGATGCACTTCGCGTTTCTCGGCTCGCAGAGCAAGCTCGCGATTGCCGGTCACATGGTGGCGAGCCACGACCAGTCTTCGCGGCGCTTTCCGTTTCTCGCGGCCACCGCGCTCGAAGTCGAGCAGCCGCTCGCGTTTCTCGCGCGCAGCCCGCTCGCGTTCGCGCGGCTCTGGTCGCGCGCGGCTTCGCAGATGCAGCCGCTGCTCGCTTCGACGGAACCTTCGGGTGCCTTGCACGCGCTCGGCGAAACCCATGTGAGCGTGGACGTGGGCGGCGCGGGCAATTCGCACGACGGCACCTTCAACGACTTCATCGAGCACCAGACGCTTTCCGGTCTCGAACAGATGCTGCTCGCGAGCGGCCACCCCGTGCGCCTGCGCGGCGCGATGCTCGCGCTCGGCTCGCTGCTGCGGCCGGTGATGACGAGCGGATCCTCGCATCTCGAACGCGGGCTCACGCTGCCGCTGCCGACCGACCCGTTCTATCGCAGCCTCGTGGCGGCCTTCTGGCTCGAACTGATCGCGCCGTTCGTTTCGAAGGCCGATTTCGAGCTGGCCATTTTCATCGGCACGATCGCGCAGCGCGAGCGGCTGATCGTCGGGTTCAACGGCGCCTCGGCGAAAACGCTGCATAGCGTCGTCGATCCGCAAACCTACGCCGCTCACAACATCGACATCGACGATCCCGAGTGGGTCAACGACCACGCACAAAGCGACCATGGCATCAGCAAACTCGTCAGCTACCTCGATCAGCCGCAATTGTCGTTGCGGCAAGCGATCGACACCTTCCTCGAAGCATTCGTCGGGGAGGCGAATCATGCGCGGCGGGCGTAAGTCGATGGCCGGTATTGCCGCATCATTGAAGTCACCCTTCGCGGCGCCCTTCGCGGCCGCCTTGCTCGCGTTCGCGAGTGCCGCCGCGTACGCCGACGACGCGAGTCCCGCACGCGTGACGCCCGTGGACAACAGCGGCGCGCAGGTGCGCACGACCGTGTTGCCCGGATCGATGCCCGCAGCCGCGCCGCGCGCCAACGCACCCGTGACCTCGGTACCCGCGCCCGTCAACGCCGCGCCGGGCCAGGTGGTCGCGGGCGGCAAGGTGCCCGACGAAGCCACGCACGCCGCCGTGCTCGCGAAATTGCGCGACACGTACGGCGCGGGCAACGTGGTCGATCAGATCGAAGTGGGCGAAGTGTCCACGCCCGCGAACTGGTCCGATAACATCCAGAAACTGCTCAACGCCCAGCTCAAGCAGATTCACAAAGGACAGCTGAAGATCGACGGCACGCAGATCGACGTGCGCGGCGAAGTGGGCAACGAGGCCACGCGCCAGCAAATCGCGAGCGACATGGCGAACGCACTCAATCCCACCTATACGATCCGCAACGGCTTGCGCGTGAGCACCTCCGAGCAGGGCCTGCTCGACCAGACGCTCGCGAATCGCACGATCGAATTCGAAACGGGCAGCGCCACGCTCACGCCGCAAGGCCGCGCGATTCTCGACCAGATGGCGGCCGTGCTCGCGAAGATGAACACGCGCACGGTGGACATCATCGGCCACACGGACAACTCGGGCAATCGCGCGTCGAACATCGCCTTGAGCCAGGCGCGCGCCGACGCCGTGAAGGGGTATCTCGTCACCAAAGGTATTTCACCGCAACAGATGACGACCACGGGTGTGGGCCCCGATCAGCCGATCGCCTCGAACGACACGAGCGACGGCCGCGCGCGCAATCGGCGCATCGAGTTTCGCGCCGGTCTGTAATGCGGTGAGTTCGCCGGGCTCGCGCGCCACGCGCGAGCCACTCGTCTAGCGCTTCTTCTTGCCCGCGCCGAAGCCGAGTACGCCGTACAAAAACCACACACCGAGCGCCACCATCGGCGCGCCGATCCCGCATAGAATCGCCGCCGCGCCCCAGCGGTCGCCGAACGTGACGAGCTGCGCGCGCAGCGGATTGTTCGGGTCGTACATGACATCGACCGACTCGCCCGCCGTCAACGTATTCCCCATCGACGACGACCCTTGCACGAAGGTGACCGGTTGCCCGTTCGCGCTCGTGAACTGCACCACGGCCGAATCGAGGTGCTTGCGCGAGTAGGCGCACGCACGCTCTTTCAACCCGAGCACGGTGCCCGTGGTTCGCACATACCGACTCGACAGATGAAGCTCGTGCACGAGCAATGCAGCGGCAATCACTAACGCGATCGCGCCGATCGCAATGGGCGCGAAACAGATCAGCACATTGCGACGATGGATTGCCCGGCGCTTTTGCGCGACGCTGCGCGGCGCCTTGCGTGCGCCGCCCCGATCTCGCGGATAAACGCGCGCAATCGCGCCAATGCCCGCGAACACCAGACCCAGCGCAGCGGTGATGGAAACGGGAAACCAGCGCTCGCTGAAATTGTCGACGACATAATCCTGCGACGGATGGGCGGGATGGTAGTAGAGCGTGACTTTCTCGCCGAGTTCGTAAGCCGGTGGCGTGGAGCCGGTATGGCCCTCCACTTCCACGCGCGCCCCGCTCTCGGGAACGAAAGAAAAGACCGGATGAAAGCTGCGCAAGTCGCCGCTCTCGTTCAGAAAGCGCACCACGGTCGCTTGCGTTGGCGTCATCGCCCGCATCGACGACCACGACGTGCCCGCCCACACCGCCGCGATCGCCAGCAACACGACACCCAGCGTGAGCATCACGACCGCGGCATTCAGAATCGACGCGCGCGAATGGGCGTTCACGGCGTGCTCGGTGGCGAGCGTGTCTTCACGCATGGTGTCCCTTGTTGGCTTTGTTATTCACGTCCGATGAGCGAGCGAGTCAAACCGCAATTCACGCGCGACGCTCAATGCCCTTCGTCGGGTTTCACGCCGAGCATTTCGCGCAAGTGCGAGAGCGTGCCATCGTCTTTCACCACGCTCGACAGCCACTGATGCAGAGGCATCTCGGCCCATGCCGCGGCTTTATCCGCGAGATACGCAGCCGGACTATGCGGCTCGGTCTCGCGAAAGAACGCCGCCACGGCGCGCAATTGCGCCACGGCGTCCGCACGGGTTTGAATGCCCGCTGGCGTGCGGATCGGCATACGGATCGTGTTCGTCATGCTTTCCTCGGCGGACAAGGGCGTTTTGAAACTCGGTTCCGCGCGTTCGTGCGCGGCAGCTTGCGCGGCTTCGTCGGGCGAAAGCGAGGGCGCGGGCACGGCGGCTGGCGCGTGAACGTCCACGCCCACGTCGCGTGCGAAACGCTCGGCGAGCCGGTACACGCTCTCGCACGCGTCGCGCGTCTGGCGAAAGCTCGGCGCATGTTCGCCCGCATGGCGATCCAGCGAAGTATCGAGCGCGGCAAGCGCCGTTTCGAAGGTCTTCAGTTGCGCGAGCAACGATCGATAGAACGCGGGCGACGTCGTGCGCTTCGAGGCTTCGATCTGCTCGACCGAAGGCTTGCCGCGCGCGATATCGTCGGCGTGGTCGGGGTCGCGCTTGATTGCCTGTGCCACGTGCGTGGCCACTTCCCAGTCGATCGCGCTATAGGCCGTGCCCGCCTGGGTGAGCGGCACCGAGCGCAGCAGTTCGGCCGAGCGTGCCGCGAGCCACGCCACGTTGCCGAGACGATATTCCACGTCGTCGCCTTCGGGCAGCGGGTGCACGGTCTCCCAGTAGCGCTCGACGAGCCCCGTGAGCAGCGCGTAGCCCTGCGTGAGACCGGGCACGCCTTCCTGAATGGCCAGCGCCTCGGTGAGCCACACGGCAAGACGCAGATCCTTGGTTTGCGAGCGCAGCAACGCGCTGCTGCGCTCGATCACGAAGGGCCAGTCAGCTTCCTTGATTTCGGTGATCCACTCGCCCTGGTCGAGCGAGGGGTCGTCGAAGCGGCGCGCATGCTGGATCGCGTCGAAATCCGACGAGAACAGCAGATCGTCGCCGCACGGCGAGGTGTCGTTAACAGGCGCCAGCAGCGCTTCGGTATCGGTGGACATCGTTTGACTCAGTCGGTTTCAGGCACGCGTCATTCGACCGTGTAGGCGAACTCGTCGCTCTCGTCGGCGCGCACGCTAACGCGCAGGAGCGGCGTGCCCTCGGCAATGCGCTCGAGCATGTGCTGCGCGAGTTCGGGCAGCAAGGTGCCGTTAAGAATGTGATCGACGTTGCGCGCGCCCGAATCCACTTCGGTGCAGCGCGCGAGCACGGCGTCGACCAGCGACTCGTCCCATTCGAAGGTTGCGCCATGATTGGCGTCGATACGGCGGCGAATGCGTTCGAGTTTCAGGTCGATGATCTCGGCGAGCACGTCGTCGGAAATTGGGTAATACGGCACGACCTTCATGCGGCCGAGAAACGCGGGCTTGAAGGTCTTGTAAAGTTGCGGACGCAACAATTCCGTGAGCGCCTGCGCGTCGGGCATGTCTTCCTCAGGCTTGTTCAGGCAGGCCTGCATCACCGACGTGGAACCCACGTTCGAGGTGAGGATGATGAGCGTGTTGCGGAAGTCGATCTCGCGCCCTTCGGCGTCGTCCATCGTGCCCTTGTCGAACACCTGGAAGAACATTTCGAGCACGTCGGGGTGCGCCTTTTCCACCTCGTCGAGCAGCACGACCGAATAGGGATTGCGCCGCACCGCCTCGGTCAGCACGCCACCCTCGCCATAGCCCACGTAGCCGGGCGGCGAACCCTTGAGCCCCGAGACGCTGTGCGCCTCCTGGTACTCGCTCATGTTGATGGTCACCAGCTTGCGTTCGCCGCCGTAGAGAATGTCAGCGAGCGCGAGCGCGGTTTCGGTCTTGCCCACGCCCGAGGGACCCACGAACATGAACACGCCACGCGGCTTGTTCGGATCTTCGAGATTCGCGCCCGCCGTACGCACGCGCTGCGCGATCGCTTCCAGCGCGTGATCCTGGCCGATGATGCGCTCCGCGAGCAGCGGCTTGAGGTTGAGCACGGTCTGGATTTCGTCCTTGACCATGCGGCCGAGCGGGATGCCGGTCCACGACGCGACGATTTCCGCCACGGCGTGCGCGTCTACCTGCAGCGGCACCATGGGCGCATCGCCCTGCAACGCGTTCAGGCGTTCGAGCAGCGCGGGCAGCGCTTCACGCGCCGCGTCGGCCTCGCGAATTCGTTCGGATGACGTATTATCCTCGCGCGCCGCGTCGATCCGTTCGCGCAGCGCTGCGATCTGCGTCACGAGTTCGCGCTCCTCGCCGTAGCGCACTTCGTGATCCGCCACTTCCTGGCGCGCGGCCGCGGCATGTTCGCGCAGTTCGGCGAGACGCTCCTCGTGCGCCGCGCCATGCACGGCTTCGCGCTCCAGGCTGGCGATCTCGGCTTCGATGCGTTCGATCCGCTTCTTGCCGTCGTCGATCGCGCCAGGCGTCGAACCTTGCGCCAGCGCCACGCGCGCGCACGCCGTGTCGAGCACGCTCACCGCTTTGTCCGGCAATTGCCGCGCGCTGATGTAGCGATGCGAAAGGCGCACGGCTTCGGTAATCGCCTCGTCGAGAATGCGCACGTTGAAGTGGCACTCCATCAAGCGCGCGATACCGCGCAGCATGGCGGCGGCGATCGCTTCGTCGGGTTCTTCCACCTTGACCACCTGGAAGCGCCGCGCGAGCGCCGCATCCTTTTCGAAGTACTTCTTGTACTCGCTCCACGTGGTCGCGGCGATGGTGCGCAATTCGCCGCGAGCGAGCGCGGGCTTCAGCAGGTTGGCGGCATCGTTCTGACCCGCCTGCCCGCCCGCGCCGATGATCGTGTGCGCTTCGTCGATGAAAAGCACGATGGGATGCGGGCTCTTTTTCACCTCGTCGATCACGCTCTTGAGGCGATTCTCGAACTCGCCCTTCACGCTCGCGCCCGCCTGCAGCAGCCCCATGTCGAGCACGCGCAATGCCACGCCGCGCAGCGGTTCGGGCACGTCGCCCGCCGCGATCCGCAAGGCGAGCCCCTCGGCCACGGCTGTCTTGCCCACGCCCGGCTCGCCCGTGAGAATGGGGTTGTTCTGGCGGCGGCGCATGAGAATGTCGATGGTCTGGCGAATTTCGGCTTCGCGGCCGATCACCGGATCGAGATGCCCGTCGCGTGCACGTTGCGTGAGATCCGTCGTGTAGGTGTCGAGCGCGGGCGTTTTCGACGCGCCATTGGCCACGCCCGCCACCGCGTCATTCGCGCTGGCCGAAGTTGCTGTGCGCGCGCCTTCCGGCTGCACCGCCTCTTCCGAGCCTTCGGTCACTTCGTCGAAGCGATGCTTGAGATCGGCCGCCGACACCTCCGCGAATTGCGCCGACATGCGCTGCGCGAATTGCGCGAGATCGGGCGCGCTCAGCAAGGCGAGCAGCAAATGCCCGGAGCGAATACGCGCAATATGCGAATCGAGCGACGCGATCAGCCACGCCTGTTCGAACAACGCGATCAGATGCGGCGAAAACACCGGCGTGCGCGTATTGCCGGACTTCAGCTGCTGCAACTCGCGTTCGAGATCGGCGCGCAACGCGTGAGCGTCGACACGCGCATGGCGCAGCACGCACACGAGATCGCTCTTCTGCGCGTCGAGCAGCGCAAGGAACAGATGCTCGAGGTCCACTTCGTAATGCCCGCGCGACAGGCACAGGCTCGCGGCGCGCTCGGCGGCGAGCCGGCTGGTCGTATCGAGCTTCGCGATCAGGGTCTTCAGGGGCGTGCTCATGGTGTGCGCTGTGGCCTCGTTTATTGTGGTTGCGTGTATCGCGTGTCTGCGTGGTCAGTGAATCACGTGCAGTTCGTAGCGCGCGTCGGAGCGATCCCGGTCCGCTTCGTGAGTAGAGAGGAACGCGTCCCAACCGAGCCGCGCACCCGCGCCGAGCCGGCTGCCACCCACGTCTTCGCGCCGCAGGATCAGCAGCACTTCGTATTCGAGCGTCACACGCGCGAGCAGCGTGAGCATGCGCTCCAAAGCGATCGCATGTTCGGCGCCGGGCAGGAACGCCTCGTACTGTGCCTTGGAAAGCGGCCCGATCACGAGCCGCGCGCGCATGTCGCGCTGCCAGACCCGTTCGCCCGCGAGCGCCGTCGCGCCCAGCACGACGTTGCGCTGCCCCAGCATCGACAGTTGATCGGGTGGCACGTCGTACCATTTGCCGACGAATTGCTCGACACGCACGGGCACGCCGAAATAGTCGGAGAGCGAATTGCGCAGATACGCCGCGGACACCGGCTGATGGCGCGCAGCCACCGCGTGCCCTGCGATCGACTCGTCGAAGATCGCACCCGCACCCTCGTGCAGGCCGTCGCGCGAGGTCTCGCTGGCCACGCCCGCGAGCGCGAGCAACAGCGGCAAATAGCGCTCGTCGCGATCGAGCTCGTAATGGAGCGGGAGGCGATACTTCTTCCACGCCGAGTAGAACAGCGCCGTGGCGCGATTCGAAAACACGTCGAAGAATTCGCGCGCGGCGCGATCGCGCCGCAAATGCTCGCGCGCGGCAATCTGCTCGGTGTAGCTGAGCGGCAAGGCGCCCTGTGCGCCCAGCAAACCGAAGAACGCGGGCGTGATGTCCACACTGTCCAGTTCGCCCGCCACGAGCGCCGCCGCGCGCTGCTCCGCGCCCGCGAGCGGATCGCCGGCCGCGTCGTACGACGTCGCGCCTTCGATCTCGCTCGGCGGAAAACCCAGCGAGAGCGTATTGCGAAACGCAATGCGATGCGGCAGCACATCGCGCTGCCGCGTTTCGGTGTGATCGACGAACCAGCGTTCGAGCAGGCGCACCGCCTGAAAAAACGCAAAGCGATGCGGCTCCTCGAGCAGCCGCCCGATTACGCCAGAATCGATTCGCCGCTGCGGGGCAAGCATCGCATGATCTCCTCGCCGGTGCGCCGCGAGACGACCACCAGTTGCACGAAACTGTTGATGTGCACGTAAAGACCGAAGAACACGTCGATCACGCGCACGAAGGTGCCGAGACTCGTGCCGACGAAATGATCCTCGTCCACCGTGAGCCGTATTTCGAGCCCGCGCACGAAGGTGGCGAACGGTTTGCCGGGCAGCCACTGCACGGCCGCGCGCTGCTCGATATCGACAATGCCGTCCACATGGCGCGCCGACACCGCCGTGCGCCGCAAGTCATACAGCGAAAGCATTTCCTTGAGCGTCGTCGCGCCCTCGCTCGCCAGCGAAACATGGTTGAGCGCGAGATGCGAAATGAGCCGCCAATGCGCGGCCTGGCGGCGCTCGAAGCGCACGCACGGCGTGGGCCGTTGCAGCAGCGCGATGCTGCTCGTGATCGAACCGCCTTCGATGAAAAGATCGCCGCCTTCGAGCCCGATGGCGAGTCCCGCCGGTAGATCGCGATTCGTGCAGGTGAGTTCGAGACTCAACGTTTCCGCCTGCTTCTCGACCAGATCGAAGTCGATATCGACGATCGAAATTTCGGTTTCGTAGCCGGGGCTCTTTTGCGCCACCCAGTCGTCGCGGCGCGAAAACCAGTAATGGCCCGCGCGCGTGGCTTCGCCGTGACGCAACGAGTAGAACGGGCGGAATTCGATCACCGATTCCTCGTGCGCGCGCTGGCGCACGAGTTGCACCGAATCGATCGAATACACCTCGTAGGCGAAGGCGCGGCGTGCTTCCGCCACCACGGGATACGACACGGCCTGATGATCGAGACGAATGGGTTCGCCGTGCTGCTTGAAAAGATTGACGACGGGCGTGCAGAACAGCCGCAGATGATGCGCCGCGAGCGCGTCGAGCAAACGCGCGGCGTGCGAGTCGCCGCGCACGTCTTTCAACACGATATGCAGCGTGAGACGGCGGCACCGGCCCACTGCGCGCGTCATCGCGTCGAGATTGAAATCGACGAAATCGAACTTCTCGGGAAACGCGAAATACTCGGTCAGCAGCCGATAGGCCGGATGCGATTTCGCCGGGTAATCGATCAGCGCTTCGCTTTCGTCGAAACCCGCCTGCGCGTACGGCAGCGACGAGAGCGCGCGCCAACGGCCGTTGCGTTCGGGCTCCGCGTACGCGGCAATCGCATTGACGAACAGGCAGTCGCCAAGCGCCGCAATGAACGATTGCTCGCCTTGCAGATGCGCGCGCAATTTGCCGCTTTTCAACGCGCCCAGATCGAATTGCGGCGCGGTGGATTCGAACGTGATCGAAATGATGCCGCTGGCGTTTTGCGGCAATACGGTCGCGCTCGGCGCGCCTGCCGCGGGCATGAAGCGCGCTTCCGAAATACGGATCGGCGCGAGCGTGACGTCATACACCGTGCGAAAGCGGCATTGCACGCCGCGAATCGGCCGCGACTTGAGTTCGGTACCGCGCTCGATCAACACGGGCTCGGTGAGATTGCCGAATGCGCCCGGCGTGCCGAGTTGCGCAATCGAGCACGAAGGAAACGGCCGCAAATAGTGCGGATACAGCACTTCGAGCAGGGCTTCGGTGAACTCGGGGTAATCGTCGTCGAGCCGCTTGTTGATACGCGCGCCGAGCAGCGCGAACGACTCGATCATGCGCTCGACGTGCGGGTCTTCGCAGTGCTCGCCGGTCAAGGCGAGACGGCCCGCGATTTTCGGGTAGCGCTGGGCGAATTCGCGCGAATAGCGTCGCAGAAACGACAATTCGCGCTCGTAGTAAGGCAATAACTCTTCCATCGACTCCCCCGCCCCCAATAACGCTATGCGCGTGGCGCTTTATGACTTCGCGCGCGCCCGCGTGACGGAATACTGCAGCGTGGATGGTTGCAGCATCGCGTCGAAATTGACCGGCTCCTCGGCCGGGTGCACCACCAGCAGCGCCTGGATCGCGAAGTACAACGCGCTCGTGGACGCTTCGTTCAGTTCCAGCGTCACGCTCACGCGCTGCAGCCGCGGTTCGTGGCGCTCGATCGCCTGCTGGATTGACCTGCAGATGAACGCGCGATCGTAATGACTCGCGAGACTCAGGCCCGCGAAGTCGTTGAGCCCGTAAGTGAGTATCGACTGGCGGCATTCGGGCAACGCCGCCAGTTCGTGTTCGGTGAACGCGATGCGCGTATTGAGGATCGACTCCAGGTCGCGCGCGACCGTGGCCTTGAGTTCGTCGATCGACAATTGCCGCACGGCCGCCGGTGCCGGCGAGTGCGGGTCGTCGTCGAACAGCTTGTCGAGCAAACCCGGTTCGAAACGCTTCATCGGTACAGGTCAAACAGTCGCTGATGCAAGGCGAAGCGGCACTCGCCGCCTCGCGCTCCGGTCCTGCGCAGGCGCAGTGTTTAGACGGCGTACGTCTTGTCGTTCTTCGTGAGGCTCCACGCGCCCTGCGCGTTGCCGCCCTGGTTGCCGCCAATCTTTTGCTGCGTGTACTTCCATTGCACGGCCGCGTACTTGAGCGAGAACTGCTCGTTCGGCAAACCTTCGCCCACAACTTCCGGCGTGATGCTCGAAATGATCACGTACTTGAGCTTGATTTCGAGGTACTTGATACGGTTGCCTTCGCCGTCCGAACGCATGAAGTCGATCGTGACTTCGTCGAACGTCGTGCCGCCCGAAGCGTGTTGATAGAGCAGCGGGCTCACGACGTCGATATCCTTCGTGAAGCGCATGTCGGCGTGCTCGCAACGCTCGGCCGTGTGACCGCCGGCCGTCGAGGCCGTGGCGGAGCGCGGTTGCAGGATCGAGTGATTCCACGTATCGATTTCGATCCAGCCCGCGTGGTCCTTGTCTTGCGACTCGCCCTTGATCGCGGGATTACCGAACTTTAGATAAATGTCCTTCATGATGCCTCGACTCCCCAGAGTGGTGGTTTGCACGGTATATGCGAGCCCATCTTGACTCGCACATAGATCGGAGCGGTCCGTTCGCGGGCGGCTCGGCCCGCTTCGGACTGCTGATTTCACGACGATCGCGGGTCGATGCCCGCTTACGTGATTACGAGTTCGCCGGCTTCGGCAGTTCGGCCACGAGGCGCAGCGAAATCGACAACTCGTCGAGCTGGAAATGCGGCCGCAGGAACGCGACGGAACGGTACACGCCCGGCCGGCCCGGCACTTCCGCAACCTGGATCGACGCTTCGCGCAACGGGAATTGCGCTTTCTGCTCCTGGGTCGCGTTGTCGTCGAGCAGCACGTACTGCGAAATCCAGCGGTTCAGGAACACTTCCACGTTCTGCGCCGAAGCGAAGCTGCCGATCTTGTCGCGCATCATCGCCTTGAGGTAATGCGCGACGCGCGAGACCGAAAAAATGTACTGAAGCTGGGCGGAAAGCACGGCGTTCGCATTCGCGCTGTCGGTGTTGTACTTCTTCGGCTTTTGCACCGACTGCGCCGCGAAGAACGCCGCATAGTCGGAGTTCTTGCAATGCACGAGCGGAATGAAGCCGAGGTCGCTCAATTCTTTTTCGCGGCGGTCCGTGATGGCGATTTCGGTCGGGCACTTGAGCGCGACTTCGCCGTCGTCGGTCTTGAACGTGTGGGTAGGCAGGTCTTCCACCAGACCGCCGCCTTCCACGCCGCGAATGGCCGCGCACCAGCCGAAGTCGTCGAAGGCCGCCGTGAGGCGCGCGGCGAATGCCCATGCCGCGTTACACCAGAGATACTTGCTGTGGTCGGTGCCGTCCACGTCTTCCACGAAATTGAAACCTTCCGCCGTGGCGCCATCCTTCGGGTTGAACGGCAGGCGGCCGAGGAAGCGCGGCAGCGTGAGACCCACGTAGCGCGAGTCTTCGGCGTCGCGAAACGACTTCCACTTCGCGTATTCGACCGTGTCGAACACCTTGCCGAGATCGCGCGGACGACCGAGATCGGCGAACGATTCGAGGCCGAGCAATTCCGGCGAAGCGGAGGCGATGAACGGCGCGTGCGCCGCCGCCGCGACATGCGACATCTGCTCGATGAAATACATGTCTTCGGGTTGACGCGTGATCTCGTAGTCGCCGATCAACGTGCCGAACGGCGCGCCGCCGAACGTGCCGAATTCCTCTTCGTACACTTTCTTGAAGAGCGCGCTCTGGTCGAATTCCACTGCCGTCTTGAAGTCGCGCACGATATCGCGCTTGGGCGCATGGAGCGCCTTGATCTTGATGGTCGAACCCGTGTTGCTTTCCTTGCACAGATATTCGAGCCCGCGCCACGTGCCTTCCAGGCGCTGGAATTCCGGCGCGTGCATCACGGCGCTCAACTGTGCGGAAATCAGCTGATCGAGTTCGGCCACGCGCGCGTCGATGGTCGCGGAAAGATTGTTCGACACGACCACGGTGCCTTCGAGCACCTGATTCACGAGTTCGCCGATCAGGTCCTTCGCACGGGCATGTTCCGATTCCGATTTCGCAACCTTGCTCTTCTCGACGATGTCGTCGAGCAACGAAGGCGCGGTTTGCACGTCTTCCACGGCCACGGCGCGTGCCGCGCCAGTCTGCTGGTTCATATCGGTCTCCGAAGCCTTATTCGCCGTCTTTCGCCGGGTCGCTGGCGTCGCCCGCCTGCGGCTCGGCCGCATCGCCAGTGCCGGCCAGCGCCTGCAATTGCTGCGTGTTCGCGAGCACTTCGCTCAACAGGTCTTCGAGCTTGTCGTTGCCGGCGAGCTTGTTGCGCAGGTCGGCGAGCTTCGAGCGGGCTTCGAGCAAGCGGCGCAGCGGTTCGATCTGCGCGACCACTTCGTCGGGATTGAAGTCGGCCATCGAATGAAAGCGCAGGTCCACGGCGAACTTGCCGCCCGCTTCGCTCAGGCGGTTTTCCACCTGGAAGGCGGCGCGCGGCTCGATGCCCTTCATCACGTCATCGAAGTTGTCGCGGTCGATGCTGACGAACTTGCGGTCGCGCAGACGCGGCTGCTCCACTTCCGATTGCCCCGCGAGATCGCCCATCACGCCGACCACGAACGGCAGTTCCTTTACCTCGATCGCATCGCCGCGTTCGACCTCATAGGTCAATTGCACGCGCGGCGGCCGCACTTTCTGCAAGCGCTTCTGGATACTTTCTTTCTTGGCCATCGAGGGCTCCCCTGTTCCGGTCGCGACCGGTTATGAATGAGCGAATCGCTGCGAATCGCGAAGCGGCGCGCGCCGTGATCGACGCGCGCCGCTTGCGGGTCAGCGCAGTGCGCTGAACGGATCGGATGCGCCGCCGCTTTGCGCGGCTTTGGCAGGCGCTGCAGGCGCGGCCGGTGCAGCGGGCGCCGCCGGAGCAGCAGGTGCCGCGGCAGCGGCTTCGGCGGCCTTCGGCGCGGGCTTCGCGACATGGCGCACGATGCGGCGCTTCTTCAGCACGGGCTTTTCAGCCTGCTCGGGCGGGAACAAAGAGTCTTCGCCTAGCGTGTCGCGCAACTGCTTCGCGAGCGCTTGCGCGTCGGACTTCGCGTCGCCTTGCAGCGAGGCGTCCTGACGCAGTTCGCCAAGCGATTCGGTGGCGACGCGCAAGCCGGCGACGGCGAGCACGCTCTTCGCCGAACGATCGCTTTGATCGCGCTGCAGCGCTTCCTGCGCCGCGACGATGGCCTGACCGTAATGCTGTTGCTGGAACTGGATCTGCGCGATGCGCGACCACGGTTCTTCACGCGTGGGATCGCTCTCGGCCAGCTTCTGATAGAGCGCGATGGCCTTGTCCTGATCGCCCGCCTTGTAGGCGGCGTCGGCGTCGGCTAATGCCTTGTTGTACGTGTCTGGCGACGCGGCGAGGTTTTTGTCCTGCGTAGCACAGCCCGCGACGACGCTGCATGCCAGCACCACCCCGGAAAGCCTGGAAATGAACCTGTTTATCATCGTTCTTTCACCAGCGTGTAATTTTTAATTCGAAGGAAGGGCCCGGAGTTTTTTGCTTTAGCTCCAGTGCGCGGGTATAGTACAGGCCAAATTTCGATAATTCAACTTATCATTACAAGATGCGTACTCTAAATAAATCTTTGAAGCGGGTTTACGGCGCATCGGCAGTCAATAAGGAAATTATTTCCCGTTCAATCGAATCAAATAAGAATTGAAGAGGAAATTTTTTCCGCTCATATAATCGGGTTGGCATCACGGGGGCAATACCATGCAATGCACCGCGCATTCGCGGCATTCCGCGCGCGACATCAACAAAAACCCGGCCTTTGCGGCACGGTGCGAATAAATGAACGCGCGCCTTATTCAAATCGCATTGACGTTAATGGCGAGCGCCGCGCTCGCGGGTTGCGCGGCCGCGGTGCCGGCGCTCGGTAGCGCCGCTTCGGCGGCGTTGCAACTCGCGGGCATCGGCAAGCCCGACGTGCCCGACGCCCAGAAACCCCCGCGCAACGTGGGTGTGACACTATTTGCGGCGAAAAACCTCAACGCGGCCAACGACAACAAGCCGCTTGCGCTGGTCGTGCGGCTCTACGTGCTGAAGGACCCCACTTCGTTCCAGCAGGCGCCCTTCGACACCTTCACCGACCCGGCGAAAGAGAAAAGCGCATTGGGCGCGGACCTGCTCAACGTACGCGAGATCACGCTGATTCCGGGGCAAAGATATAACGCTACGGAAAAAGTTTCACACGAAGCGCAGGCATTCGGAATTGTCGCGCTATTCCGCGATCCGGCCATGCAGCGTTGGAAGTTCGCCTTCGATCCGACGAAATCGGAGAAATCCGGCATAATGGTCGGCCTCCACAATTGCGCAATGACCGTCACGAGCGGCACGGTGATCCCCACTGAACAGGGCTTACCGGCGCAATCGCTGAATCTGCTGTCTTCCGTGAGTTGCGGTTGAGTCGGAGATCAAAAGCGCAGCGAGAAGCGTATAAGAAGCCGGGATGAATGGCGCGAATGGCGCGCAGGCGAATTATTCAACGATTAGCGGGCGCCGCTTGCGCGCGAGCGGCGCAGCCCGAATCACACTTATAGCGTATTTGTCATGAGTTATTCATCGAAAGTGCTTTGGGGAGAAGGCCTTTTCCTGAGGCCTCAGCACTTCCAGCGGCAGGACGCCTATCACGAAGCGCGCCTGTTCGAATCGATTCAGGCCATTCAGCCGTATAACTGGGGCGTGCGCAGCATTCGCACCGATCACGACGCGCTCGGCAGCAATCTGCTGCACCTGAGCGAGCTGTCGCTCGTGTTCCCGGACGGCACGCTCTACAGCGCGCCGCAGGCCGACGACCTGCCGCCGCCCGTCGCGCTCGACACGCTGCCCGAAGGCATCAACGAATTCACCTTCTATCTCGCGCTGCATCCCGTGCGCGAGACCGGCACGAACTACGCAGCCGACCGCAACACGGGTTTCGTGGCGCGCTACGTGAGCGAACAGGCGAGCGTGGCCGATCACTACACCGATGCCGCGCAGGCCGACGTCACGTTCCTCAAGACCAACGTGAAACTGATCGCGCACACCGAACCGCGCGACCAGTTGCTCGCCGTGCCCGTGGTGCGCGTGCGCCGCACGGCCACCTCGGGTTTCGAAGTGGACGAAAGTTTCGTCGCGCCGAGTCTCGCGATCGAGGCATCGCCGCTGCTGCATCAACGGCTGCGCCGCCTGATCGACGCGCTACAGGCCAAGGTCAACGCGCTCTACGGTTTTCATCGCGAGCCCACGAAGAACATCATCGAGTTCCGCTCGGGCGATATCGCATCGTTCTGGCTGCTGCACACCGCGAGCGGCGCGTTCGCCACGCTCGCGCATCTGTATCAGCATTCGGCGCTGCATCCCGAGCGGCTCTTTCATGAACTGCTGCGTCTCGCGGGTCAGCTCATGACGTTCTCGAAGGGCTATACGCTCGCCGACTTGCCCGCGTATCGTCACGACGATCCGGGCCCCGGCTTCGCGCGGCTCGACCAGATCCTGCGCGACCTGCTCGAAACCGTGATCTCCACGCAGTACTTCGCGATCGCGCTGGAAGAGGTGCGACCGTCGTTCCATATCGGCAGGCTCGACTCCGGCAAGATCGACGACAAGACCACGTTCTATCTCGCCGTCTCGGCGGACATGCCCGCAGTCGACCTCGTCGACGCGGTGCCCGCGCGCTTCAAGGTGGGCGCCCCCGACGACGTCGACAAGCTCGTGCTCTCGGCCATGCCGGGCGTGCGCCTCGTCTACACGCCGCAGGTGCCGCCCGCGATTCCCGTGCGGCCCGGCGCCTGCTACTTCTCGTTCGAATCGCGCGGCGCGCTCTATGAGCGCATGGTGCAGTCGCAGTCGGCCATGGTCTACACGCCCTCGGGCATCAACGATCTCAAACTCGAACTCATTGCGGTGACGTCATGAGCAACGCTCCTTCCCTTTTCGGCAGCGCCGCGCCTTCGGTCACGCCGCCGCCCACGAGTCACGCCGACCCCGCGTATCAGGTTCGTTCGCTGCTCGACCTGCTGTACGACGGCTTCTTCATGCTGTTTCTCTTGAAGAACGGCCGCGAACCCGGTGAAGCCGCGGAATTCAGCTCGCGCGTGCAGCAGTTCCTGGGAGACTTCGAACGCGGCGCGAAAAAGCTCAACGTACCGGCCGAAGACGTGTATGCCGCGAAGTTCGCGTTCTGCGCGGCCGTGGACGAATCCGTGCTGGCATCGACATTCCGCATCCGCACCGAATGGGAGCGCCGCCCGCTGCAACTCACTCTGTTCGGCGAGCAGCTCGCGGGCGAGAAGTTCTTCACGCATCTCGAAGACTGCCGCGCGCAAGGCGCCGCACGCCTGCAATCGCTCGAGGTCTTCCACATGTGCCTGCTGCTCGGTTTCCAGGGCAAGTACATGCTCGAAGGGCCGGAAAAGCTCGCGTATCTGACCGCGCGTCTCGGCGACGAAATCGCGCACATGAAAGGCAAGCGCGCGCCGTTTGCACCGCATTGGCCGTTGCCCGATCAGGTCGCGCACCGCCTCAAGCGCGAGGTGCCGCTCTGGACCATCGGTGCGGTGTTCGCGCTCGTGGGCGTGCTCACGTGGCTCGGCCTGAGCACCTGGCTGCGCGACAATACGATCCATACGCTCGCGCCGTATACGCAGCTGATCAAGCTCGGCCCGCAATCGGCGAATCTGACTATTTCGCTACCCTAAGTATTGTTATCGTGGCGGGCAGCGCGCCGTGCGCGCGTTGTCAATGCTGATACGGCGAGTTGTCGTTGTTGTAGCGATCGCCGCTCTGCACGCGCGAAGGCGGCGCGTGCCGCTCGATCCAGCCCACCACCACGTCCAGCGGATTGGCCGGCCGCGCCGGTTCTCCCGAAGCCCGCGCAAGCAGGCGCTTCGCTTCACGGCTCGAGATGTCCACGCTCGCGGCGCGCCCCGCATTGCGGCGCACGCAGGTCCACTGCCGCGCATGCGCGCACTGGCGCGCGTCGCCGATCAACGCATCGCGCTCCTGTTCGCGCGCGGCGAGTTCGGCGCGAAGCTGCTGCGCGTCGGGATTGTTGGGTTGCACGGCAAGCGCGCTCAATACGGCTTTGCGCGCAGGCCAGAGACTATGCCGATCGAGCGCCGCGCGCGCCATCGCGAGATCGCGCGTCACCGCGGAGTTCGCGTAGCCGTTCGGCTTCGGTGCTGGCGTGTTACGTTGTCCAAACGATGCCTCTTGCGCCTGCTCTTTCGCGTCGTCGACGGGAGCAAGCGGCGCGACCGGCGCCGCGGGTAACCGCGGCAGCGCAGGCGTGCGAGACCGCAGCACCGTGGGCGGAATCGCCGCCAGCGCGGCCGATGCGCCCTGCGGTCTCAGCACCGCGCCCTCGGCGATCTGGGCTCCCTGCGCGGGCCTCGTGGGGCTGCGATGAAACATTGCGTACGCACCGATCATCACGCCGATGATCGCCACGCCGCTCCACGCACCCACTGCGCGGCGCGAAAGCGGCGGCGCCATAGGTTCGTCGCGCGGCGCATAGTCGAAAGGCATGCCGGTTTCCCCCATGCGCGCGCGGGTCCTCCGCCACGGCATGGCGTTCAGCAGACGCCCGGAAAGACTGCCTCGCGCGGGGGGATCGGCGAGCGCGTCGGGAAACAGCAGGGCCTCGGCTTCGCTCGAAGGCTTGACGAGCAGATTCGCGCCGCATTGCGGACAAAAGATCAGCGGCGCCTTCATGCGGGCGCCGCAATAACGGCATTGCTCGGGGGCCGCGTCATCTCGGCCGGATTCGTCGAACATGGAGAGTGCGGCAGTTCAGAAAGGGACGAAGCAGGACTTTTCGAATATGGGCTAGTTCGCCATGAAGATCAATCGCGCGACGCCGGGCGTGGCGGAATCGGCCTAGAAGCTGGCGAAAGCGGCCCGTGTCGGCCAGGCGATTCACACCGCCCATACCATTAGTTTTGATTAGCGCCCTGTCAAAAATGCGCGCTCAAAGCGGTGTTACGAGAACAAAAATCTCGCGCGCATATTTCCCTTTCGTTTTGTCGTAATTCAACCGGCCTTTGGCGGCACCACACTGGAGCGACGCGCGATGCTATCGCGCGAACCTTGAATTCACCCAACGCAGTTGCCCCATTCACTGGCCTCTTTCTCGGGCGGACAAAGTCATGCGAACGACGACGGACGGGACCACTGGCGGCACCACGGGCACGACGCTCGCGACATGGCGGCCCGTGCTCAAACGAACGTTATTGAACGTCGTCGCGAGATTGCCCGACGGCGTGCAGCGCGCGATGTTCGCCCCACGCATCCGGCGCGTCTGCACACGCATCCCGCTGTTGCGCGCGGTGTATTCGGGTTGCCTGCGCCGCCATCCCATCGACGTCGAATACGGCACCGACACGAGCGGTCTCGTCGACGCGCCCACGCTGCGCGACGCGCGGCTCGTCGGTCAGTTGCGCCCGTACATGGGCTCGCAACCCACCATCATCCGGCGCGCGCTGGACACGCTCGGCAACGTCACAGGCTATACGTTCATCGACATCGGTTGCGGCAAAGGACGGCCGATGATCGTCGCCTCCGAATACGCGTTCGCACTCGCGCTCGGCTACGACATCAGCGCCGACCTCGTGCGCACCGCCAATCGCAACGCCGCGCGAATCGCTCAGCGTTTTCCGTACCGGCCGCCTATTCGGGCGATCGCCGCAAACGTTAGCGATCTCACGCTGCCCTCGGGCAACCTCGTCGTGTTTCTGTTCAACCCGTTCGGCGCCGAACTCATGACCGCGCTCCGGCATAAGCTCGAAGCCGGACTGGCGAGCGGCGCAATCCAGCATCTGTTCGTGGTCTACGACAATCCGGTGTGCGGCGAGGTCTTCGACGGCTCGCCGCTGTTGCGTCGCTGGTTCGCCGGCGTGTTCGCCTACGATCATCGCGAAGTGGGCTACGGTCCCGAACTCGAGGAAAGCGTCGTGGTCTGGCAGAGCCGCGGCCACGCGCGCCCCGACGTCTTCGCGGACCGCGAGCGGCGCATCACGGTCAAAGACCGCATGAGCGCGGCGCTCGACTGACCGTGGCCACGCCCGTCCTCACGCCCGACGCGCTGGACGCGTCTTCGACCTCGTTGCGCAGCGAGGTGCGACGTTGCGAGTCGCTCGACGCGTTTCGCGCGCTCGAAGCACAGTGGCTCGCGCTGGTGGCCGCGCCCGACGCCCGCTCGCCATTCACGGGTTTCGACTATGCCGCGCTCGCGGCGGCGCGCGCCTTCGCGAACGGCGCGACCCTCGAAGTCGCCTGCGTCTACGACGCGCACGAACTCGTGGTGATGTGGCCCGTGTCGATCGCGCGTGAAGGCGTGCTGCGCACGGCACGCCATTTGAGTTGCGGCAGCGGCGAGGAATACGGCGGCCCGCTCATTAAGGACACCCGCCGCGCGGACCTTTACGCCGCGGCCGTGGGCGCGATACGCCGTATCCATGCCGACGTGCTCGACGTACCCATGCTCGAACACGGCAGCGCGCTGTCCTACGCACTGGACGCCGCACCTCGCGCCTGGGCGCCGCGCTGGCTGCCCGAGCGTGCGCGCGTCATGCCCGGCTATGCAATCGGCTTGCGCGCGTATGTCTTGTTCGATGATTTTCTCGCCACGCGCCCGGCCGCCTTTCGCTCGGCGCTGCGCTACAGCGCGAGACGGCTCGCCAAAACCGGCGCAGTGAGTTGCAGCTGGTGCACGAATGTCGAAGACACGCAAAACGTACTCACATGGCTATTCGCCAATAAGCGCGAGTGGGCGCAGAAACGCGCCATCGACACACCGTATTTGCTGCAAGACGACGTGCGTGATTTCTTTCTCGCGCTCGCAGCGCGTGTCGACCTCGCTTGCACGCCACTGGTTGCCTGTGTCAAAGTCGATGGGAAGCCGGTGGCCGCTTCGATCAATCTCGTGGGCGCGCAGCAGGTCGAATATTTCATTACCACCTACGATGAAGCGTTCAGCACGCATTCGCCGGGAAACTTACTGGTGGAATTCGTTGCTCGCTGGGCGCAAGAGCATCAACTCGACTTCGACTTCCGGCCGCTGCATGGCGACTACAAGGCCCGCTGGAGCAATCGGCAAACGCGGCATGAAACGCGCGTGATCGTACTCGGTCTGCGTGGGCGCTGCGTGGAGATAAAGCTGCTGTGGGCGCAAGCGAAGCGCGTCGCCCGAAAACTCACAGGTTTGATTTCACGTCGCGCAGATCAGGTCGATCGCGTGAAATGAAAACGGGGGTGTTGTCGAAGAAGAACCCCGGCGCCGCATCGTCAGACGCGGACGCCGGGCTTCTCTCAGCGCACTCGTCTGCGCATTACTGGTTCGCACCCGGCGCCGCATTCGCCTTTTTCTCCGCATTCTGAATGTCTTGCGGATACGTGGAATCATTGGACGTAGCCGGGTTGTAGCCGTTCTTTTCCAGCTTGCTCAATTCGGCATTCTTGCGAGCCCGTGCTTCCTTGCGCGCCTGCTTGCGCTGCGCCTTGGTCGGTTTCGCGGTGCTCGCGCTGGCCGCGGTGCCGGACGTATCCGCAGGCGCATTCTGCGCGAACGCCGGTTCGGCCAGCATCATGACGGAAACGGCGGCCGCGACGGCAAACCACTTGCGTTGCTGGTTCATTTTCCCCTCCTCATGGCGCGCATGGACTGCGCAAATTGACTCGACCGATTGATCTGACAAGACGGACTTGCAGGATTTCGACGCCCTTCACGCAAAAGCCGCGCCCGATTTTTTTCAGGTTTTTTCCGGCACGCTGGTTAATGCCGTCCATTCTGCCCCGAATCATTTTCCTGCGTGGCCGAACGTGCGATGACGCAATGGAACGGCAGGCGGCCGATTAAAGGCGCCGGCTTTTGTGAACGACGCGGGCACCGCGCTTGCGGAAACCTTTGCGAACGTTTTTGAAACAGGAGCCGCCATGCAGGAAGCCGCCCGACGCCCTCGCAAGACCGTTACCCTCTCCGCCGTGATCTGCGCGGGGTTCATCATCCTCACGTTCGTGCTCGCGGAAATGAAGCCGTGGGCCCGCAAGCCCGCGGACGCCGGCATCTGCGAAAGCAACACGGTGCAATGGCAACAAACCGCCCTCAAGGGCAAGATAGACGGCGAACGAGGCGCAGCCTTCCAAAGCAAGTCGTTCACCTTGCAGAGCGGCGCGCATTGGGACGGCAACGATCGGAACTGGGTCGTGCCGTTTCGGACTCCGGATCAACCGGCGGGCTCGCCGAACTACACGGCGTTGATCGACTGCACCGGCTCCGTGGAAATCAAGGGCGGAGCCGGCTAAAACCGCGGGAAGCGCGAGCCTCAGCGCATGACGCTTGCCGCCGATAGCCAGAAACTCAGTTCCGCATCGGGTTTTTTATTCTTGCCCGGGAAATAACGGTTCTGCCAGCTGTCGTCGGGATTGAGGCCGTGCCAGCTGTCCTTGTTGCCGTATTCGGCGAGCAGATAGCGCCAGCGGTAATGGTCGTACACGTCGAGCACATGCACCGTGTAGGCCTGCGCGAGACTCGTGTTGCCTTCGATCACGAGCAGGTTCTCGTCGTTCGTGTACGACGCCTTGTAGCCGAGGTTGTGACTGCCCACGATCACGGTGCAACGCTTCGGATCGAACGGGTCGATCACCACGATCTTGTCGTGGATGACAGCATGCCCCGCGTTGAGCAGTTCCTTTTCCCAGACGCCGAAGGTGTCGTTGACAGCCTTTGCGGGAATGACCTGGGCGGGATCGTCGGGTTCGCGCTGATTGTCGTGCAGGTCGATCACGAAGTTGCCCGCGCGTTCCACATTGGTGAGCGCGCCGCGCACGAACAACGTGGGCCTCGCGACCAGCGCCTGCGCCGCCGACTCGATGATGCTCGGGTTACCCGGGTCGAAGCAAAGAAACAGCACAGCATGTTTCGCCGCCATGATGCGCGCGTTGATATCGGCCATATCCGCGGGCGGCAGGTCTTTCGCGTTTTTCGGCTTGTTCTTTTGCGGCGTGTTCGGCGAGAACCACGCCGTGCCCTTCGCGGCGCCCGGCACTTTCACGCTTACCGGGGTGTGGTTGGCGGTGCGAAACGTCTTGCCCTGCAACGAATGCCCGTCGCCGCTGGCCTGGTCCGTGTCCGCCTTGATGCGATCCCAGTAGTCCGAATACGCCTGCGCCACGCTCGGCGAGCGCACCACGAGACTGTTATTGGTTTGCGCGCAGAGGCCCGTGGAAGTCCAGTTGGTCGAGCCCGTGAGCACCGCGGCAGGTTTGCCTTTGGCGTCCAGATACAGCATGAATTTGTTATGGCCGATATGGCTGCTGTCCGGAAAAATGCGGTCGAGCATATCCACGCCCGAAGCATGCAATGCCTTGCGCGCGGGCGCATTTTCCTTATCGGGATCGTGACTCTCGCTGTCGTAGGTATTCGAGAGAATCAAATGCAATTGCTTGTTGCCGATGAGATGCGATTCGAGTTCCTTGTCATTCAACTCGTAAAGCGCCGCATAGCAGTCGCCGCCCTCCTGTTTCGCTTCCTCCAGCAGCGAGGGCAAGACCGTGATCAGATCGCTCGCCAGCGATTCGCGCAGGCTGTCTTTCGGGTCGGCAATGCGCTTGAGCAAAGCGCCCTTGTCCGGCGCACCCGTGGTTTTGCTCGTGGGGACTTCGTGCGTGAGCGCCTGGGTCGCGAGAATGCCGCGATTGAACCAGGCCTGTAAATCGGCTTCGGCGTTTTTCGGGCCGTGATTCGCGTTGAGTGAGACGGGATTCGAGAAGAGCGGCTTCACGTTGGGATACGGCGTGAGCGTGGGCACACCCTGTTTATCGAATTCGCCCTTGAGCGGAATGATCTGGTAGATATACGGACCGGGCGACTTCAAATAAGTGACCGACAAATCTTTCCAGAACAATTTCTGGATCGGCGCCTGCGCGGTGGTTCGGCCGCTCTTGCCGGTATTCGGGTCGCCGGGAAAACCAGCCATGGCGGGCAGCGATTCGCCTTGCGGTTCGCTGCTGCGCACGTCGGCCTTTTCTGCCGGAATACGCCGGATATCGCAGCCCACGCAGTTCTTGAGTTTCCCCGCAAAGGTCCAGGCAATCAGAATGACGTCGTTATTCGAAAACGCGATGCATTTCGTCGGCATGCTTGCTCCCTATGTTAGCCGGCACGCTGCGAGAGTAATCTGCGCGCTATGACAGTTTGGAGAATAAACGGAGATTGATGCGGCGCGAAAAAAATCGGCAATAACGACCGGCGCGATGCACGAATGACCGATCCCTCTTTCTGAACACCACTTATCAGGTTGACTCGCCAGGTATTTACACCGACTCAAGCCGTGCACGATTAGCCCGTTATTCAGCAGAAGAACCCGGGCCGCGCCAAAAGTCATGCGCGCTGGATTCGGGAACGTCCTGGTACGTCGCGTGCTGATCAATGCGACGCGCCGCCGCAAGTAACCCGTATGCCGGTTCCGCTTCCGAGTGTGTGTCGCGGACGGTGTGGCGCATTCTGTTTTCGCGGCAATGAACGTAGCAGAAAACCATAATCTGAGAGCAACGAGGGCGTGGAAGGCGCGCCGCTTCGCTGGCCGATCCCCCGTCATTACGCTGGCCGTGGTGCTGGTGTTGTGCCTTTCCGTGAGCGCGGCCATTACCGCGGCGCTCACGCGCGGCGCGCAGGATCGCGAACTGCAAAGCGCGCTGGGCGTCACGGCCGAACTCGAAACGCTGCTCACGCTGCACATGGCGGCCAACACCGACTTTCTCAAAGGCGTCGGTACGGCCGGCTATACCTCGCGTGCATGGCCCATCAAGCGGGCGGCGACGGTCGCCGGCATCTACGACCGCCTCGAACGCGACGCGCGGGGCGGCGCGCGCATTACGCGTACGCTGCGCCAGTTGCGCGCGTTGAGCGCCGTCTGGCCCGAACAGCTCGACGCCGCCGCCCGCAATATCGCCCTCGCCGACGCGGGCGCGAAGCTCGAACCGGCGCTGCTGCAACACGCGAACGACACGCTCAGCTCGATCATGACTTTGCTCACCGCGTTGCGCAGCCAGGAACGCGATCAGATCCGCGCGATGCAAATGAGTTCGCAATCGCAGCTCGCTCGGCAGAAGTTGTCGCTGATCGCCGCGGCCACGGCCGGCGCGCTGCTGCTCATCTTCGCGGTATTCACGAGCCATCGCGCGGCGCTTTCGCGCAGTGCCTCCCGGATCGTCGCGCTCGAAGCGGAGCGGCGCTTTCGCGAATATTTCGAGCAGCATCCCATTGCGATGCTCATTTTCGACGTGAACGACCTCGCGATCCTCACCGCCAACGCCGCCGCGCAGCGTCAATACGACGCCACGCTGCAGCAATTACGCGCGATGTCGGTGGACGAACTGCGTCCACTCGCCGACGTCGAAGCGTTCCGCCGCGACCTGCGGCGCTATATCGACTCCGGCAATCGCGGCGGTTCGGGCGGCGTGCGCCGTCACAAGCGCGCGGACGGTTCCATCATTTATGTCGACGTCGCCTGGCATCTGCTCGACTATGCGGACCGCGAGGCCTGCTTCATCACCGCGCACGACGTGACCGCACACGAAGAGGCGAAGGACACGCTGCGGGTACGCAGCCGCGCGCTCGAAGCCACCAACAACGCGGTCGTGATCTCGCGGCGCATCGCGGGCGAAGACGTCATCACCTATGCGAACGGCGCATTCGAGCGCATCACCGGGCATTCCGTGCGGGAAGCGACCGGCGCGGAGCACTGGACCATGCTCGGCACGGACCCGCTGTCACACGAAGCGCTGGCGATCCGGACAGCCATGCAATCCGCCAACGAGGGCAGCGGCCTGTTGCAAAGCGTCAAGCCCGACGGCACGCCGTACTGGATCGCGTTGCACGTGGCGCCCGTGCTCGACGACCAGCAGCGGCCCACGCATTGCGTGACCGTGTTCAGCGACGTCTCCGAGCGCATTCGCTACCAGGAGCAGTTGCGCAGCCAGGCCAACGAAGACGCGCTCACGCACCTGCCCAATCGCCTCGGTCTCACGGCGCGCCTGCACGCCATGACGCAACTCGCGACGCGGGAGCACCAGAAAATGGCGCTCGCCTTCTTCGATCTCGACAACTTCAAGGAGATCAACGACTCGCTCGGCCACACGGCCGGCGACGAGGTGCTGTGCGAAGTCGCGCGCCGTCTCTCGGCCCATATCGCGCAGGGCGAAGTGGTCGCGCGTTACGCGGGCGACGAGTTCGTGGCCGTGCTCTACGGGCGCGGCGACCTCGACAGTTTCGTGGCCGCAGCCGCCGCGATGAAAGAGTCGCTCACGCACGGCTTCCTGATCGGCAACAAGGTCGTGGCCACCCAGGCGAGCGTGGGCGTGGCCGTGTTCCCCGACCACTCGCGCGACCCGGACGTGCTGCTCAAATATGCCGATTCGGCGATGTACCGCGCGAAGGCGATCGGACCGGACAGCATGCAGGTCTTCGACCAGCATCTCGCCACGGAAAACAGCGCGCGCACGAGCCTCATGCACGCGCTGCGCCGCGCCGTGACGCAACGCGCGTTCACGCTCGCGTACCAGCCCCGCGTGAATCCGCGCACGGGCGAGGCCGCGGGTTTCGAGGCGCTGGTACGCTGGAACGACGCCGAGCGCGGGCCGGTCAGTCCCGCCGTGTTCATTCCGCTCGCGGAAGAAAACGGGCTGATCGTGCCAATCGGCGAATTCGTGTTCGAGACCGCGTGCCGCCAGACCCGGGCGTGGGCGAGCCGGTATCCCGACATCGTCGTCTCGGTGAACGTCTCGCCCGTGCAGTTCGTGCGTTCCGATCTGCCGCGCATGATCGCTGCCGTGCTCGAGCGCACCGGCGTGAGCCCGCGCAACATCGAACTCGAGATCACCGAAGGCGTGCTGATGGCGCCGCGCTCGCTCGCAACGCTGCGGGCATTGCGCGAAATGGGGCTGTCGATCGCCATCGACGATTTCGGCTCCGGCTATTCGAGTCTCGGCTACGTGCGCAGCTTCATGGCGGACCGGCTGAAGCTCGATATGTCGTTCGTGAAGGGCATCGGCCGCTCGCATGCCGACGAAGTGATCGTGAAGGCCGTGCTCGCGCTCGGCCAGACGCTCGGCATGCACGTGGTGGCCGAAGGCGTGGAAACGCGCCGCCAGCTCGACTTCCTCGTGGAAAACGGTTGCGACGAGGTGCAGGGCTACTGGTTCTCGCGCCCGGTGGAGGCGCCCAACGCCCTGGCGTGGCTCGAAGAAAGCCGCGCCGCGCTGGATGCCTCGACCAAACCCTGGTCCGGATGATGGCCGCATTCGCGAAACACGCGCGCGTTTGGGCCCGACGACTCACGGGCCCCAACGGCATTTTCTTCGGCGGCCTGCTGCTCGCGTTCGTGATGGTCGCGCTGCTGGCGACCGTGTTGCTGCAAAGCCGGCACGACGCGCTGGACCGCGCGCGCGACACGTCGCGCAACGTCGCGCTCATTGCCGAACGCGATATCGAGCGCAACTTCGAGCTCTATGCGCTCTCGCTCGAAGCCGTGGTGGAAGGACTCAAACACGACGACGTGATGGCGCTGCCGCCGCATCTGCGCTCGCAATTGCTGTTCGACCGCGCGGCCACGGCGAACTTTCTGGGCTCGATGCTCGTGCTCGACGAGGCCGGCAATATCGTCATCGATTCGGCGCACGACACGCCGCGTCACGCCAACTTCGCCGATCGCGACTACTTCACGGTGCAGCGCGACCACGACGCCGGGCTCTACGTGAGCGAGCCGTTCCGCTCGCGCCTGCGCAACGGCACGCCGAGCATCGCGCTGAGCCGGCGCCTCACGCACCCGGACGGTACGTTCGCGGGCATCGTGATGATCGCCATCAATCTCGACTATTTCCACGATCTGTTCAGCGGCCTGTCGCTCGGCACCAACGGCGCGATCTCGCTGCTCTCGGCCAGCGGCACGCTCGTCATGCGCCAGCCCTACGACCCGAAACTGATCGGCCGCAATTACTCGAAGGCGCCCACGTTCCGCCATTTCGAGCCGGGCAGCGAAGGCAGCTTTACGGCGCGCTCGCCTGTCGACGGCGTGCGCCGGCTCTACACGTACCGGCGCTTTCCTCACGTGCCGCTCGTCATCATGGTTGCCGAAGCGCCGCAGGACATTTACGCCGCGTGGCACCGCCGCGCGCTCACGATCGGCTCGCTCATGGGCGTGTTCGCGCTCGGCTTCGTCGCGTTGTCGTTCATGCTGGGCTCGCAGTTGCGCAGGCGCGTGCGCGCGGAGTCGGAACTGCAACTGCTCGCGCGCACGGACAGCCTGACGGGCCTCGCCAACCGGCGCACGTTCGGCGAAATTCTCGCAGCCGAATCGCGGCGCGCGAAACGCGCGGGCAGCGGGTTTTCGCTGCTGTTCGTCGATATCGACCGCTTCAAGGCCTACAACGACCAGTACGGCCATCAGGCCGGCGACGACGCGCTCGCGGCGGTGGCACGCTGTATCGGCGAAAGCATCCGGCGCCCGGCCGACACCGCGTCGCGTTACGGCGGCGAGGAATTCGTCGTGGTCTTGCCCGACACGCCCGCCGAAGGCGCGCGCGCCATCGCCGAAAAACTGCGCGCGGCCATCACCGCGCTCGGGATCGAGCACGCGGGCAGCGAATACGGACGCGTGACCGCGAGCATCGGTTGCGCAAGCTGGACACCCGGGTCCGATGCGGGTAGCGATCTTGATGTCGATGTCGATGTCGATGTCGATGTCGATGTCGATGTCGATGTCGATGTCGATGTCGCGAAGATCATCAAGGCCGCCGACGAAGCGCTCTACAAGGCCAAGGCCGCCGGCCGCAACACGGTGGTTACGCAACGGGCCACCGACGCGGCCAGCGCGGTCTGAGCACGCGGCGTTGCCGCCCGCGCACAGGCCGCCGCACGAGTTGATAAAATCGGGGTTTGTCCTTGCGCGCGCTGGCAGTCGCACGGTGAACACCGTGCGGGCGAGCGCGCCCTACTTCGATCGACCGACATATGTTCTCGCTTTCCGACTCTTTGCCCGCCGACAAGACCGCCCGCTACGAAACGCTCGCCGCGCAGGCGCGCTCGCTCATCGAAGGCGAATCCGACGTCATCGCGAACGCCGCGAACTTCGCTTCGCTCGTATTCCACTCGCTCGACGGCCTCAACTGGGCCGGTTTCTATTCGTTCGACGGCACCGAACTCGTCGTGGGCCCGTTCCAGGGCAAGCCTGCCTGCGTGCGCATCGCGCTCGGCAAGGGCGTGTGCGGCACGGCGGCGGCCACGCGGCAGACCCAGGTCGTGCCCGACGTGCATGCATTCCCCGGCCATATCGCCTGCGATTCGGCGTCGCAGTCGGAGATCGTCGTGCCGCTCGTGACGCCGGAAGGCGAGCTGATCGGCGTGTGGGACGTGGACAGCCCGCACCTCGCGCGCTTCGACGCCGAAGACGCGAAAGGCATGGAGCTGCTCTGCCGCACCTTCATCGAATATGGCTGGAAGCGCGGCTGAAAATCCGGCTAAAAGCGCATGGTTTGAAGACATTGCGCGCGGCCAACGCTCGATGAGCCCATCGCCCCAGGTCGATTCGGACAATCTCCAGACCTGAGCCCGAACGCGATGGCGCGCTGCAAAATTTCGTGAGAAAAAAGTGTGACCCGAGGGGCGACCCAATCGAGGTCACCCCCCCAAGGCGATTCGTTGATTCGTTTCGCCGCTCTCGCGAAAGGGCATCATGCGCCAGCCTGGTTCGCCGCCGAGATATGCAACGCTGGATGGCCTGCGCGGTGCCGCCGCGCTGGTCGTCGTGCTCGTGCACTTTCCGTATCTGTTCCAGTTGCACCGCACGACGCACGGCTATCTCGCCGTCGACCTGTTCTTCGCCATGAGCGGCTTTGTGATCGGCAGTGCTTACGATCGCAAACTTCGCAGCGGCGCGCTGGATCGCGTGCAATACGCCACGCTGCGGCTCATTCGCCTCTACCCGCTCTATCTCGCGGGCCTCGTGCTCGGCACGCTCGCGCTGGCCATGCGCCTGCCCGTGTCCGACTGGCCGCTGATCGCTTCCGCGCTGCCCACGGGCGTGTTGATGCTGCCGTTTCCCGCCGCGATGCGCACGCTGTATCCGTGGCCCGGCGTGCAGCACTACTTTTATCCGCTCGATTTTCCCGCGTGGTCGCTGTTTTTCGAACTGCTCGCCAGCGTGAGTTACGGCGTGTGGCATCGCTATCTGGGCACGCGCGTGCTGCTCGCGATCATGGCGATCTGTGCATTTGCACTCACGGTGGCCGCATTCACGAGCGGGATCGACGGCGGCGCGCTCTGGCCCACCTTCCATCTCGGCTTTGCGCGCGTGGGCTACGCGTTTCCCGCGGGTTTGCTGTTGTATCGATGGCACGGCGGTGATGCCCCGAGCGGCACGACCAGCGACGCCGCCGCGTTCGCCGTGGTCGCGCTCGCCATTGGCTTGCTCGTCGCGCCGGTGCCGCGCGCATGGCAAGCCGCCACCAATCTCGCGCTCGTGCTCGTGGCGCTGCCCGCCGTGGTGTGGGCCGCCTCGCGCATCGAACCTTCCGCGCGCTGCGCGCCGTGGTTCGCGTTCGCGGGCTTTGTCTCCTACGGCATCTATGTGCTGCACGTGCCGTTTGCGTTCCTCCTGCAGGACCTCATGACGCGCCAACGGTGGCTGCCGCATCCGCTCGGCGTCACGGCGCTCGCGCTGCTGCCCGGCGTGGTGCTGCTTGCGTGGTGCGTCGAGCGTTTTTTCGATGTGCCCGTGCGCCGCGCCCTGCTCGCGCGCGCGTTCTGGTTGAGCGCGCAACCGCTTCCGCCGGCCTCCGCCGGGTCTGCGCCCGAGTCTTCGTCCCCCCGCTCGCCTGCCCCGGCCGACCTTCCCGCGCGTAATACGCCGTAATCAACTCCTTTCAAAAGACGTCACGGACACGTCATATCCGCGTGGCTGAATAGCGCCCCGTAAGCGCCAGGCCGGGGCTTTCGCGCCATTTGCGCCATGCCGGGCCCGCGTCCTTACAAGAAATAACTTCCGAAGCGGGAGACCCGTGCCCCGGCAGCAAGCAGCTTTGCGCGGCCACTCCATCACCCATCAGAAGCTCGTGAACGACGAGGCGCGGCGCTACCCGCATCGACCGCCTGGCTGCGTTTCCGACTGCCTGACACGTGGACTGACCGACATGCCCGGATTGGCCGATCCACCAAGGTTGCTCGTCGAAGACAGCGCCGACAGAACGAGAAAAATGCAGCGATGAATCACATCTACCGAGTCGTGTTCAATCACGCGTTGGGCGTCATGCAGGCGATCGCCGAGACCGGCAAGGCGAACGCGGGAAGCCAGGCAGGCGCGGGGCAAACGGCCACGGGCCGCATCGGCAATCCCGCCCGCGAACGCGCGGACAGCCTGTTCCGCAAGCAGCGCATCGCGCAGATCGTTGCGCTCGCAACGGCGCTGTTCGCGCAAGGCTACGCGCACGCGGCCAGCAGCAATATCGTGCTCTCCGCGAACAGCACGACCTCGCAGAATCTCGCGGCCAACGGCTCGGTCACGGTGAATAGCGGCGTCACGCTCAACGTGAGCGACGGCAGCAATTCGATCGCCGCAAAGGGCACGGGCACCATCACGAACAACGGCACGATCACGGAAACCCTGACGGGCGACAATGCCGGCCGCGCGATTCGTGACAAGTCGGACCCGCTTTCGCTCACCGTCATCAACAATGCGGGCGCGGTCATCTCGGCGGCGGACAACGACGCGATCCAGATCCAGTACGCCGACAACAACGTCGCGATCACCAACTACGGCAAGATCATCTCGTACAACGCGAGCATCGGCGGTGCACAGGCGATCGACTTCAACAAGATCATGACCGGCGCCAACTCCGTCTACAACGGCGTGACCGGGCTCATTCAGGCCTACGAGGCCGACGCGGTGCGCCCGGGCGTGAACGGCACCATCGACAACGCCGGCACGATCTATTCGTACAACTCGGTCGGCACGGTGGCGACCAGCGACGGCCCGGTCCAGATTGCGCTCAGCGACAGCAGCGACGGCATCGACGCGCAGAACAACTCGGGCGTGGCCGTCACCAACGAAGCCACGGGCGTGATCGAAGGCGGCCGCCACGGCATCACGGGCGGCGCCGATCCCGCGGGCGACGGCACCTTCACGCTCTCCGTCACCAACGCGAAGGGCGGCGTCATCAAGGGCGACGACGGCTCGGGCATCAACATCGACGGCTTCAACGCGAAAGAAGTCGTCACCGTCAAAAACGCGGGCACCATCACCGGCAACGGCAACGCGGACGGCCTGAACGACGGCAAGGGCTCGGACGGCGACGGCGTGGACGTGGACGGCCTCGTCAACCTCACCAACTCGGGCACGATCCAGTCGCTGCACGCGTACAACGACACGAGCGAAGGCGTGACCGTGGGCGGCGGCACGATCGTCAACACGGGCACCATCGCCGGCTACAACTCGGCCACCAACAGCGACGGCACGGCCAACAGCGGCCTCGGCCGCGGCATCACGCTCGCGGGTCTCGACAAAGACCCGGTCACGAGCGCCGCGATCCCGACGCAGGGCATCTACGCCAATACGTCCGTCGACAACAGCGGCCTCATCTACGGTTCGAGCGCGGGCGCGATTGCCGTGACGGGCGCGGCCAACGCCTTCACCGTGTCGATCACGAACGAAGCCACGGGCACGCTCGAAGGCGGCGGCTCGGAAGCCGTGGTCTCGACGGGCGGCAATGCGTCGACGGTCACCAACTACGGCACGATCAAGGCCGACGGCACGGGCAAGGCCATCGACCTCGGCAGCGGCAACAGCACGGTGTCGATCCTCGGCAGCGTGGCCTCGGTCACCGGCGACATGAGCGGCGGCACCGGCACGAGCACGCTCACGATGACGCCGGGCTCGGGCAACGCCTTCACCTACAACGGCGCGATCTCGAACTTCTCCGCGGTCAACGTGGGCGCGGGCACGGTTTCGCTGTCGGGCACCAACACGTACTCGGGCGCGACCACGGTCGCCAGCGGCGCGACGCTCGCGCTCACCGGCACGGGCAGCCTCGCGCAATCGGCGGTGACCGCCAACGGCGCGCTCGACATTTCCGGCACGACGGCCGGCACCTCCATCGCGAGCCTCGCGGGCAGCGGCACCGTCAACCTCGGCGGCCAGACGCTCACGCTCACCAACGCGAGCGGCGTCTTCAGCGGCTCGATCTCGGGCACGGGCGGCCTCACGCTCGTGAGCGGCACGCAAACGCTCACGGGCGTGAGCACCTACACGGGCACGACGCTGATCCAGACCGGCGCCACGCTGATCCTGTCCGATTCGGGCGACATCATCCTCGCGAACGTCGTCAACAACGGCACGCTGCAGGTGCAAGGCACGCTCGGCAATCTCTCGGGCACCGGCACGGTGACGGTCGGCAGCGGCGGCGCGACGCTTTCGGGCGGCAGCTTCGGCGGCACGGTCGCGGGCAGCGGCGCGGTCACCGTCACGGGCAACCAGACGCTCTCGGGCGCGAACACCTACACGGGCGCGACGTCGATCTCGAGTGGCGCCACGCTCGCGCTCACCGGCAGCGGCAGCATCGCGGCGTCGAGCAGCGTGACCAACGCGGGCGCGCTCGACATTTCGGGCACGACCTCGGGCGCGTCGATCACGACGCTCTCGGGCAACGGCACGGTCGCGCTCGGCAGCAAGACGCTCACGCTTTCGAACGCGGCGGGCACCTACAGCGGCGCGATCAGCGGCACGGGCGGCGTGAGCGTGACGGGCGGCAAGGAAACGCTCACGACCGCCAGCACCTACACGGGCGGCACCTCGGTGGCCACGGGCGCCACGCTCGCGCTCACGGGCAGCGGCAGCATCGCGGCATCGAGCGGCGTGACGACCAACGGCACGCTCGACATCTCGGGCACGACCTCGGGCGCGACGGTGCAAAACCTCTCGGGCTCCGGCACGGTGGCGCTCGGCGCGCAGAAGCTCACGCTCGCCAACGCGAGCGGCACGTACGCCGGCGCGTTCACGGGCAGCGGCTCGATCGTCAAGCAAGGTACGGGCTCGTTGATCCTCGACGGCAACAGCAGCGGCTACACGGGCACGACGGAAGTGAGCGCGGGCCTGCTCGAAGTGGGCGACGCGGACAACGCATCGGCCGTGCTCGGCGGCACCGCCAATGTCGACGCCGCCGGCACGCTGCGCGGCCACGGCACGGTCGCGGGCAGCGTGAACAATTCGGGCACGGTCCAGCCGGGCGGCTCGATCGGCACGCTCACCGTGGGCGGCAACTACGCGCAGGCTTCCACGGCCACGCTCGCCATCGAAGTGAGCCCGACCGCCGCTTCGCAGCTCGCGGTGAACGGCAAGGCGACGCTCAACGGCGTGCTCGCGATCACCTACGATCCGGGCACCTACTCGGCGCACACCTACACGCTGGTGACGGCGGCGGGCGGCGTGAGCGGCACCTTCAGCAGCGTCACGAGTTCGGGCACGGCGAACATCGGCACGCTGACCCAGGCGGTGAGCTACGGCGCGAACAACGTGCAGCTCGTGCTCTCCGGCACCGGCACGGGCACGACCGTGGTCGCGCCGAACAACACCAGCATCTACACGGCGGCGGGCACTTCGGCGATCCTCGCCTCGCAGGCCGAAAGCGCCGCGCTGCTCGGCCGCCTCGCGAATGCGGGCGCGGGCGCCAGCGCCGGCAACCCGGCCGGCTGGATCACGGCCACGGGCATTCAGACCAAGGTGGGCGGCAGCAACGGCGCGCCGGGCTTCCAGGCGGACCGCTACGGCTTCCTCGCGGGTCTCGAACACCAGGTGGGCGCGTACACGACCGGCATCGCGGTGGGCTACGACCACACCGACATCGACGAATCGAACACGGGCGACTCGGGCACCACCGACGCGCTGCGCGCCGCGCTCTACGGCGGCCGCGCCTACGGTCCGGTCAACCTGGGCGCGACGCTCGGCGTGGGCGTGGATTTCATGTCGCAGAAGCGTCCGTTCGGCGCGGTCGGCACGGCCGAAGGCGACCACTCGGGCGAGGAATTCAACCTGGGCGGCCAGGCGAGCCTGCCGATGACGCTCGGCAGCTTCACGGTGACGCCGAGCGTGGGCCTGCGCTACGCGTACTTCCACGCCGACGCCTTCAGCGAAAGCGGCGCGGGCGGCCAGGATCTCGCCGTGGGCACCGACAACGTGCGCAGCCTGCAACCGTACGTGGGCGTGACCGTCGACCGTGCCTTCGGCGACGCGCTGCGCCCCGTGAACGCGCAGTTGCGCCTCGGCTACGCGCACGAACTGCTCGACGCGAACCGCGCGATGAGCGTGGCGGCCAGCGACGGCACGCTGTTCACGGCGCCGGGCACGAGCCTGCCGCGCGGCTATTTCACGGCGGGCGCGGGCGTGACGCTGCATCCGAAGAAGAATCTTTCGGTCTCGCTGAGCTACGACGCGCTGATCAACACGACGCACGCCTCGGCGCAGCAGGGCCAGGTGCGGGTCGGGTATCAGTTCTGAGGGTTCTGAGCTTTTCGACGGTTTGATGTCACGCCGTCGATTCGTTGGACATCTGGCCATGCGCCGTTTCCGCCACGAGCGGGACGGCGCATTTTTCGTTGTGCGCGCCACGGCCGCGCGGCGCCGCCCGTCCTCCGGCGGCAGACTGTCACGCGCCTGACGGCAACATGGCGCGCGCGTCATCTTCGGCTTAATCGGCGCGAAACGGCGGGTTTGGGCCTCGCGCGGGGAACAATACCTGCGTCTTCCGTTCGTACGTGCAAGAGGAAGCGCAGCGAGCTTGCCTTCTCCTTTCATCGCGAGGCCGCCGTTCATGTCGTCATGACGTTCGGGCGGGCGGCCCGCCAGTCAGCGAGGGCCACATGGATTCCCGTCAGGGACGTTCGATCGAAGTCGACTTTTTCCGCGGTGTCGTGTTGATCGTGATCGTGATCGATCACATTCCCGGCAGCGCGTTGTCGCATTTGACGCTGCACGCCTATGCGCTGTGCGATACCGCCGAAGTGTTCGTGTTTCTCGGCGGCTATGCCTCGGCCGCCGCCTACGAGGCGGTGCTCGCGCATCGCGGCGTGGGCGCGGCGCAAGGGCGTTTTTTCAAACGCAGCTGGGAAATTTACCGGGCCTACCTGCTCACGGCCGTGCTCACGCTGCTCTCGGGCGCGCTGCTCGCGGCCTCGCACCTGAACGCCACCGCCGCCGACCTGAGCGGCTGGGCGCCGTTCGCCGCGCACCCGATTCGCGAAACGCTGCATACGCTTTCGCTTACGCGCCAGCCGTATCTGTCGAGCGTGCTGCCCATGTATGTCCTGTTCGCGCTCTGTGTCCCGGCAACGGTGCCGTTCGCCCGCCGCGCGCCGTTCGCCGCCCTCACCGCGAGCCTCGTGATCTGGGCGCTCGCGCCGCAACTGGCCGCGCTGCTGCGCGTGAGCGACCTCGCCAACTGGTCGTTCAATCCATTTGCCTGGCAATTGATGTTCGTGTTCGGCATACTTTGCCGGCTGCACCCGATGTCCGCCGATTTCAAGGCATCGGTCACGGCGCGCTGGATCCTGCGGCTGGCGATCGTAGCCGTCGCGGCGTTCGCGGCCGTCAAGCTGTTCGTCCTGACTCAACCTTTGCCCGGTGCCATGAAACAGCATCTCGCGTTCTCACGCGTCGTGAACTTTATCGGCGTCGCCATCGTGGCGGCGTACTTCGTGCATCGCGGCACCATCGCGCGGCTCGCCGCGTGGCTGCCCTCGGTGGTGAACGTCGGCCGCACCGGCCTCGTCTGCTTCGTGGGCGGCACGCTGATCTCGGTGATCGTCGATACGGCCACGCCGCGCGCGCTGCACGGCACGGCGGGCGTGGCGGCGGCGCTCGCGGGCGACATGGTGGCGATTGCCGCGATGCTCCTGCTCGCCAAAACCTGGCGCGGCACGCTCGGGCGCCAGAAGGCGCGCGCGAGCGTCAACGGCGCCGGCTGCCGATGAGGCGTCGGGGGTTTCGCATTCCGGCGTTCCGCGCCTTCGCGGCAGGACAACCCACACGGAGCGCGCGCCACGCGCTCCGTTGCGCGTTATGGGCGGCGCTCGCCCTGCTCGCCTGCGGCCATGCTTACGCGCAGCGCACGCCTGCGCTGCCGCTCCATTGCGCCGATCTCGCGGGCGTGGTCATTCCGCCCGCCGTGATCGGCTTGCCCACCGGCGGCGCGCTCGTGCAAACCGCCACGATGATCCCGGCCACCGCCACCGGCAACCAGAACGGCGACTATTGCCGCATCACCGGCGTGATCCGGCCGCAAACGGCGGGCACGCCCGACATCCGCTTCGAACTGAATCTGCCGAGCCGCTGGAACGGCCGCGCGCTGCAATTCGGCGGCGGCGGCTACAACGGCGTGGTGGTGACGGGCACGGGCCCGGTGCCGTTCTCGCCCGACCGCGCCCCGCTCGCGCGCGGCTATGCCACTTTCGGCGACGACTCGGGACATATCGGCGATTCGTCGGAGGCGAGTTTCGGGCTGCTCGACGAAGCCGTGACGAATTTCGGCTACGCGCACCTGAAGAAGGCGCACGACACGGCGCTCGCGCTGATCCTGCGCGGCTACGGGCGCGCGCCGCAGTACATGTATTTCGCGGGCGGCTCGACGGGCGGCCGCGAAGGCTACACCGTGATCCAGCGTTATCCCGACGACTACGACGGCGTGATCGCCAACGCGCCCGCGCTGAACTTCTCGGGCGTGCGCCTGCTGGGCGTGGAAGTGGGACAGGACGAATATCGCGTGCCCGGCGGCTTCGTGCCGCCGCATTTGCTGGAGCGCGTGTATGCGCGGGTGCTCGCGGCCTGCGACGCGCTCGACGGCGTGGCGGACGGCCTCGTCAGCGACGTGGAAGCGTGCCGCGCGAAGGAGCCGGAAATCATCGGGTCGCTGCGCTGCTCGCTGCAGGACCCCGTGAATACGCAAAACTGCCTCACGCCGCCGCAACTCGCCACGCTCGAAAAACTGCGCGACGGCCTGCGCCTGCCGTATCCGCTCGCGTGGAACGTGGAGACGTACCACGGCTACAACGTGTTTCAGGGCACGCGCTTCACGAGCGGGCTCGGTCTCGCGCATTCGCCGCAACGGCTGCCGCAGCTCGAATTCATCGCCAACGGTTATCTGTTCGCGCAAGGCGACGCGTACGTCAAGTACTTCGTCACGCACGATCCCACGTTCGATTCGTCGAATTTCGACGTGGAGCATCCGGGCCGCTACCAGCAGCGCCTCGTGACGCTCTCGACCACCATCGGCGCGATGAACCCCGACATCGCGCGTTATCTCTCGCACGGCGGCAAGCTCATCACGCTGCAAGGTCTCGCCGACGAAGTCATCAGCCCGAACCAGACCATCGCCTATTACAACAGCCTGATCGCGCGCTACGGCGAGCCGCGCGTGGACAGTTTCATGCGGCTCTACATGGTGCCCGGCTATCAGCACGGCAACGGCGTGTTCATTCCGTCCGTGGACCTGCTCGGCGCGCTCGACGACTGGGTCGCACGCGGCGTGGCGCCCGAAACGCTGGTGATGACCGATCTCACCGAGGCGAGCAACGGCCGCACGCGGCCGCTGTGCCGCTACCCGGGCTTCGCGCGCTATGTCGGCAAGGGCAACGTGAATCGCGCGTCGAGCTTCGTGTGCGCGACCTCGTCGTTGACGTCGCCATAGAGGGGGCGCGCAAGGGGTTTCGTCGATCAGGCGTCGGGCAGGCAGCGCTGAAGCGCCGCGTGCCCGATCGAAAGCGGCTCAGGCCGCCAGCGCCTTGCGAATGGCCGCCGACAACTCGGCCGGCGCGAACTTCGCGATATAGCCGTTCGCGCCCGCATTGCGCGCATGCGCTTCGTTCGCGCTGCCCGACAACGACGAATGAATGATCACGGGCACATGCTTGAGGCGCTGATCCGACTTGATCTTGCGCGTGAGCATGAAGCCGTCCATCTCGGGCATTTCGAGGTCGGTGATGACGAGCGACACCTTGTCGCGCACCGGCATGCCTTCGGCTTGCGCCTCGTCGGCGAGTTTCTCCAGCAATTCCCACGCGGCCTGGCCGTTGTGCGCGATCACGTGCGGCACTTCGAGCGCGGTGAGCGCCTGGCCGATGAGCGCGCGCGCGAAGCCGGAATCGTCGGCGGCGAGAATGCGGCCGCCCGCGAGACGCACGGCCGCGCCCACGGCGTCGGAGCTGACTTCGGAATGCTGCTCGGGGAACGCGTCGCGCATGATCTGCTCGACGTCGAGCAATTGCGCGAGGCGCGCGTTCTCGGTGCCCGGATCGATGCGCGCCACGCCCGTGACGTAACCCGTGGTGCCGCTCGATTCCGCGCTCAGCACTTCGCGCCATTCGAGCCGCACGATGTCCTCCACTTCCTCCACGGCGAACGCCTGGGTGCCGCGCGAGAATTCCGTCACGAGCAGAATGCCGGGCGGCTTGTCGGACACCGAACCGATCATCGAGCCAATGTCGATCACCGGAATGATCTGGCCGCGAATATCCACCGCACCCGCGAGATGCTCGGGCGCACCGGCGATCGGCGTGAGTTCCGGCATCGTCACGATCTCGCGGATCTTGAACACGTTGATGCCGTACAGGCCGCGCGCCGCGCCCTTGCGCGCCGAACCCAGGCGGAACAGCAGCAACTCGAGGCGGTTGTTGCTGGTGAGCGTCGTGCGCTCGTCCACGCCATGCTGGGATGCTTTCACTTTGTAGTCCATATCGATCTAACGGGGATTCGGTTGCGGTTTTTTCCGCGGCGTTTTCAGAGGCGATTCGTTTGCATTGCCGTTTCGACTCACGCGGCGCTGAACGAGGTCGAGTCGCATTGCCGCTCGTTCGACTCGGCGTCGGCGAGCGCCTGGCCGATCGGGCCGCTGCGGTCGACCAGCGCGGCGTGCACGTCGTCGGCGAGCCGCACGCCCTGCCAGAACGTCGAGGCCGACGCGCCGTGCGCCACGTGCAGCAGCGAAAGCGACCCGGCCAGCACCGCGCGGCGCGCCAGCGACTCGTCGTCGGGATGCGTCTCTTCGATCCGTTCGCGCATCCAGCCCGCGCGCTCGAGCGCGAGCTGCGCGAGCGGATCGTCGCCGGTCGGCAGGCGGTCGGAGTACATGAGCAGGCCGCACCATTGCAGCAGCCGCTCCGTGCCGACCAGCATCAGCGCCGCGTCGATCGACCCGAGATTGCCCTTCCACGCCTGCCCCACGGCCCCGCTCGACGCGAGCCGCAGCAGTTGCGCGAGCAGCGCGGGCGTGCGCAGCAACGCGTCGGCGAGTTGCCGGTACGGCGCGCCGTTCATCAGCAAATGCATGACGTCGAGCACCGCCGCGAAATGCGGCTGCACGGCGCGCACCGGAAACACTTCGGGGCGGCTGAAGTAATAGCCCTGAAACAGCTGGCAACCGGCGTCGCGCGCCAGTTCGAACTCGCGCGCGTCCTCGATTTTTTCCGCGAGCACGACAATGCCCTGCGCCGTGAGTTCGCGCGCCATCGGCAAACGGTCGGCCGGTGCGATCTCCAGCCAGTCGAGCTTGACGATGTCGATGACGGGCAGCATCTGGCGCAGCAACGGCGGCAGCTCGCGCACGTCGTCGAGCGCGAGGCGGAAGCCTTTCGCGCGCAGCGCCTTGCAAAGCGCGTAGAGCGCCGGGCCCGGCTTGCAGGTTTCGAGGATTTCGAGCACGAAGCGGTCCGGCGGCAACAGGTCGATCACCGGCGACTGCAGGAATTCGGTGGTGCAGTTGAGGTAGCAGTCCTTCCCCGACGAAATGGCGTCGAGACCGATACCGCCCAGCGCGCGTTCGACCACGGCGTTGGTGCTCGCCACGGCGTCGTTGATGAGCGCCACGTCGGCGTTGGCATCGCGGAACAACAGCTCGTAACCCATGAGCCGCCCTTTCACATCGGTAATCGGTTGGCGTGCAATCCTCTGAGAATTGCCATTCGCCGGCATACCGCCCATTCATCCTCCCTGGCGGATGCGTCCGCAAGACATCTGAGCCTTCCCGAATTAACGGCGCGAGACCGTGAGGCTTGAGTGGCTTTGGAGGGATTTTTAGGGCTATCGGACAACTATCTGGTAAACCAGAAGCTTATTTGAGGTGGAACTAATTGTGAGCCCGGCGTGCTTGACAAGCGCTCTCATAACGCCCGCGTAAAGGGTTATAGATTGGGCTCCGGCACGATTCGATTGAATGGATTCTGCTTTCCGGTTTTAATCCCTTCCGCCAGGAAAAATGATTGAAACGTGCGCCTATCCTTTCATTGATGTAATTAACGCCGATCAGCGGCTTGTGCCATGCCCATCGACATCTGGAACGCCATCCGCGAAAACGTTGTCGCGCAAAACGAATCCACCGAACTCGAACTCACTGGCTGGCTGATTCCACTCGACACCGAAGCCGCAACCGCCGGTTATTTCCTGCTCAGCGCGAACGAGCCGTGCTGCGGCGGCTGCGTGCCGCACGATCCGTCGAGCTGCGTGGAAGCTTATGCGCTCGCCCCCATCGCGTTGCACGACGGCCCCGTGACGTTACGCGGGCGTCTCTCCCGCCTGCACGACGACCCGGCGGGCTGGCGCTACCGCATGGACGCGGCCGTGCTGTCTTCCGCGAGCGCGCCCATGACGCGCCGCGCGTTCCTCGCCGCCGGCGCCGCGTTGAGCCTGGCCGCGTGCGCGCCGGGCCGCTTCGCCCATTACACGGAAGCCGAAGCCGCCAGTCCAGACACGCCGCCGTGGCGCGCCTCACCCGACGCGCTCACCATCGACATGCACAGCCACGCGGGCCGCGTGATCGTTTCGCGCAATCCCGCCATTGGCGCGAACCGGCCGTTTCTGCCCGTGAGCGCGCAGATGCGCGCGGGCGGCATGAACGTGATCTGCCTCGCGATCGTGACCGACACGGTCGTCACGCGCGTGTCCGCCGACCGCAAGCGCTTCGAGGCGTGGCGCACGCCCGCGCCCGGCGAGTTGTACCAGTTGTCGCAAGAGGAATTCACGCGCGCGAACGAGATCGTCGCGCGCGAGCAGCTGGGCGTGGTGACTTCGGCGAGCGATCTGGCCGCGGCTCCGGCGCCGCAACCGCGCATCATCATCGCGGCGGAAGGCGCGGACTTTCTCGAAGGCGAGGTCGATCGCGTGGACGAGGCCTATACGCAGCATCGCCTGCGGCATTTGCAGCTCACGCATTACCGCGTGAACGAACTCGGCGACATCCAGACCGAGGCGCCCGTGCACGGCGGTCTCACCGATTTCGGCGCGAACGTGGTGCGCCGTTGCAACGCGCTCGGCATGGTCGTGGACGTGGCGCACGGCACCTTCGATCTCGTGAAGCGCGCCGCCGATGTCACCACGAAACCGCTCGTGCTCTCGCACACCGCGCTTGCCACGCACCCCGGCGCGCGCAGCCGCCTGATCACGGCCGACCATGCGCGCGCGGTTGCGCAAACGGGCGGCGTGATCGGCGTGTGGCCCAGCTCGGGCAGCTTCCACGATTTGACGGCGATGGCGCACGGCTTCCGGCGCATGGCCGATATCGTGGGCGTGGACCACGTGGGTCTTGGCACCGACATGCTCGGCTTCATTGCCCCGCCCGTGTTCCGCAGCTACGAGCAGTTGCCCGCGCTCGGCAACGCGCTGCTGGCCGCGGGCTTCACGCAGGCCGAAACGGCGCAATTGCTCGGCGGCAATTACCGGCGCGTCTTCATGGCGTCGATGGCGGCCTGAGCCGCGCGACTCAGCGCTTTGCCGGTTTTGATGCCGATGTCGATGTCGATGTCGATGCGGCCAGCGCGCGCAGCGCCGCCTCCACGTTGGCGAGCGCGTCGTCCCACGCGTCGCGGCGCGTTTGGCGAAACACACGCGTGCGTGGATACCACGGCGAGTCGTCGCGGTCCTCGAACCAGCGCCAGCACGCCGCGTAACGCGAAAGCACCCACACCGGCTTGCCGAGCGCGCCCGCGAGATGCGCCATCGACGTATCGACGGTAATCACGAGATCGAGCGCCGCGACGATGGCCGCCGTATCGGCGAAATCGCGCACTTCGCCCATGGGATCGAGCGGACGCACGGAGGCGGGCAACGCCTCGATCCGCGGGCGCGTGGTCTCGCCCAGTTGCAGGCTCACGAAGCGCACGCCGGGCGTGTGCAACAACGGCAGGAACGCGGCCGCGTCGAGCGAGCGGCGCTGGTCGATGGCGTTCGACGCCGCCTGATCCGCGCGCGGATTGCCCGCCCACACCAGCCCCACGTTGAGCCGGTCCGGCGCAAAGATCCCGCGCCAGCGCGCGGCTTCGGCCGCCCGCGCATGCAGGTAGGATATGCATGTCGGGGCGCAAACGCTTGTCCGGCTTTGGCTCGTTCAACAATCGTTCAATACTTGTTCAAAATAAGACAAGCGATTTAGCCGTCGTACTTCACCTTGACAGGCTCAATTCCTCGAGCGTTCGCGTATAGGTCAGCCGTTGCATCATTGCTGTGACCAAGCAGCGCTTTCGTGTCGACGCCGCCCTGATCAAGGTATAAGCGCTTCGAAAGACTGCGGATCTCGTGGAAGGTGGGCACATTGTCCCCTTCAATCCCAGCCAGTGTTCTAGCATCCGCGAACGCCTGAGAAAAACTCTGATATCTCACAGGCGAGCCAGCCACAACAGAGCCATGTGCCTTTCGATGATGAATCAAATATTCGGATTCGATTCCACTTGAACGGCAGCGTTCGATGACATCCTCCAGCGACATGTCAATTGCCTTCATCTTCAGTTTAAGCGGAATCGCGATCTGCACGCCTGTCTTGATGCGCTTCGCCACCACAACATGGCCCTCAATCCAGTCGCGTCGCCACAGCCCTACTGTGGATCGATCTTGCCCGGAGACTAGGGCTAAAAGCATGGCGTCCTGTAGCCAGTCGGCGATTTCGGGTGCCTTCTCGAAGATCAGGTTGAATTGGTCCAATGTCAGGCGCTGGCGCTGGACCTTAACCGCAACCTTTTCTGTGATTTCTGCTACGTTTTTTTCCATCCAGCCTAGAGCGACGCCCTTCGCGCAGACTTTTATAAGACGGGTTCGAACCGCTTGTGCCCATCGCAACTTACCTCGTTCCCTGAGCGCTTCGACCAGATCCGACGCGTCCGTTACCGTTAGGTCTCTGCACTCCTTGCTCCCGAATGCTCGCTTAATTTCTTCGTCGTGATACTTGCGCGATGCCAGGGTGCTCGCCTTAATGTCAGTCGACATTCTGGCGATCAGGTCGGTCACCGTCTTGCCCTCTTCCGAAATCCGCTCGGCAAGCGTTTTCGTGACCTTTCCTTTGGCAACAATCACGTTGGCTTCAGTTACCTCGTGAATCGCTTGCGCCAAGGGGATGCGCCCGAGAATGTGAGTTTTCTTGTCACGTGGGTCGCGCCGTGAAATAGCCGGGCCGTGGTTCGTGGAGGTTTTCCGGCCAATTGGAGCGCTTCTTGATTCGAGGTCTTGGGCTCATTGAGGAATGCGATCTGCAAGTCGAGGTCGTGCGGTGCCGTCATTGAATACGGCATCCTGCTCCACATAATAGGACCGGCCTACTTTGGTAGGCGGCGGAAAAATCCGCCCCTGTTTGATCCACGTGCGAGCCGTCCGAATGGCGGGTGCTGGGCTGAATTGTGATTCGAGCCAATCTCCGAGCAAGACTTTCATTTGATCTCCCACGCCGCCTTTGTCGCGGCCAGAATTTTTCCAACGCTGCTTCCATTACTGCGCTTGTGCCCTCGCGATTTCGGCGGCCGCACGGACAATAGCTCGGCGTGTGGCGGCACATGGATCAGAGCCGTAGACCTCTTGAGCCGTAATTGTGACTGCTTCTTTAGTCACATACCACGCTTCAACCCCAGACTCATATTCGCCTTCAGTGACCCCGGCATAAGTAAATGTGCCCACCTCTATAGATGCCGCCGTTTCGAGGCATACCCCCAACTTCACGGCCAGTCGCAACGCATCCCCATCATCGTCGAGCGGCGACCACGAAAACGGATCGTAATGTGCGGCTGGGTTTGGCGGATTGATTACATAGAATTTCTCGCCAATCCAGCCATGCACGCGGAACTTCGCCGCGTGCGCCGCCAACTCCAACAGTTCGCGATCTGTCACGCTTCCTCCGTCGTTTCATCAAAGTGCTGCGACGCCTTGCGCACCATCGTCCTGATCGCGTCCAGCAACTTGCCGTCTGCGCGAAAACTACGCGTGTCGGTCAAGTGCTCGCCAATCTCGCCACTCGCCCAGTGTCATCGTGAGCGTCATGGTCATCTGAATATCTGACGGGTTCTCAGCCTTGAACTGCGCTTTCATCGCGTCGCTCCGGGGCGCCTACAACTTCTCTCGCATCGTCAACCGGCTTACCCCATCGGCGCAAAATATCCTGCGCAATCTCCTTGTCGCAAGCTTCGCACTGCTCAGTAAGGGATAGGCCGTGACGGCAGGTGTATCCGTGGTTCATGATTCGTCCTCGTCCCTGATATCCAGCGGACAGTGCCGCCCACTTTTGGATGGTTCGTTGTCACGGATTTGAGGGCATTTCTTGTGACTGCATTCGCCATCTCGACTGGCGGCGCAGTGGGTCAGGCGGGGCGTCAGTGTCTGCTTCTGAGGATCTTGAGCGAGGCCTCGCCATGGCCAGATTCGAAGCAGCGGAACTGTGGGCCCGTGAAGATCGCGGAACCACATGCAGCCGCTATACCACGCGGTAAAAATTGTGCCTGTGGATTCATTAATCATCTCGTAGTAGCCGATCCGCAGCGGATCAACGTTAGCAGGATGCCAGTCAGTGAGTTTAATAGCGTCCATCACTCCTCCTGCTTCTGTGCGATAGCGAAGTCAATCACCGAATCAAGTTCCCTCCCAACAACCGCACGTTGATATGGGATGGTTCCTGGCGCGTGTACATAGACGCACGCGTACACCGTTCCGTTCTCGGGGCAACCTGGATCGCGAAGCGTGCGGTATCGTTCACCGTCTGTAGTCGATTGAATATTGGCGACTTCCAAAATACGACGCGCAAACTGAATGAACCCCCATGTTTTGCAGAATCCGTCATATCCGCCCGGCATGCCATTCCAAATGGCGGCGATTTCATCGTTGGTCATTTCGAGTCCTTTTCGATAGCAGCATCGAAAGCATCATCTATAGAGGGTCCGGCGAGACGTAGAAATGCCCCGCTCGGGTCGTAACGATGCTTGCCACCCATATCAAGAGCGAAGCACCGCGTCCGACTTCGCAACCAACGATATCGCTTGGCATCCTTCAAATTCTCTTCGGCCCGCTCACGCGCTTCCTTAGCAATCTGAATCTGCGCTTCGATATCTTGGCGTAGGGCAGCGAGATCACGGGCTTGCTGTTCGATTAGGTCTGCTGCGATTCGCAGAAGATCCTTCTTCTCCGGCTTACGCCCCATGTCACCCAAATCCGCGCGATCTCTTAAGCGTTTGGGGATATTTATATCGCTCACCATATCTCCCTATAATGGGTAGGCGTGTAGTAGACATACATTGATTCGTCCGGCAAGAACCATAAATTTCCGCGCCGCACGAGAGTTTGGACATTGCGCACGCCATTCGCGTCGTCAATCTTGGTCATGACTTCGATGCCTTCGGGAGCGTATTCGGCATATCGCCAATCGGTCATCAGCCTACCCCTTCGGATTTGGCGAGGGCGCGGATAGCGTCGGCGCATTCTTCAAGCGTTCCGACGAGACCTGGATAAAGGCGCTCATGGCGTGCGTTTTCCGTTTCCTCGTCAATGAGTTGCGCCGCCTCCTCCAGCGCTGCGGCGCGAGTGGTTTTCCAAATATCGAATGCGTCGACCTTCTTTACGCGCCACCACCAAACGCTGCTCGATATCTCGTCGCTGTTCCACCACGCCTCAAACTTCGCCCGGCTCTGCGCATCATCGTGCGCACATTTTTCCGTCGCTTCGCTCATTGCGCACCATCCTGCGCAGCGGGGCGCGGTACGCGATGTTTTTGCATAGTCATTGCCATGTCACCTTTTCTCTCGGCGGCATCGTGTCCGCCATCGTGGTGAAAATCTGCCCGCAGTCGCAACGGCGGATTCCCTTGTACGGACGGAAAACGTGCCGATGGACAAACTCGCACTCGTCCTGATAGTAGAGTTGCCCAGGATGCTCTTCGCCGGGCTTGAGTCTCCGACAGACACTAAACATGGGGCGCCCATCCACGGAAAAGTAGTGCGCGCTGTTGATCGTCAATTCCTCCCCCGTCGCCTTATGACGCACGCGGTCCATCGGCAGGAAATAGGTGTCGTAGGCCGGGTTGTAGCATTCAGCACAAAAGCCGATGCCGTGCTCTTCCGTTTCTTTCCAGCAACGGTGGCAGTAGCAGACTCGCTTTTCGCTCATTGGCTGGATCCTTTGCGGGCGGCGTCGATGGAAGGCATGCGCATCCAGTGTGTGACGGCCTCAGTAATATCCTCGTCGCCGTGATGGTCGTAAAAGCACGTGAACGCTTTGGGCTTGTTCGTGTACGCATCGAATTCGACTTGCAGTGCCGTATCGCTCATGAGTCCCCAATCGTTATCGGGCTTAAGGATCGCCAGATACCATCCAGGTTCGGTCGGCAGCGATTCGTCGACGGGCATCCAGCGAGGAAGCGCGGCGACCATCTGATCGCCCCAGCAACTGGTTTCGTCTTCGCCTTCGTATCCGACGAGCAGATACGCGTCATGCGCCGAGCGATCATCAAACACTTTGGGCATCCAGTAAGCTAGCGCTTTTTGCAATGCCGCAACCAATGCAGGGTCAGCGGAGTTCCATGCAGAGATGGCTTCCTCCTCTGTCTCTGCTGTCGGTCCAGCCGCTTCGCATATCTCACATACGACCTGCACGAGACCGAGAGATGGCTGAATCCCGGAAAGCAATCGGCGGCAAAACGGGCAGTGTTTCAATTCACTACTCATGACTTTCTCCGCGTTCCGCATCGCTCATGCGCTGCTCGGTGGGATGGGCGGCGAGATAGAGGGGCGTAACGCGCCACCCCTGGGCCTCGTAGTGCTCTCGCGTCGGGGCCTTCGACGTGAGAAACGCAAGCGCGGGCTTTTCGCCAATCGGCGATGCGCATTCCCACGCGACCGGGCGTTGCCGTTCGCTTTGCGCGTCGGAGTGCTGAATGGTGGCGCTCGTCTCGCGCAGCACTTTCAAATAGCCGTCGCGCGCCGCGATGCACTTCTCATAGGCAGCGTGATCCTCGACCAAGCCGAATTTATAGCCGGCCTGCACGCCGTTCACGAAAGCCATATCTTGCAGTGCATCCGCGCGCTCGTCGGGCTGCGCTGCGGGTGCAGGAGCAGCTTTCAGCGCGTTGATGATCTGCTGCGCGCGATCAAGGCCGAAGTGCTCCGGCAGCACGTGAATCAGCATGTCGATTTCGTCTTGCGTCAGGCTCGGCGCTGCCGCATCTGCGGCGACGGTAGGCGTAGGGGCGGCAGGATGCTTGAGCGGGCCGTACCAAGTTCCGCCAGTCCATTGATCAATGGCGCAGCCATCGTAGAACGCGCAGTTATGGATCAGCGAGCCGTTGAGCACGTTGCCCGGGGAATGATCGGTCGGACGCTTGTGGACGTGCACGAGTGCCGCAGAGCCTTCGACGATCCACGCGTAGATGCCTTTCTCGGTCGGCTTGCCGTCGATTACAAGCTTCGGCGCTGCCGCAGCAGGGGCGACGGGAGCGGCGTATGCAGGCACCGAATAGCACGCGGCGAGCTTCTTGCCGGGTGCCCCGGCGCTCTCGATCATGCCGCGCTTTTTTGCATCCGAAACGGCGTCGGTGGGATCGTCGGCGCGCACCCAAGCGATGATCGGCGCTTGCGCTGCATCGGAAGGGATAGCGGCGAGTCGATTCCACGAGTCGATTGCTTCGTCGTCCGTCTCTTCAGTAGGCCCGGACGCCTCGCACGAGTTGCATAGCACTTGGCGTTTGCCCAGCGCGGATTCAGTCCACACGTCGCTGCTACGGCAAAACGGGCACGGCTTCAGTTCTTTAGCATCCATGTTGGTTCAATCCTCGTGAGTGTCGGCATGCGTTGCCCAGACTGCGAACGGGCCATCCTCGGTATCGCTGATTTCGACCAGCCACCAACCGGAAGGCGGCGCCGGATTCCAGGCCGACGCCACCACCTTTCTCGAAGTACTCGACGTAAGCTGGGTGGTTCATGTCCTCGCTTTCGAGGTAGACGATCTGCGTCTTGACGCCTGCTTCCGCCTCGAATGCCTGCCACTGCTCCTTCGTGCAATGCTCGGCGCCACCCATCGTCACGTCCCAGAAGTGGCGCAGGTCGGGATGGTGGAAGTAGCCGTCTTCGTCTCGCACGACCTGGATCTGCTGGAGCTTCTTTGCGGTATCGCTCATATGCGTCTCTGCGTTAGTGGTGGGTTAGCGACGCTTGACGAATTTGACCTCGACTCGATAGTCGAGCGCGTCCGCAATGCAGATTAGGTTGTCCATCGTCAGTTTCTGACGCAGCGACTCAATGTTCGTGATCGAGGTTCTATTCAGCCCCACGGATTTTGCGAGATCTGTTTGCGTGACACCTTCCTTGACTCTTAGATCGCGTAGTTGATGCCGAATATCGCTCATGCTCGTCTCACTCAATCAGTTGGGGTTCAGTCGCTCGAATCGACGGACAGATTCATGCCGCATTTCGAGCAGTGTGCAGGGTGCCAGCCGCGCATCTTGCTATCTGCGGTGCCGGTGTCGACGACTTCATGCTTGCAGATCGACAGGAGCCACGCTGATGGCATCGCGGCCTCGCGCTGGTAGTATTTCGTCGCTTCCATATCCAGAACGGCTGCGGCTAGATTTCCAGCTGGCTCGCTGCGTTTGTGCACGGCACGCACTGCGGCATCAACTACCGCATCGCGCAAGTGACTCGGATACTTCGACTGACCGCCCTCATATACGATGGCGTGAGCCTGCCCCGTCCAACCGCCCCATTGCGTGCCATGGAGAAAGATGCGCGCCCACGACTTCCTGTTGTCACCCGGCTTCTGCACCCACGCGATTTCGGGGTATGCGGTCCATCCAGCGCATGCGGCGACGTTCGAGAGAGTCAGCGCAAGATCAACGGGCTCAATAACCTCCCAATTGAGGACGCCCTGAGCGCGAGGCACGATATCGAGGTCGTAATCAATCACGCCGCGCTTTCGTACCATCGCCTCAAGCTCATCGATGGGATAGCCGCGCGTTGTGTTGCTGTTCTTGACTGGTGAGCAGCTATAGCCTGCACCGCGCGATTGAGTCGCTTCGTAATAGCGTCGCGTTACCAGAACGTTACCCGATGGTTTGTGGCGAACAAGTTGCGGGACGGTGAATTCCATCATGTCTCTCGAAAAAGGAGGCCCGGACAGGCGCCTCAACACACGCCGACAGCGGGATTTGCTGCCGACGGAAAGGGTTACTGATGGAGTGCCCGTCGATAGCTCTTCGTGAGCGCGCCGTCGACCGCATGACCTTGACTGCGGACCACATTGGCTAGTGCAGCGCGGTCCTGATGACTCGCGCTAGCCTGACGCAGCAGACCAAAGTAGCTACGAGCAATCAGCCCATGTCTTGCCGGTGATAATTGCCCATACTGCGGCCTGTGAAATGCCAAACTCGCGCCCCAAAGCGCAAGAACTATCCGTCCGACTATATGGCGTATATCTACGCCTGATTTCTATGGCAATCTCGGGCGTGATTTTCGACATTCCAGAGTGCAATCCGCAGGGATGTTTGTCTCTTCTCTTCGCGATCATGTCCTGCATGTTTTCTAATCGCGTCCCGAGATTCAAATGCTTTGGATTGAGGCATTTTCTGTTGTCACAGGAATGCATCACATCGCGTCCATCCGTAATCGTTCCGTGATGAAGATCAAACGACACCCTATGGGCCAGTCGGTTCTTGCCGTTGTGCCAAACGAGGCCATAGCCCGCTTTGCAGATGTAACCTGTGAACTCAAGACAGTCGCCGACTTTTCGCGTGCGACTCATCAGGCTTTCGATGGTCGCCAAGTCATGCTCCTACCGCTATCCTGCGGACGGCCCGCGCTCGGCAACCGCTGCTGGCCTTGTGGCCGTCGTACTGGAAGCCGTCGTCGAAGTCCTGACACCAGGCGTAGGCGGAATCCGATTCACGCTCTTCCGCCGACCAGTAATAACGTGACTCGAAACACTGTTTCAAATTCGCGAATAGCAGTGATTGTTCGCGTCGAGTCGGCAATTCCCCGCCCTGCTCTGCGGCCCACGACTTCGCGTCCGACCACGATTTTTCGTCTACGTCGCCGGGGAGAAGAATCAAGTGATGAAGCGGTTGCCCGTCGTCTCCGAGAATGATGCCGGCGTAATGTTCGCCAGCCTCCAGCTTGATCGTCGCGCCCAAAATCGTAATGGTGCTGCGAGTTGACTGTTTCTTGAACGATTCGATCAACTTCGAAATCTCCGATTGCTTGGCCTCGATGGCCTCAAGCGTGATCGTCATTGCGATGCTCCGTTGAAATAGATGAATGATTAAATGGGCAATCTGCGGACGGCCCGCGCTCGGCACCTGTCGTCGTCCTTGTGGCCGTAGTAGCTCTGGCCGCCGATGCCGAAGCCCTGATACCAGGCGTAGGCGTCATTGCGGTGATACGTCTCGTTGCTCCAGTACCAGTCCTGCTCGAACTGATCCTTGTGGTTCGCCCAGAGCATGGCCTGTTCGATGCGATTCGGAAGATCACCGCCGATGCTCTTTGCCCAATCCATCTGCTCCTGCCACGGTGCATAGCCGTTGTCGCCGGGCAGCAAGATCACATGATAAAAATCGCCATTCTTGTCGCCGATCGCACCGATGTAGATTTCGCCTTCTTCGAGCGGCGGAATTTGAAGTTGCTGCATTGCATCTCCTTGTTGAGAAATTGGGCCTCTGCATCGCGTCTTCCGCGGGAAACGCTTGTGCCGATCCGCTGCGATGCTGAGGCGGTAAATTAGGCGGCATGCTCCATTGCGATCAAATCAACTACTTCGTTGAAGTATTCGCGGGCAGCTTCCACTTTTTCCTTGATTTTTTCTTCAAGTTCCGAATCGCGCTCATATGGCACGCGTGTAACGCGAAGAGATGGTTCAATGTGATCAACGTAATGAACGTTCGGATCCTCGAATCGAATAAGTTCATCGGGTGTGTTGACCATGCAATAATTGATCTCAAAAAGATCAACATCCCAGAGCATCATGTAGCCGCGCCCTTGCCATTCGTAATCTTTATTCTGTCCCGCAAAAATAGTGGCAGGAAACGTGGCGAGCGACCAAGGAGATTTGACATCAATGATCTTTGTAGTTGGCACGAAGATATCGCACTCACCAGTTAGCCATTCATTCTCACGCCGCTCGGCATTCTTCTCGTAGCTAGTGAAAAACACGTCATTAATCAGTTGGATTGCGTGCGGCTCAACGAGCGTCCCCTTCTCCATTTCTTTCGAGGTAACTACCTTTTGGTAGTTGTAGACAAATTCCTTTGCAAGATCTTCGATGTACGTCTTCGCTCCGACTGAAAGCTTTTCCGTTTTCGACTTCGGTTCAGTCATGATCTTGCTCAGTGACGAACAACGAATCTTAAGCATTCTCTTTTCCTCCACGGCAGCGCGCACAGCGTCGTTAATTTCTTTCTCTTGCGCCTTGGTGATGTCGAAATTGGCGCGGAGCTTCTCCGTCGTGTACTGGCCGGATACGATAGACTTGATTGCATTCTTCAGGCGATCTGGTGTAATCGACGGCTTTTTCTTCTTGGCTACATTGGGACGAATCCTCAGACACTCGACAACATCACCGAACGCCTTGGTCATGCTCGCGTAGAGGGTTATTTCCTTTCCCGCCCATTCTTCAATGTACGGACCGTAGAGCTTGGCGATTGATTTCGAGTTCGTAACATTGAGGATGAGGGGCTTGTTGCCCTTGAGGTGTGCAACCGTGGCTTCTTCCTTCTTGCCATCCGTTCCGACGATCTGCTCACGCTGCACATAGTCAATCGTTACCGTCAAATCCTCGTCCGGATTTAGCGCGTAGGCCCCGATGTAATCGGGATTGATGAGTCGCTTCCAGTGTGTCTTTTGGTTGTCCATGTCCGGCTCCTTAGCCGCGAATCCGACAAATCGGAATTGAATTATGTGGCGTGCTGCGCAACAATCTGCGCCCTAACCGTACTATCCGCATGCTCATCCCATGCACTGGCGGCAATAAGAATTGCCATGTAGACGAATAGGCCGAGGCAGGCGGCGAGTAGATGGTTTCGGTTAGTCCAGTTGATGAATGACTTCATGCTGCCTTCACCAAACGAAGGGGTGCGATTGCGGTCAACGGCAACACGCTCACCGTATAGCGCGTGGGTTCAGCAATACCGAACAGCTTTGCCGATCCCTCCATGAACCCTGAATGCACCTGATCTCGGCCACCGAAGAACGCAGCGCGGAATTGTTCCGCTTCAAGCTTCGCCGCCTCTTCCGTTGCACGAAGGGCGAGCCGATGCGCCGTATCGAGAGCGCGAATTGCCTTCACGCGGTCATCGCAATACGCTTGCACGGCTTCGCGGGCACGGCGCCGGTCATTCCAGTCAACCAGACGTTTGATGGTTTTCAAAGCGCACCTCCAAACAGCGAAAACAGCCAGTTATTGACGCCGGGCACCATTTCCAGAATCGCGAGTACAACGAACAGGGCGAAGAAAACGATGCAGGCAACCGTGTTGATTCGACATGCCATTTCGAACTCAGGTGTGGTGTACATCGCGAATCTCCGCAGCGTTTTCGATGGCGAGATACTTGCCAATCTGGCCGTCAAGTTCAGTGATGCGGGCTTGATATTCGGCAGCGGCCTTGCGCTTCGCGCTGGAGATTGGCAACGAGGCCATCTCGCATATCAAAGTCGTCCGGGACTTCGACCTCAAACGAATGGGGTCCGATAACAACTTGATCGGCGTTATAGATCGACGAATCGTAGTGACTGAACGTAACATTCAAATCGCCGACGATGCAGCGTTGCTCATAGTCGTATCGGGTGAGCTTTTGGGCCATGAGGAAGCCCGTCAAAGTGACTTTCATTTCATTTCCCTGTAATTGAATCGACAAGTTTTTGCGTAGGCCACTCTTTTGTGATATTTCGAGCACGGGCCCATCGACCGTCATGTTGTCCTTGGGTGAATGAATCGAGAGCCCATTGATGGCTAAGTGACTCGGTTCTGGGACCGGTATAGCTAGGGTCGACGGACCGAAAACCGAGAGAATAAAAATACCTTCGCCCAGAAGTTTTCATCTCACACTCCCGCCGCAGCCTGCGCCGCTTCAACCTTCGAATCTGCCTTGCGCTGTTTAAGCGCGTCCCTGATCGCACGAACAAGTTGCGCATCGCTCACATGGGGCACGATGCTTTTCGCCTTGATTTCGATGCGATCGTTCATGTGTTCTTCGTAGACCAGTACCAAATCGGCATTGTCGATTTCAAGGCCGCCGTCGCATTTGATGAAGCAGGCTAGTTCGATTATTTCTGACATATCGGACTCCTATGTATATGGGCCGGGGCTTCCACCCGACTGCCCGCCTGGGGGAACTGCGGCGGTCTACCCCTCAGATCCGGCCTTTCGGTCGCGGCTTCGGGCGCATTGGTGAGGGCGTGTCGCGCACTACCAGCCTTTCGGCGTATCGGTCACACGCTTGACGTGTCGGCGACAAACTCCGTCGTCTCTTTCGAGATTCACCCTCATGCGTGCGCCATGCGTTGCAGATTCGAACTGCTGGGACCGCCCACGCCAAACCGGAGATCAACCCGGCCGCGGCATGACGCACACATCAGGGCGGTCCGTTGACGGGGACCGGGCGGAGGCATTGCACCTCAGCGGCTTATAGATGCTTAGAGCGGCCGTCGCTTTGAAAATCAGCAGCTACAGGTGAAGAACGAGCCGCGATGAGTTTCCTCAACCTTTTCACCCGTTACAGCTTCGTAGTGTGGCCAAAACTCGTCCGGCACACTCTCGCCTTCGAGCAGACCGCCGAAACAGAGGTATTCCCCCCAGCTACCGCGCTTTTGGCTATCCACCCAATCGCGAGCGCCATCCATCAATATGTCGTATTGAAGGCTCACACGATCGGCAAAGTTGCGAATCCATTGCTCAGATTCGCTGTATTGCGGTGCGAGCGTTACATCTGGCGATCGTGCGAAATCTGGGTGCTCCCAAACATGGCGAAGCGAAGTAATCTGACGCGGATAGACGACGAGCCAGAAGCGCTCCCCCGCACAAACGCCATCCTTCAAGAACGGGTCGACGATGCCTACATGCTTGTCCGCAATCTCGGATGCTCTGCCGTCAGCCATCAAGCCGACGTGCGCGCCGGGTTCCATGTTGTGGGCGGCAATCACAGGCTCAACCGCCAGGTGAATGGCATCGCGCGCCTGCGAGCCGTCGATGATCGTGCCGAGAGTTTCCAGTGCGTCGGTCGCTACGCTGCGTTTATCTGCGCTCATGTTGTTTTCCGAATGGAGATTAAACTTTCGCCGTAACGTAATCAATCGCCTGCTGAACCGTCTTCAACTTATCGCCGTCGTCATCCGAAACTTCGATCCCAAATTCGTCCTCCACAGCCATTACGATTTCGAGTAGTTCGATGGAATCGCAACCGAGGTCAGCGAAAGAAGATGTGTCGGCGATCTCTTCAGCGTTGAGGCCCGTTATCTCGGCGATACACTTCTTGAGGCGTTCGGATATGTTGCCTTGGTGGATCGTGCTCATTGCGGCCCCTCCATTGCTCGAATCCGCCGAAACTCGCGCGGCTCATCTTTTCGCGCTGCACCTTTGAAAAACAGCACCAGTGCTACGTCTGCCGCAGCAATAAGTGCGGTCCAGTAAATCCATGTGGGCATGTCGCTACCCTCTCGAAGTAAATGGCTAACACCACACAACCTCGCTAACGAGATCGACGGTGCGCACAAACTGACTATTTCTGTACTCGCTGTAGTGCAACCAATACCTTAAGATGTACCGCGATACCCGCTGGCGTATCGGCTCGCGGGTTAAGTCGGCGTAGAGGGACATGCTTTCACTCCATAATGCGCGAATTCGCCCTGAATCAAATCAGCCCACAAGCAATAGACTTCGTGTGCCTCTTCAGGTGTCGTATAACAACCCAGATGTCTCATACGCCCCTTGTAAAAAATCCTCGGCGTCCATTTTTTATTCCTTTTTGTGACGCCTTTGAATCCTGTGGAATTTTTCGGAGAGGGCGATTTGAAAGATTCTGTGACTGCGTGCAGGAACGCAGATTTGATCGTCGATTGTCAAGTCGATCCATATTGATATGATCGATCAAAATTTGCCGATTGTTTTCGACACCCATTATTTGTCGATGCATACGAATTTGTTTTCCACCCGCATTCCTTACCGCATATCCCCAACTCGATACAAACCAATTGAAGCCTCGCAAGGTATCGAAGTCTTCGTCATCCACAATAGCGGTCAAGCCCTTTGACAGCGGGATCTCCCTCATAAAGCATCTCCGGCGTGCTCGAATTAAATTGATAAAGACTAAATAATTAATCTGCGGACGGCCCGCGCGCGGCAAACGTCGTCGCTCTTGAGGTCGTCGTTCTGGTAGCCGTCGCCGAAGTCCTGATACCAGGCGTAGGCGCTATCGTCCTCGTGATCCTGATTCGACCAATACCAGTCGCGCTGAAACTGATCGCGATGCTGCTCGAACGCAACTGCGAGTTCCACGCGCGTCGGCAGATCGCCGCCGATGCTTTTCGCCCATTCGAGCTGCGCACTCCAGTTGGCGTCGTCGTTATCACCCGGAAGCAAGATCGTGTGCGTCACGCTGCCATTACCGTTGACGAGGCCGCAGAGGTAGATTTCGCCTTCGCGGAGTTCCGGCAGTTCGATTGCGCTATTGATTTCGCTCATAGATATCTCCAGTTGTCCTAACTTTCTGTTTGACAACACCCAAGCGGCGCCTACTCGTTGGAACGGGCGCGATTTAGATTGCTGTATTGAATGGAGCCGGATCGGGGATTCGAACCCCTTGGGTTGTGTCTGGGTAACCAGAAAAGCGGTAGCTAACCGCAACGCAACTCTTATTGATTCATACCGTCGGCCAACGGACTCATCCGGCAATAAAACAAACTCAGGGAACGGGGCCGGTGCTGATCTCTGGCATGACTTTTCGGGCTTGCGGTGCCTCCCCAAGCTTCGCGAATCGCTTTAGGGCCGCCCCATGGCGTTACTTAGTTCCGTTGCGATCGCTTTCACAAGGCGCATCAGCCTGCGCATTCCCGTTCCCTGAATCTGCTGCGTTGCTCAGTGAATGACGCTGTGGCCAGTCGCGAATCTGGCTACCAGTTTTAGCTATTGGAACCCCCACCCACGCTGCGCGAAGCCGGGAACGTACCGAAAGGTAATTAATCAACGGGCTTCCATTCAATGCGCTAGGGGTTGCAGGCCTGCTCCCTGCTTGCGTTGCGTGTCTGCTCTCCACGCCGCACAGCGTCATTCACTCAACATTGCTTTACGTCCCCGCCGCGGCAACACCTGGCAAGCCAGCTCCGGGCCGGGGACGTTTGCATCGATTACCACGCCATCGACACGGGGCGCCTTTCGGTAGCAGCTCATCAGGCCGCCATTTCTCGCGCTTTTACTTCAGCCGCACGAGGCATTGGGCTGGACACGATTGCTCGCATCTATTCATCGGTCGTCAATTTTTAAAGAGCACGATCGCTGTCCCCGATCGTCGCGCCGTTGCGCTGGGTTGCTGCTGTTGATGGAGTGAAGTATAGGCATGCCGATACTTTGAGTCAATAGGCGATCCGATATTTTTTGGAGATTTTTATTCTGGCTAGTTGAGGGCGCAAAAAAGCCCGCTCGCGGCGGGCTTGGTTGCAAACAGGGGAGCTTTGAATCGTGAGATCAGCGTCGTCGGTACTTACGATGCTCGACCATGACCCCGATAATGTGAAGGTGATCGCGCTCGCTATGAAGGGTCGCGAAATCATCATTCAGCGGGACCAGCTCGAAAATCATCTCGCCGCGCTCGCTCGTCCCGCGCGGCCGGTACTTCTTGAAGGTGGCCTCTTCTTCGGTGTTTTTAGCCACAACGAAATCACCGTGTGCGGAGCAACGGCCGGATCGATGATTACCTTATCCCCCTCCTTGAATTCAGGGGACATGGACAGCCCTTTGATGATGAGGCCGAACGCTCCCCCAGATAAATCCAGATCGGTGGTTAGTGTTTCAAACCCGTCGCCCAATGAGAATGGGTCTACTGCTTCTGTCATCATGCCGGCCTGCACGTAACTAATTACTGGGATCTCTCGATAGCCCACTGGCGCATGTTCAAAATTCCCATACGCTGCTGGCTTTGTTTTCCCAATCGTAGCTTCTTTTCCCGCTTCCAATCCAGCGATAACGGGCGTCGTTGGCGACTTGCTCGGCCCATTGGCTGACGAGGAATTGTGCTGAGAGCGCTGCGGCCCCTTCCCGGACGAGAGCCATAGAGCCTCCACGCCGAGCACTGCGGCGATCTGGGGCGCATAAGACGATCCTTGATAGGTATCGTTTTCTAACTCAGAGACGGTCGGTTGTTTGATACCCGTTTTTGCGGCCAACTCTTTTTGAGTTAGCCCCGCCTCTTTGCGCGCCTGCTTTAGACGTGATCCTAGCGTAGTTTTCATAATTATCGGAATTCTGATACAGAATGGCATAGGTTTGCCTATTGCATTCCGATATCGGTACGCCTATACTTTGATTCATGGACATCCAACACATCGTTCTCGAATTGAAGCGCCTCGGCATGACCCAGGCGGAAATTGCGGCGTCGGTGCATTGCGCTCAGTCGACCATCTCCGAGATCCAAAACGGAAAGATCGGGAAAGCGCGCCCCTCCTATCAACTTGTCACTGACCTTCAACAATTGCTTCGTCAGCGGCAAATCGAGGCAAACGAGATTACCGATGTCGAATCGAGTGATGACGTCCAGCCACCCATCGGCGGCTCCAGCGGTAAGGAAAAGTTGGCGCGTGCAGCAACAATTTAAGAGTTTCAAATTTTCTTCTTGGCGTCCGATGTGACGCCAATTATTTTCCCTATAGCCAACAGTTAAAGCAAGACGCATCAACAGTCAATTAAAGGCGATTTCGATGAAAAGCTTCGACCAACTCGTTCAGTTGTCCCTTCCGGTGATTACTGACGTTCCGCCGATGCGCTCCCTTGATGATCTGTTGATCAAGTCGTGCAAGGACTACAGCGACGCCGTTCGTCTCTGTTCGAGTACCGCCTTCGTCGTATGAGCGAAGCGGAAATCGCCGGGTATCTGGGCTTCAGCGGCCCGCACCTGGCGAAAGTAAAGATGGGCAAAGGTTATCTGACTACCGATCAAGAACTTGTTCTTCAGCGCATTTGTTCAAACTGGGCGATTCGCCAATACGCGGCTCGCCGCGAAACCCAGCTTGAAGAAATGATCGAGAAAACGGAACCTGCACTTTCCCCGGAAATGCAGGCGCTGGTTTCTCGACTCGTTGAGGAGCAGTTGTCACAACGATTGGAGACCAGGGCCGCATGAACGAGAGAATCTTTAATCACATACCGCTAGTCCGTATCGAGGCCGCCAACGACGGCCACATCAGGTACAGCCGGTATGTCCGAGGGCGATCACAACGGATTATCGAATCGCCCGAGCCACTTTCGAAGATGGAAGTTGAGTGGTTCAGGACAGATCCGGGGGACTTCCTGGGGGAGCCCAGAACGCAGCATAGGACGATAAGGGTCAAAAAATTGTGAGCGGCGAGAGCCGCTTTTCGCGGCCCATATATCGGTAAATTTGGCACTTCGATGCCATATGAGTAAAGAAAACGTGACCGCTTTATGCGGTTGGAGCAACAGCGATGAAGCGTGACCTGTTGAACATGAAGCCTGAAATGCAACGCGATCAAGATCGCATGGCGACGAACATCGCCCGCCTGAAAAGCAAGAAGGCCAAGAAGCAACAGGCGCACCTTCTCTGCCAGTCGTTGGTTCGGATGATTAAGGGAAGTGAGATGGAAATGTTCGGCGTCAAGATCACGAATGAAGGCGGCGTTATCTGGATTCAGCAGGATGACGGGAATGGCGGGAATTCAGTCGTCACCTTGCATCCAGATCAAATCCCGGTCGTCTGTAAGTGGCTCTCCGAGGCTTGCTACGCAGACTCACACCAGTCAACCGCCGGCACTAACAACTGAGGTAGGAAATGGATTGGCTCCGCTGGTGGCATGGCACGGTGAACGACCCCAAGTTCGGATGGGTCGCTCGCAAGAGCGGGCAGACAGTCGCATCGGTTATCGCTGTTTGGGCTGCGCTTCTGGAATGCGCGAGCAATGCAACGCAATGCAACGCAGATGCAACGCGCGGCAACGTTGCATCGTTCGATTGCAACGATTACGACGTTGCATTTGGTTTGGACGATGGAAGCGTTCGCAAGATTTTCGATGCAATGGTTGAGAAAAATCTGATTGTTGATGGCCGTCTCGCTCGTTGGGAGGATCGCCAACCGAAGCGCGAAGATTCCGGCAATCCCAATACCGGCGCGCTTTCCAGTACGGAACGCAGTCGCAAACACAGGGACGAAAAGAAACGCTATGCAACGGATGCAACGCAGATGCAACACGATGCAACGCTCGGGAACGATAGATTAGATAAGAGTAGAGAAGATAAAGAAAAGCATATGTCCGGCGAGCCGGACGTTGCCAAGGCAATCCTTGCCCACCTGAACGAAAAGTCGGGTAGGTCTTACAAGCCGGTTGAGTCGAACCTCAAGCTGATACGCGCTCGCCTCAAGGAGGGAGCAACCGAGGCTGATTGCGTAGCCGTTATCGACGCAAAGACTGATGAATGGCTGAACGACGAGAAGTGGTCTCAGTACCTGCGGCCTGAAACGTTGTTCAACGCCACGAAGTTCGCGAGCTATGTCGGTCAGCTTGGACAAAGCAACGTGGTCCCACTGTTCGCGAGTGGGGAGAAATACCTGTGATGGCTGCCAACGCTTCCCAGATCGCCGCCCTGCGCGAACAAGGCAAACAACCTGCCGCTTGGGTGCTTGTCTCGTTCATCGGCCGCATCGCGAACGAGGACAACGGTTTCACGGTGTATGCGCGCCCGGATCGCGATTACGACTGGCGCTGGACGGTTGGGCTTGACCTGATTGCGTTCGCGCGTCGCGGACAGGCTGTCGCGGCTTCGCTGAAGGCAATCCGCAACGAGCGGCCTAAGTCTCTCTCGTTGTGGGATGTGGATCGCAAAAGCGGCGCTGGTGTGTATTTCGATTACCCCGCCGACATTGCTGAACTTTGCAAGCGTGCACGCGGCAGGACGATGAATATCGAACTGATGCCATGGTTCAGTTGGCAAGAACGTGAATTTTTGAAAATGGGCTTCTGAAATGAGAGTCATCGACGGAGAAAAAATCAACCTGTCGGACTACATGTCCGAGCCGGAGGACGTTCATAAGATCCGCCCTGCCAGCGAATGGTCGCAAGGCGTCATCGACGCGCTATATACGCGCGCGACGGTGCCGGATATTCAGTTGGGCTGGCAAAAAACCGAGGGCCGGTTTGCGTTTCGCGGTTCGGAGGTCACGATCTGGGGCGGCATTAACGGCCACGGCAAGTCGATGCTCACGAGCCAGGTGGCGCTTGACCTGTGTATGCAGGATCAACGCGTCTGCATAGCTTCGCTGGAAATGAAGCCAGAAAAGACGATGCTGCGCATGAGCAAGCAGGCTGCCGGAGATGCGCGCCCTTCTCAGGAGTTCATTCGTAGCCTGCATAGCTGGACTGATAACCGTCTGTGGCTCTATGACCACACCGGTAGCGTCAAGCCGCAAAAGATGCTCGCTGTGATTCGGTACGCCGTGGACAACTACCACATTCAACACTTCGTCATCGACAACCTGATGAAGTGCGTGCCGGAGACGATGACTACAACGGGCAAAAGGATTTCGTGAATTCGCTGACGGCCATTGCTCACGATACCGGCGCGCACATTCACCTGATTGCTCACGTGAAGAAAGGTGGCAGTGAATACGACCGGCCCGGCAAGTTCGATGTTAAGGGCAGCGGTTCGATTACCGACCTTGCCGACAATCTTTTCATCGTGTGGCGCAACAAGCGCAAGGAAGCGGTTGGCAGCGAAAAACTGAAACTAAAGCGCGAAGAGGCCGATTTGGTGATGGGCGAGCCGGATTGCTACCTGTCTCTCGAAAAGCAGCGCAACGGCGATTACGAAGGCGTGTTCGGGCTTTGGTTTGACGGTCCATCAATGCAATACGTTGAAAACCGTGGGCAGTTGCCGAGGAAATATCCGGTTGACGGCGAATCGGTTGATCTTGAGAGCTTCTAATGCGCATCTCTCCCCAACTTCTTCAGGATTTGAAATATCTCGCTTGGTATTACGAGTGGCAAGAATGGATGAAAGATCACGTAAAGGCCGCACTTCGGGAGTCGCCGAACGAATTTAGCCATTACCTTGCATCGCTCGCGCAGGCCCATCGAACAGGTTACGCAGCTAGTGGCGGCGAAGGATTGGCGGTGTATTGCGCGACGCACGGAATACCCCACCCTTACGTGGGCGAATTAGCGGATACGGTAGACGTCTAAACGGAGATAACTCGATGGGCCAACAAGTAACAGATATGCATAGGAGTGCGAAATGGGATTGAAGTCGCGTAACAAAGGAAAGACCGGCGAGCGTGAGATTGCGTTGATCGTCTCCGACCTGACTGGCTGGACTGTTCGCCGCAAGGTTCGACAACTCGATGGCGAATCTGATCTTGAAGGCGTCCCCGGTTGGTGCATCGAAGTGAAGCGACACGCTACGGCAACGCGCGGCGAAGTCTCCGATTGGTGGTTGCAAGCAACGATGCAAGCAACGAGCGAAAAAGCGCTACCCGTCCTTTTCTATCGCAAGGACCGCGACGAATGGCGCGCAGTGTGGGCGCTCGGCCAGCAACTCGGCGTGAACACTGCTGAAAATTGGCTGCGCTACGAATGGGCCATCGAAGGAAGCATTGCCGCATGGGCCGCAGTCGCCCGTGAGATCGCAAATTTGAAGGAGGCAGCATGAACCCGACAGTAGCTGTGGACATTCGTACTCGCTTGTATCGCAAAGAGCGGCTTCATTTTGTCGCCGAGATTCCTGGATACGTAGTGTGCAAAAAACCGCGACATACCCCATTCGTGATGAGGCAATCGGACTGGGCGAAATTGCCAGTCTTTAAACGACGCTCGAAGACTTCACTGAACCTCCCTCACAAGCCTGAGAACGTAGAGGCAATTAGTGTCGCACTTCGCGAGTCGAAGCAAGCCACTACCTCTCTTCTCGTAATCAAGACTGGTCTATCGCAAGTCACGATTGATCACGTCCTAGAATGCTTCCATCAAAATAAAAAGGTCTATATCTGTGACTATGACATCGGGAAAAATGGCGGCAGTAGAACGCGTATCTGGGCGTTCGGCAATAAGCCCGATGCGTCATATCCGGAGCCGGAATCTCCGGAAGTGCGCAGCGAAAAAATGAAGCTTCATCGTGCGCGATACGAGGAAAAGCGGGGAAAGAAAGCCGCTACGAAATCTTCCACTCCGAATCGTGATCCGCTCACAGCCGCCCTCTTCGGGGCGCGTGTCGCAGACGAAAAAAGTTTGGCGACGTTGCCGTCAAGAATCTATCAGCAATCAATGGATGTTGACGATCTGAAGGAGGCGGCATGACCCTACAAAAAATCCTCGACGAAGGCACCGTCGATATCAACGAACCGAACGAATTCTTCGGCGAGTGGGACAGTCATCAGATTTGGGTAAAGCGCGTTGACGATGAGCGCTGGTACATCACGGTTCGCGATCCGAGCGGATGTTACACATACGACGGTTATTGGGATGCCGAAAAGTACGTCCCGATTGAGGAAGCAATAAAGGAATCGATTAAAGGCGCGATGCTGGAGATGAAATGACCAAGCCCCTCAAAGAACCTACCGAGTTAGTCGTTGGAATGACTCACCGGGAGATGCTGACCATCATGGCCGACAACGGCATCTTCTGCGGACACGACAAATTCGCTCGCATCTTGCAGGAAGCGCAGCGTCGCGCCCTAGCCGCTCAATCAACGAATGACGACAAAAAGGAAGCAGCGTGAAGACCGACTGGTACGAGCCGAATCAAAAGCCTGTCCGAGTTGGCTATTACGAGGCTGAGGTATTCGATGGCGGCTGGATCTACGAGTGGCGAATGTGGTTTGACGGCGAAACATGGCGCGACTGCCCGAATGGCTGGGCGCTGGCAAATCAAAACGTGAAATGGAGAGGTCAAGATGCAGAGTGCTGAGCTGGTGGTGAAGATTGGGCAATTGCAATCGAAGCTCGAAGAAGCGAGTGCAAAGGGATTTGTTTCTAGAGAGGCGATGCAAATCCTTTACAAGATCGAGGAAACCGTTGGCACGCTGCTTGAGTTGGCGACCGCCGAATTCTGGGCTGCGGGAAATAAGGAGGCCGCTTGAAAATCATCACTCGCGGTCAAATCCCTGAAGAACGTGCCTATACGTTCCAATGCACTCGCTGCAAAACGGTTTTTGAGGCTACGCAGCGCGAATGCCAATACATCTCGAACCAGCGAGATGGCGATGTTCTTCGGCACAACTGCCCGGTCTGTATGCGTGAGTGCTATGTGGGTGTGAAATGATTACCTCCAACTTCGCACTGACCGGCCTCTCTTGGCTGCCCTAATAATGGTGCTACTTCTGTCGCTGACATGCCGCCGAATCGGACCTGAATCGGGCACATGGTGGGTATGTTGTCTGGTGACTGTTTGTGCGTTCGCGCTGGGGAGAATGGGATGAGCGACGATAGCGAACTGAACATCTTCCGTTGTCTGGATTTTATCCGCGACAACGCACCGGAATACGCACAAGCCAAAGCTCAGCGCGTATATCTAGAGAACTTTCGCAAGAGCAAGAAGGCACTTTTGATGCGATCGGCGGAGCTTAAAGGCCACAAGACTGCTGCGATGCAGGAGCGCGAAGCCTACGCCGATCCTGAATACATCGAGGTTCTGGAGGCATTGCAAACCGCGACCGCTGAGGAGGAAAGACTCCGCTGGCTTATCACGGCAGCCGAAGCAAAGATTGAGGCATGGCGGACCATTGAGGCGACGAAGCGCGCCGAAGCGAGAACGTTATGAACGGCTGGCAATTCATGGGTGAGCATCCAATTTTGACGGCATTTTGGGATATATCGCTTATCTTTGCGTGGCCGCAATCGCGCAAGGATTTGCTGTCGGCTTTAGGAGGTCGAAATGATCCGAGGCGCTGCAATTTTCTTTGTAGCATGGGTACTAGCCTATTCCACCGTTTCCGCTGAATGCAACCTTATGGGCTCTTTCTTGGTCGGCTCGAAGGTCTTTGATTGCAAGGTGAGGAAATGATAATTCGAAAGGCTACCGGTCACGGCGGGAAGAAGATTTGGTATGACCGCACGCGCAAAAGTCGCAGCCGTCTATACCACGTGATATCTCTGTCGCATCTCATCATGAAGGACGGATCGTGTTGGCGTTTGATAGTTGGGCCGTGGGCGTTCGCATTTAAATTTCGGCCCATAAAATCGGAGCGGAGCGAATGAAACGCTCATCATTCGGCCCTCGCAAAACGCCTCTCAAACGAAGCGCATGGCCCCTCGCTACGGCGAAACAGCAACTTAAAAGAAGCGAGATGAAGCGGCGCGTTAAGAAGCCGACCGTCGCGGAGGGGTCGAAGTATCTTGAAGCGTGCCGCGGGGCCGATTGCTACTTGCGCGTGGCGTCCGAATGCTGGCGCGTTCCTGCCGACGAGACGGTTGTTCCATGCCACGACAATAGTTTGGCATCCGGCAAGGGCATGGGAATCAAATCTAGTCACGAAAAGACTGTGCCAGGGTGTTTCTGGTGCCATAGGTGGCTGGACCAAGGATCGGCTACGCGCGCAGAAAAGAGGCTTGTATTCGATCTTGCCTACGCGGAGTGGGAGCCTGTCAGGACTAGAAAATTGGCATCAACCTAATTGAAAAGGAAGCCGTATGAACTGGATTCTCCTGGTAATGATTCACGCCGGTATGATGTCGCACAACGACGACATCGCCATCACAAGCGCGCGTTTCTATCAACAGAACGCGTGTCAGACTGCTGGGCAGTCCGTCGAGCAGAAATTGCACGATACCTATCAACACGTCGATTTCGTGTGCATTCACGATGCGGATGGGAAGTGATTCGTCGAATCGTATGCGCGGCAAACCGCAAGCGCTTCACTGGCCAAATCGTGCTTGGTATCCGTCATTGGGATGCTTTCATGACCAACATGCTCGATACGGAAGGTGATCCGGTGGAGCAAGGATTCATCACGAACAAAGGCGAATTTGTTGACCGTCATGCTGCGTGGTGCATCGCCGAAGAAGCCGGTCAGATCATTCGTCGCGTTGGTGGCGATGACACAAACGGCGGAACTCTTTACTCCGAAAATCTTTACTAAGTAAGAGGGTGATCGGCAACGCAAGGCATTGAATTCGCTATATAATTAGGATGCTTAAGCATTGTCAGATCGCTAATCTTTGGGCGCATTCGCCCCTGCTGGGAGAAGGAAATGACGCTGGACGAATCGAATCTCGTCGATGACCTGTTAGTGTCCTCGCACCGCTGGCAGGAGGTGTATGCAGTCCGTTTGGGCTTGCCGCGTTGCGACTCAACCTGTCGCGCCTATCAGCTCCCGGTGGATAGGCTTTCGGCTGACGAAGCCGCGGCAATCTCTGATTTGAAAATCTGGAAGCGGAATGGCGAAACCGTTGACGCGCTCGTGGAGGGGTTGACGTGGCAACAGCGTGCGGGCCTGCAAACGACGCTTCGCAACAAGCGCATTGGCTATGACGTATTCAAGAGCGAGCGATTCTCAAAGGAAGAAATCCACATCTTCTTCCAGCAAGCCAAGGAGGCGCTCTACCCCAAGTTTGTCGCGCGTGGGCTTATCAAGATTAGTGCGGAGGCAGCGTGAGAGTGGAATTCGTATCTGGGATACTCTTGATTACTGGGTAGCTCGCGCATCGGGAATTGAATTCAAGACCGCCCGTGAGGCCGCACTTGCTCTTGATGGGCAAATGGCTCCGTGCATATTCAAAACGGCACAAGGAACTCTGCGCATCGCCCGAGAAGATGTTATCTCCGCATGGAGGCCGTCATCGGATTGGACAATCGGCGGTGATATTATCGGGCGGGAGCGTATTGGGATTATCCCGGCTGGGATTGATTGGAAGGCTTACGCGACGGGAGATATGGACGCGACTTCATACGGAGTTGATCCGCTAATTGCGGCTATGCGTGCCTTTGTGGTGTCGAAATTCGGAAAAGAAGTACCGGACGAAAATATTTTCATACAGGGCTTGTAAACTCAGAAAAGTTGGTGTACCTTTACATCCGTGGTCGTCGAGCTACGTCCAAACCACACAGAATTCCAACCCCGCCGGTTCGCGCCGAGCGGGTTTTTCATTTCTACGCCATGAAACGCTCTCAACCTCTCGAATCGCACATGTACGGCGATCCGATGGCTATTCTGGAGCGTAAGCAGGCGCAGGAAGAGCGGCAACGCAAACGCGGCACACTCCACGCCAAATCGGGGTGGAGCGACGCACGCAAGCGCGCCGAGGCCTTATTCACCGACTTCGCCGACTCGGCTGCTCAGCCATCCACGAGTCGCATTCTCCGCAACGGGGATCGTCCCGGCGCTTCAACCGGGAAGAACACATGAACGTCCAGCAAATTATCGACTCGATTGAGGCCGACTTGATTCGCATTCGGAATCTCGATCCGGCGCTGCTGGCGAGCATGACCGCGCGGCTAGACGAATTACGAAAGCTGGTGCCGTAATGGCTGCCCGGAAGCAGGTAAAGATCGTCGCGGAGCCGACTGAGACATGCAAAACGTGTCGCCATAGTTGGCATTTGAATGGCGTATGGATGTGCCGCCGCTATCCTCCCGCAGTCACATACGACTACGAAGAAGGCTGTCCCTGTAGCAGCTTCCCAATTGTCGCGCCCGAACTGGTATGCGGCGAGTTTAGTCCGCAGCTTAATTCCTGACCTATGGCAATCGATCAAAAGCTGCGCGAATTTGCTTCGGAGCGTCAGATTGCATATCTGGACGCGATCGAGAAGCACGGTAGCCAGCGAGCCGCCGCAGACGCGTTGGGTGTTTCGCGCGGGACGGTGGGGAATGCCATTGTGTCGTTGCAGCAGAAAGCGGCCAAGATGGGCTATTCGCCCGAGCATGATTGGACGCACGTAGTGCCCGATGGATTCCGCGTCCAGGGCGTTTCGACGTACTATGACGACGAAGGTAAGCCGCGGGGCCAGTGGGTTAAGTCCGCCGTTGACCATAATCGAGCTGAAGAATTGGTGCGCGAGGCCGTCTCGGTGCTCTCCGAAAATGTTCGGGGATTGGCGCCAATTACAGAATCACCGAAACGTGTACTTGGTGACCTTCTGTGTGTTTATCCGTTCGGCGATCCTCATGTGGGATTGTACGTTTGGGCAAAGGAATGCGGGGAGGCGTTTGACCTCGAAATCGGGCGAAGATTGACTCTTGGAGCGGTTGATCGCTTAGTTTCCAGTGCGCCCCCTGCCGAAACGGCAATTCTCCTCCTTCTCGGCGACGTATTCCATGCCGATGATGGCACCAATAGAACGCCCCAACACCATAACCCGCTCGATGTTGATTCGCGGTATGTGAAGGTATTGCAGGTCGGCATCGAAACATACCGACATGCCATTCTTCGCGCACTTGAAAAGCACGCAAGGGTCGTCGTCAAGGCGATTCCCGGCAATCACGATCCGCACGCGATTTGGTCGCTAGCATTTACGCTGTCGGCCTACTTCAAATGAATCCCGTGTAGAAGTTGATCTTGGGCCTGCCAAACACTGGTATTACCGTTTCGGCAAGGTTTTGATCGGGTCGACTCATGGCGATACGACGAAACACGGCCAACTCGGCGGCATCATGGCATGTGATCGCGCGAAAGATTGGGGCGAAACATTGTATCGATATTGGTACACAGGCCATATTCATTCAAAGTCGGTCACGGAATTGCCGGGCGTCCTCTGCGAGTCATTTCGCACTCTCGCGGCGCAGGATTCATACGCCGCGGGGCATGGGTATCGCGCGGGTCGGGACATGCAGTGCATTGTCCATCATCGCGAATTTGGTGAAATTGAACGGCATCGCTGCGATGTCGGAATGTTGGAGGCAGCATGACGCCCGAGAATTTCGCTTATTGGCTCCAAGGTTTTGCCGAACTGACGCAAGGCCAAACGCCTAACCCGGCGCAATGGAAGTCGATTCTTGAGCATCTTGACCTTGTGTTCAAGAAGATGACGGCGCCCGTGCAAACCGGACCGGAGCCCGGAACGCATGATCCAATGGCGGGCAAGAGCGTGGACGAGTTGCTGAAGAAGTATTGGACAGGAGCGCCTTCACTATTCTCACCGCCCTACACAATCACATGCACCAACGGTCAACAAGCAGACAGTAGCATCCTCATTTGCTGATGAATCATCGCTACGTCTACCGCTGCTGGTACTGCGCGAATGTAGTCGAAGAGGGTCAGCGCTGCTGCGATCCAATGGAGCGCTTGAACATGCGAGAAGGTTGGGATTTGTAATCAAGGCGCGTCATGCTATCAACCCTATGCTTTCTGATAGTCATGACCGCCGTAGCCGCAGATAGCCCTTGGGTAGCATCGGCCGCAGTAATTGCGTGCTGGCTGTGTGCTAGGCGCGAAAATCGGCCGCAAAGATAGAGCGGCGCTGGAACTCGTTACCAGCCGTTTCACGCATGGCGATCCCTTTAGGGTCTGGTGTAAGTGCCTATCAGCCGAAAGGTGAGGACTGGCCGTCCGGGGTGAAGGGTTCGCCATGCTTGAGAGCGATAAGTCGAGATGGGATGGACTACGGCAATGCCTCGGCAGCCGTGTATCGCGGGTTCGAATCCCGCCGCTCTCGACGGTGCGACACCCCCATAGCTTGCGCTTTGCGTATTGGATGGGCTGATGTGGTAGTGTCCGGCGCGTCGCTGGGCGGACGGGAGCCGCAATCCAAAAACTGCGGTGGCGGCTGGAGAAAATTAGAGCCAGCGTTTGGGAAGGTCCGTGACGTTACGACGGAACCGCATATACCCTAAGCGGTCGCTTGACCGGCGTAACCGGTCCTCTCAACGGAGCGCGCAGCACGGGATTGGTGAGTGGCGCGCACTCGCATGCCAGTCCCCTCCGTTGAGAGCGAATGCGCAGGTGCTGACTGCGCGCGGGAACGGGGTTAAAGCCCAAAAGCCCGATGGAGTTCGCCGTAGGGGCGATTACCTATCCGTTACAGGACGGGAAGCGAAGTCTTAGACAGTCCCATAAGCTCGAAATCAGCGCGGGCCGCTCTCTTCAATCATGAACGCCAATCTAATCATCAGCCACTACCTGAACGCCATGGCTCGCAACGCATGGCTATGGTCAAGATGGATGGATGAATGGGCGGCTTGGTATTTGAAGGTGTGAGATGGATATTCGACCGGGAGTTTGGTGATTACTAACCCGCATCCCAGCGCATGTCTGAGTGGTACTCGATGCGTTTGGGTCGCGGGCCTTCGCGCGTGCGTTCTCATGCTGCTGGGCGACACCGGTAGCTAAAGTCGGCCGACAGAGAGCGCACTCTCGAAGGCGAATATCGTTAGCCGCGCGTTCCGATAGGAAGCCAAAGTGCCATGCGGGCCGACGACCAGTAGCTTTCCTTAATCTGCGTTTACAGGGGACGCAAAATGGCTTTTTTGACAAAAGATCTTGGCGATTACGCCTTCCAGCGCGCAATGGACGTCGCATACAACGCCTCCATTAACGGTGCCGATGAGAAGCATGTTATCTCACGTGCACTTGCTGTTATGAAGGCTGCTGTGGAGATTTCCGAAATGTTGGAAATCCGGCGCGGCAGCATCGCCGATCGTGCGATTGGCAGCGTCCAAGACAAGCTAGTCATTGGGTAAGCAACAGTTTCTCCTGCCGACACCCTTCGGCTTTGCCCACTCGGGCATTTCTTATTCTGCGCCGGATTAGCTCATCAGGTAGAGCAACTGATTTGTAATCAGTGGGTGGTGGGTTCGAGTCCTGCATCCGGCACCAATCATAGAAATAAAGGGCGCATGCCCATTGCGGGTATGGCCAGAACGTCTGGTTTCTCTAAAGCGCTAGCGGACAAGATCTGCGAAAGCATCATTGACGGCATGACCTTGCGTCAGATCGGCGACTTGGAAGGAATGCCGACCAAGACAACTATTCTTCGTTGGTTGGGGGATGACCGTTATATAGCTTTTCGTGACCAGTACGCGCGTGCGCGCGAGCTTCAGTCTGAGTCAATGGCCGATGACATCCTTGAAATATCGGACGATGGCAGAAACGACTGGATGGAAATCGTCGGCAAAGACGGCGATACCGTAGGCTGGCGCGTCAACGGCGAGGCCGTTCAGAGGTCGAAGCTGCGAGTCGAGACGCGTAAATGGCTGATGTCCAAGATGCTCCCAAAGAAATATGGAGCAATCAAGATTGATTCCGATGGTGGCGGCGAAGGCGGCCCCGGCCTCGACGACCCAAATCCTGACGTATGAAGCAATCTGTCAAGTTACAGGAGCTTCATTCGAAGCAGGTTGAGATCGGGAAGGCTTTTAGCGAACACGATCTTGTCGTCGTTCGGTGTGGGCGACGTTTCGGTAAGACCACGCTGCTCGAGCGTTGTGCCACGAAATGGTCCTACCAAGGGTTGCGCGTTGGCTGGTTCGGGCCGACATACAAGCTCAACCTCCCGACCTATAAGCGGGTGCTTCAGACGATCTCCCCGGTCGTCGTATCGAAGTCGAAGATCGATCAGATCATCGAGACACAGAAAGGCGGGTGCGTCGAATTCTGGACGCTGCAAGACGAGGATGCCGGGCGCTCGCGTTTCTATGATCGGGTGATCGTCGATGAGGCAAGTCTCGTAGCAAAGGGCTTGCGCGAGACGTGGGAACAGTCGATTCGCCCTACTTTGCTGGATCGCCGCGGTAAGGCGATGATGGCAGGGACGCCGAAGGGCGTAGACCCCGAAAACTTCTTCTATCAGGCTTGCACGGACAAAGCGCTGGGTTGGGTTGAATTCCACGCTCCTACCGCTTCGAACCCGAAGCTGGATCCTGATGCTGTAGCGAAGCTCGTCAATGAATATCCGCCGCTGGTATATCAGCAGGAGTTTCTTGCCGAGTTTGTTGACTGGCGCGGTTCGGCGTTCTTCTCCGAAGTCAATCTTCTCGAAGACGGTCAACCGGTCGAATATCCGACGCGATGCGATCAGGTCTTTGCTGTAGTCGACACGGCCCTCAAAGATGGGCTTGAACATGACGGTACGGCTGTTATCTACTGCGCGCGCAACAAGATCGCTGGACACCCACTGATCATTCTTGATTGGGACATTGTTCAGATACAGGGCGCACTTCTCGAAGAATGGCTTCCCTCCGTTAATCAACGGCTTGAGGATCTGGCGAAGGAAACGGGTGCCCGGCAAGGCAATGTCGGTATCTGGGTCGAAGATAAAGGCAGCGGAATCGTGCTGATCCAGCAATCCGAGCGTCGCGGGCTTCCCGTTTATCCCATTGAGGAAAAGCTCGTCGATATGGGGAAAGAGGGGCGAGCCCTATCGGTGAGCGGATATGTCTATCGCGGAGACGTGAAATTTAGTCGCAATGCCTACGACAAAGTGACCAACTACAAGGGGCAGACCCGCAACCACTTACTTGCCCAAGTGTGCGGCTTCCGCATTGGTACGAAAACGCCTCATCACATGGACGCGCTCGACGTGTTCTGTTATGCCGCAGCAATATCGCTCGGCGATTCATATGGCTGGTAAATGAGCGACCCATTAATTGACGACGGCAGCCAGGCATCAATCGGGCTTGGCGCTACTGTTCCGTCTTCGCTCATGCGGATCCTGATGGCCGATGACATCGTGCCCGGCGCCGCTCCCTCGTATGAAAGCTGCAAGACGCTGTATAGCTTTCATCCGCTTGGTGCCAAGATGGCCGAGGCTCCTATTGAGGAGGCCCAAAGCCAAGAACGCGAGATCACAATCCCGGGCGCACCCGAAGAAGACCTGATCTCGGCATTCAACCGCGAATGGATGGCGATCGGCATGACGGGGGCCGACGAGATCATCAGAGGTCTCATGACGCTCAAGCGCGTCTATGGGATTGCCTCGCTGGGTGTCGGTGGCCGATTCCTCAATGGGGATGATTTTCCGACGAACGAGCCACTCCCCTATGAGCGCCTCCATGAGATGGAGGTGTACTTCAACACGTGGGATCCGCTGAATACGGCGGGGTCTCTCGTGCTGAACCAGAATCCCAATGCGCCTGATTTTCAGAAGCCTCAATATCTGCGTGTGGCGGGGAAGGATTACCACTCGTCCTGGCGGTAATCGCACTCAATGAATCTCCGATTTACATCGAGTGGACGAATAGCGCATTCGGCTTTGTGGGGCGATCGGTCTATCAGCGGGCACTTTATCCGCTGAAAACCTACGTCCAGACGATGATCACCGACCAGGCAGTGGCGGAAAAGGCTGCGTTGCTGGTGATGAAGATGAAATCACCGGGGGCAATCATCGATCAGCGGGCGCGTAACTGGTTTGGACTTAAGCGCTCCGCGCTCAAAGGCGCCAAGACGGGTAACGTCATCTCGATCGGTATTGATGAAAATATCGAATCAGTAGATCTTAAGAACCTCCGTGATGCCGCAGAGTTCTCGCGCAACAACTGCGTCAAGAACATCGCCACGGCGGCCAAGATGCCCGCCTCGATGCTCTATCAGGAAACGCTGACTGAAGGATTCGGCGAAGGCTCGGAAGATGCCAAGATCATCGCGCGCTTCATTGATCGAATGCGCATCGAAATGAATCCGGCCTATCGCTTCATGGATCAGATCGTGATGCGACGGGCGTGGAGTCCAGAGTTCTACAAGACGATGCAGCGCAAGTATGCTGAATATAAGTCGGTGCCCTACGAGACGGCGTTTTACGAGTGGAAGAACGCCTTCACTGCAACATGGCCGAATCTACTGGTCGAACCGGATAGCGAGAAGATCAAGGTTGATTCCGAGATCCTGAAGGCGGCAATCTCTGCGGTTGAAGTCTTATCGCCGCTGCTGCCGCAATCCGAAAAGGCTCGCGCAGCAATCTGGCTCGCAGAGACGATGAACGAGCGCAAGCTCATGTTCTCGTCGCCGCTCGAACTGGACGAAGATGCGATCGCCGCATACGAGCCAGTTGCACCTGAGACCGAGCCCAAGCCCATTGTCGAGTCATCGCATCTATGAAATCCCGTTCCGCCAGTCAGACATTCCAAGAGGTCCTGACTGCTGCCGTTCGGGATATCACAGAGAATGGTTACGACGACGTTGGGCGGCTCGACGAGTGGCTGAGACGTTTGAGGCTTGCTGCGGTCGCTGACCTGCCAACACCGGAGGAAATTGAGAGCAGGATGCAACTGGCGATGAAGGCGGTCTTTGACCGTACATTCTCCAAATCATCGGTGCTCAAGTATCACCCGTGCGTGCCGCGCTTCACGGTAGAACGTCTTAAGCCTTTCGCGCGGGAAGAACTGGATCGGCGCATTCGGTCGAGTGCGCAGTTGATCAAGCTGAATCGAGAAGAGGCGATCGAGAAAACGCTCCGCCGGTTCTCTGGCTGGGCCACCTCGATCCCTGATGGCGGATCGCGGATAGTCGAGAAGGTTGATGTCAAGGAAAACATCGCCAAACCAATTCAGCAGATCAAGTATGAAGCGCGTCGTTGCCAGATAGATCAGGGCGCCAAACTTGTTGCGGCGATCAATGAGGTCGTGGCGACGCAGGCTGGCGCCATCGCCTACCGCTGGCGTTCGCATTGGCGACGTGCCGGGTATGACTATCGTGAGGACCACAAAGAACGGGATCAGAAGATCTATCTGATTCGCGGCAGTTGGGCGCACGAACAGGGTCTTGTGAAAAAAGGCGACGCCGGATACTACGACGAAATAACTGCCGCCGCCCAAGAGCCCTTCTGCGAGTGCTACGTTGTTGCAGTCTACGCGCTGCGTGAATTGCCCGATGAAATGCTGACTGAAAAGGGGCGCAAGGTTCTCGACGAGACGCGACTTACAGGAAGGTAACTGCATGAATCCGCTTTTGAGCTGCAAGCCTTACATTTTCCGCGCACAAGGTGATGCGGATAGTTTGCCTTATGGACCTGCGTACTGTTTCGAAATCATCGCCAATGGCGAACGCTCATACCATTTGGCGACGCGAAACATGGATGGCGAAGACTTGATGAAGCGCGCATATCCAGACAAGGGATACGAAAACTCTCGCCACTATATGACGATCGTCAGTTTGACTGATGCACAGATTGCCGATGCCACTAGCAGTTTCGGCAAGTTCGTCAGTGGCGAATTCGTCAGATTGAGCGATCCCCTCGGCAACGTCTAACTTGCACCATCCACACATAGAAGCCACCTTCGGGTGGCTTTTTCTTTTGGTACTTTCATGCCGCTTGAACAAGGATCGTCGCGCGAGGCGATAAGCCACAACATCGCGACCGAGCGCGCAGCAGGAAAGCCCGAGAAGCAGGCGATCGCGATTGCATATAGCGAGGCTGGAAAGAGCCGCCAAGACGCCGAAGAATCCACGCAAATTAACTGTGCCGGCGTCCTCTTCCGCGCCCCCGGCCCGCTCTATCTGCTCGTCAGGCGTAGCGATACGGGCGAATGGGAGCAGCCTGGGGGCCACGCGGAAGGCGATGAAACGCCCGAAGCTGCGGCAGTCCGCGAATGCGAAGAAGAGATCGGCGTGTGCCCAGATGGCATTCGCTGGCCGGTTCGACGCAATCCGATTCCCGATGGCAGCGGTGAATACACCTGCTTCCTGCAGGACGTGCCAGAGCCATTCGAGCCAAAGCTAAACCACGAGCACACAGCATGGCAATGGGCCGCCGCAGATGCCCTGCCAGAAAACATGCTGGTGCCGGTCGCCCGCACGATCGAGTTGGTTACTGGCAATGAACTCGATATCGCCAAGCGGATGGCCGCGGGCTATCTGCTCTCTCCGCAGAAGTATGAAGGTGCGTGGCTCTTTGATCTTCGGATCACCGGAACGGGCACGAGCTATCGCAAGGCGCTCGATGAGTACGCCTACCGCCCGCCCGAAACATTCCTCACCGAAGAGTTCCGCGAGCGCTGTTACGGCCTACCGGTTCTCTTCCTGCACTCCAAAGGCGCCCTTAACACGCAGGAGTATCGAGACCGAAATATCGGCTCGATTTTCTTTCCTTATATCGCGGGCGATGAGGTCCGCGGTGTAGTTAAGATATTCGATTCGGACGGTGCTCAACTGATGTTGACATCGCACGAATCGACTAGTCCCGCGGTGATTTTCCGCGACGCGGGCTCGACCGAAACCGTCGAGATTGACGGCAAAACGGTTCTCATAGAAGGCAAACCCTCTTTCCTCGACCATCTGGCGGTTTGCCCGGTTGGTGTTTGGGATAAGGGCGGCGAGCCCAGCGGAATTAATAACGGAGATTCACAGATGGACGAAAACGTTCAGGAGCAAGTGCCCGCGTGGGCCGACGCTCTCGGCAAGCGCTTTGATGAAGCATATTCGACATTGAATGCGCGCATGGATGCAATCGAGCAAAAAGGCGGCGAAACAATGCCGGCCGCAGAGCTTCGCCCAGATGCAAGCGGCCACGAAGCTGCTGCGGCTGCTGATTTGGCCGCTGCCGAAGCTGCTGGCGCCGCAGAAGAAACCGCAGAAGCCAAGGCTGCGCGTGAACTGAAGGAGCGGCAGGACGCTGAGCAAGCTCGCCTCGACTCGGAAGAGGCGGAACGCACCGAGAAAGAGCGCAAGGAAAAAGAGGAGAAGGAACGCATGGACGCCCAAGTTCGCGCGGATGCCCAGTTGCGCGGCGAAAACGCCGAGATGAAGAAGCAGATCGAGGCAATGAACGCGCAGATCAAGGCACTCGCCACGCCCCCGTCTGCATCGGATCGCGATCAACTCAGCGCCGCGCAAGCTCGCTGGGATTCGGTCGCGCAGATGCTCGGCGATTCGGTACCGGCTCCCCTGCACTTCGAAACGCCGATCGCTTATCGCAAGCGCCTGGCTGAAAAGTTCCAGAAGCACTCGGACAAGTTCAAGGGCATTCGCCTTGACTCGCTGGACGGTGCCGTGTTCGACACGATCGAAGATCAGATCCGTCAAGACGCACAGGCGTATGCCAAGAGCCCGTCCGTGATGCCCGCCGGCCGCCTCCTGCCGACCATCCGCATGGACAGCGCCGGTCGTCAGATTACCGAATACCACGGCGATATGGATGTCTGGCTCAATCACTTCAAACACCACGGCGTTGTCGCCAAGGTCCTGCGTCAAAATCACGGAGCACGATAAATGACCATCAGCTTCAATCCGGCGCTGACCACTTCGCCGCAGAATACCTTCCTCCTGCAAACGGAAGGTTACGTTCAAGGTAACTACTTCGACGATCCGTCGACGAAGAACTGGCTTTTGAGCGGCGTTGTCGGGTCGAGCGTAACGCAGCCGATGTGGGGCGGTCTGGCGATCGAAGAAACAGTCGCCCAAGTCAACGCCAACGCACTCGGCAGTTCGATCACGCCCGCAGCGAGCGCAGGGACTGTGACCGGCTTTACGGTCTTCAACCAGTCGAACAACATGCTGCTCGTGCCGGCAACAACGTGCAACAGGCTGTTGCTGGCATGACGATGGCCTATTTCCGCACTGGCTCGAATGCCCGCATCGCTGTTTCGTGTCTCGCATCGCTGGTTGCATCTCTTGAAGGTGGCGCAGTCAATCAGACGCTGTATTGGGATCCGGTGTTGTTCCAGTTGACCGCATCGGGTACGAGCGGCGCATTCGCACTGCCGTCCACGACGCGCATCATCTCATTCAACTCGAACAGCAAGATCGTCAGCTACAACTCGGGCACCGGGGCTCTCACCTGGACGACGGGTTCGGCCGCCATCATCCAGATCTAAGGAGCCCACCACATGGCAAACAACTTCCCCGCCCAGGTACGGGTCAATCCGCACTTCGCGGAACCCGATCTGATCGTCACGTATGCGCAGGCATCGGGCGCATTCGCCGCACTTCCCGGCAACAAGCCTAAGGTGAAACTCGGCAACGATGACCTGTACGTCTACATCAACGCGCTTGATCTGCGCACGGAAACGCTTTCGGCCCAGGCTGCCGGTAATTTCCTGCCTTCGGCAACGCTTGTTGGCACGCAGTACAGCACACAGACGTACCTGATTCGCACGCGATCGATCTGGGATCATCACGACATCGCCGCAGCGGCTCACTACAACGTGAGCCTGCCCGCCGCTCAAGATCTGGCCGCTCGGCAGGGCATCTATCAGCAAATGCGCACAGCGCTGCTCTACGGCTACCAGCCGTCGAACAACGAAGGCCTGCTCAACGCTGCTGCTGCGACAGCCGTTACTCTGCCTCCCGACCAGTACGGCAACACGACCGCATCGACCTACGACAATGGCGATATGTCGCTGTGGCTGCTGTCGCAGATCGTGAACATCAAGTCGGGCATGTTCCAATCAGGCGCGCAGATCACGAACCGCATTCGTTTCATCGGGCCGCAACGCATTCTGCTGAACTGGCAACTTGCCAACATCGTCCGTGTGACGGCATATCAGCGTCCGGGTGCTGGCACGTCGACGACGGGTCAGGTCGTGGCGAACGTGACCGCAGAAGCTGGCGATGAAGTCGAGTACTACTTCGATGACACGTTGCAGGGCAAGGGCGCGGGCGGCGCGGATATGGTCATTCTGACCATCCCGGAAATCGAGCAACCCGATATGCCCGGCATCAACACCAACGTGTTCGGTGACGTTCAACCGTCCACGAAGGCGGTGAACGCGATGTACACCGACATGCCAGCGCCGATGAAGATCCCGACGCCGATCCCGGATGGTGCTATCACGGAAGTTCAGGAAATGCGAATTTCCAGCGGTTGGAACCTCCGCGGGCAAGGCTTGTACCTCTTGTCCATTCCGCATTAACGATTTGCCCCGCACCTAGATCGCGCGGTCGAAAAGCCAGTCCCTGTCTGGCCTGGTGCGGGCATCAAATACAGGGTCAAGCCGCCTCGCGCGGCTTTTTCTTTTCAGGGAAAGTGAAATGGCAAAGATCTACCTCGCGAACTGCACTCGCCAACACCTCAAGCATTGCTATCGCATTGCGGAGTCAAACAAACTTTCGATGATTGAAATCGATTCCGGTCATCAGAAAGTTGTCGGCGAGCAATGGAATCAACCGCAAGTCGAAGCATTTGTCAGGGATCTGGAGCGCTGCGGATTTCGTCGTGCCGCGGAAACGAGTCGCAAACTTACGGAATTCTCCGGTTTTCTTTATAGCGTCGACAAGCCGATTATCGAAGATCACATCTATCAGGGCAACGAGGCCCTGATTGAGCATCAGGAGTATCGCTCGGCATCCGAGGCGACAAAAGCCGCGCTCGCAGTCGATACCGTCAACCGTGCACCGAAGGACAAGCGCAAGCGTCTGGCAAAGGCCGTTGAAGTCACGGTCGAGCAGGACATCCCGCCGCGGGAGAAGGCGACCGGCAAAGAGGTCAACATGCAACTCACTATCGCTGAAGATGGCGCGAGCGACAATCGCACCGCCAAGTTGCCGATCTGATCATGAAAGCCTCTTTCCGGATCACCGAGGAAGGCAGGAAGGCGTTGCGCGATCTTCCTCAGCCCGCGCCAATGACGCACGCCGAAGAAGTCAAGGCGCTCATGGCCAAGGGGATGAAGATCATCTTTACGCGTGGCCATGCTGTATGGGCGTTCGCCCCGAAAGCGTTGTCCTGCTGGTCGCCGTACAGTGCGGCCTTTCCTGCTGCCCACGATGTCAGCCAGTATCTGGCGTTGGGCGGCGAAATCGTCACGATTTCCTGATATGTGGACCAATCCGACCCAGCCGAATCTTGCCGATTTCAATGCGTTCGTATTGAATCAAGGTGTGCCGCTTACCGATCTGCCGAGCGGCGCGCTTGCGAACGTCAGTATTGATGAATCAGGCAATTTGACCGCAGTAAGTTCAACGGGAACGGTTGCGGCTGGAATGGCGCTCGTTGGTGTGGACATCAATACCTACATCGCAACATGGGACGGCACAAGCGGCACGGTGATGCCTGTACCTACTGCGTCCGTCAGTGCCGCTTCAGCCGGAACGTACTCGCCGTATCTGGCGTGGGCGTTCCTTGGTGCGGAGGCGGTAACACTGATCCCGCCTGCCTGTATGCCGCCGATCCTGTACGTGACAGCGGTTTATAACTACGGGATGCATAAACTGCTGAAGATCGGTCAGGATCAACCGGGCCAAACATTCTTCACGCAGCAAAGAGCCGCATTCAAGCTGATGTCGTTCAAGGCTGGTCCCGTCAGCGCTTCGGCGGATCAATCCACATCGGATACGCTGCTCACCCCGGATTTCCTGAAAGGTTTGACGATGGGCGATCTTGATCTGCTACTGACGCCTTGGGGCCGTGAGTACCTGGACTATTCGCAGAGCTACGGCCCGAATATCGTCGGTGTTAGCTGATGGTCACCCTGAATCTCGGTGTCGTGGATGTCGCCTATTCCGATGCTGACGGCGCCACGACGACAGGCGATGTCGCTCAATACATCGAGAACGACTATCACGTCATGCGGACGTTCCTGGAATTGCACGAAGACGAGATTGGAGACTTTCTCGCAAATGCAATGGCAGACGAGATTGAATCGCTTGCTCAAGGAAAGCCGGTCATTCCATTTGCGAGTCGCGATGTCACGACAACGCTTGGTGACCGTGTTATCGAAGGCCAAAGTGTCAACGGTCGCATAGAAGAAGCATTCCGAGATTATCTCGATTCGCGCGAGTGGCAAACGACAAGCGGCCAGACCATTGATGCGGCTGATGCAGGCGTCAGTCATAAGAAGAAACATCCCAACTCAAGTAAAAACAAGGCGCGCGCAGCTTTTGTTGATACCGGGTTGTATCAAGCCTCGTTCCGAGCGTGGCTCACCAATGACGAATCATGACCCTGATATCCGAAGCCGCTAGCGCACCCGGGCAATTGGCTGCCTCTCTAGCAGCCGGTGTCGCACAGATATCGGATGATCAAACGGTTTCGTTTCAGCAATATACGAAATCAACGCTTCCCATAGATGGTTACGTATTCTGGGTTGCGACGGGAACAAGTCAGCAGTTTTCCGGATCATTGCATGTCCTGACTGATCGGCACCGTGAAGAAGACCAGACGATTGCCGCGAACAAGATGGTGTTCACGGCAACGGAAGAAGTATCGCAGCTCAATGCGATTGCTCCGGGCACGATGTGGGTTGGATCGTGGAACGTGGACGGGACGACACTTCAGGTGGCGTTCTCCGAAACGGGCGCGAACTATCAACAAGCCGGTCTATGGCATTACCGCGGATTTGCGGTCTACCCCGCCCTTTCGTCTCAGCTTGTCGAAAGTGCCGCTGATCTGCCACCCGAGCCAATTGTTTCAAACAGCCTGCCGATATGGTTAAGCCAGACCACATTTGGCACAACGACTGTGCCCGTTTATCCGTCATACTTGGTGCCCGACAATGTAGTGCCGCCATACATCGTGGCCCACGTCGAGCCCGATATGACGGAGGCGCCTTCGTTCCCGATCGCACAATGGCCCGGCAACCCTGTATCGCCCAATCAGTTGGTCCAGATGTCCATATCGCAACTAGCGAAGGACAACGTAAGACTGACGTTGTACGGATTCACGAACCAGATGGCATGGCAATACCTTGCCATGCTGATTGATTACTCCGTCAATACCGACAACTTTGGATTTGGCAACACGCCGGTTCCTCGCGATGAAAAGCGCACTCAAGTGGAAATCAGTGCGCTTGCCATGAAAAAAACCATTCAGATCGTCGCCTGGTATTACCAGGCAGCCGCAGACGCCATTGCGCGTCGCCTGATCCTCTCCGCCGGATTCAGTTCAATCACCGTCTAGACGGGGCATCCCCGCATGACGTTCATTGCCCGTCTTGTGCGGGCTTTTTTATTTGGAGTCTTTGATGCCCCAGTATCCCCTCGCTCCCGTCCCGGGCGGCACAACTACCACGTTGGACGTGACCGCAGCGACAGTTATCAAAAATGCACCGGGTCGCCTGTTCACTGTTTCGGTCTTGGTCGCAGGCACCGCGGCGGGCGCCGTGTATGACAGCGTGGCCACGACTGGCAATACGGCGGCCAACCAGATTGGCGTCATTGCTGATGTCGCGGGTCCAATCAACTTCAATGCCATGCCGACTGCTGCGGGGATCGTGGTTGTGCCGGGTACTGGTCAAACGCTCGCAGTTTCCTGGTCGTAAATTCCCGCCGCCCTATCATCAACCCCGCCAGTGAGCGGGGTTTCGTTTTTCTGGAGCCTGCATGGCTAACACGATCACTCCCCAGATCGTCAATCTCACCGCAGTTGTCACCACTGCACCCGAGCCATCACAGCTCCAGCAAAGCGGTGCAATCGTCTCGGTGGGCGGCACGACTCTGACGCCTGGTACTTATCAGTATTGCGGCAATCTGCCCACCGTCAATTCCATCTCGGCGACTTCGTATTCGATCGCCTCGTTGACGTGGGCGTCTAGCGAAGTCACGGCAACTGTTGCGGCTGGCGTCCTTCCTACTGTCGGATCGACGTTCACGACGACCATTTCTGGCGCTGCGCCGAGTGGCTACAACGGAACGTATATCGCTACCGTTGCTTCGTCGACTACGTTCACCTACGCAGTAGCATCGAATCCGGGCACCGAAACCGCCCTCGGTTCGTTCACGATTTCGGGCGCGTCGCCGATTACCTATCCCGCGACTTCGTTCTTCGCGCAAGGCACGTCAGTTGGTGTTTATGTGCTTGAGCTTGGAAACGTGACGGGCGTAGATGCTCAGATCGCCACGCTTGACGCTTGGATCACAAGCAACCCTGGCGTTTTCTATAGCTACCTGACGCCCGCCGCATGGGACTACTCGAAGGATGAGGTCGGCTCGGTCGTCATCAATAATGGCGGCAATGGCTATACGGTGGCGCCGACCGTCACATTTTCGGCTCCTGGTGGCGGCGGTACGACTGCGACTGGCACCGCTACTGTTCAAAACGGCGTCGTGGTAGCGGTTGCCGTCACCAGCCCGGGTTCTGGCTATACGGCCGCTCCTACTGTGACATTTAGCGGCGGTGGCGGCGTAGGCGCTGTGGCCACGGCGAACCTCGCATCGGCGATCAATATTCTCGCGGGGAAGTATGCGAGCGCAACCGGAAAGACCTACTTCTTCCCGACGACGACCCTCGCGAATCTCCCGAATTATGCGACGTTGAAATCGGTGTACGCGACCGCTCCGGCGCCGACTGCGACTTCTCAGGAATTTGATGCCGGCGCGATGTTTTACCAATGGCTGGTGAACAATCCGTCAGCAGCCAATCCGCTCGGCCCGATGTCGTATCGGTATCTCACAGGCGTAACGCCGTGGGCAATCTCGGGCAATCAGGCGACCGTCAATAGCATTCTGTCGGCATACGGCAACATCATCTATCCCACGTCGGAAGGCGGCATCTCCAAGGCCGGCATCTGGAAGGGAACGATGATGGACGGCACGCAAGCGTCCTGGTGGTACGGCATCGACTGGTTCCAGATTCAGGTTGCACAAGACCTTGCCGCGGCCGTAATCAACGGCTCGAACCAGAATCCGCCGCTGGTCTACGACCAGAACGGTATCAATTCGCTGCTCGCTGTTGCTCAGGGTCGCGCCAATAGCGCCGTGAAATTCCAGTGCGCATTGTCGATCACGATCACGGCAACGTCGTTTGCTGATTACACGACGGCCAATCCCGATGATTACGCCGCGGGCATTTACAAGGGCTTTCAGGCGACTGTAGTTGGTCAGAACGGATTTTTGACCATCGGCTTTTACCTTGGATGCGGTCCAGTTCGCATAAGGACGATAAATGGCAACTCAAAACCCTCAGATTGCGCAGGGCGTCCTTAACCGCGTCCTAACTGCGGTCATTATTCCCGGCAATACGGCGCTCAACGTAACGGCACCGTACATGGCGAAGGGATTCGCCGGCTTGAATTCTCTGGCGACTGGACGGGCCAGGTCGGCACAGGCACCGGGATTGTGAATTCTCCAGAGCCATATGTCATGGCACGCGTAACGATGAATCTGCTGCGCACGCAGGCGCTTTCCGCAAGCTGGGTCACGCAAGGTCAAACGGCAACGTATCTCGGTCAGGTCAACGTGCATAGCGATACCTCGACCTTCCCCGTCTCGACGATGACAGATACATCGATCGTTTCGGTTGATCCAGGCGCCTTTGATGGCACCGACCCGGTTGTGCGCGTAGTGCTAAGTGGTTCCATGCCGATCAACGCATCGCTCTGGTCGGCGTAATAGTTTGCTGCGGCTAGGGACGCGACCCGAAAGCCGGACCCCTGCCGGTTGCCGCAGCTTCTAAACGGGGGCTCAAAAAGGGATTGAGATGGCTTCTTTAGATGAGAACTTCAACGTCGTATTCCCTGTCGTCACGGATCGCGTGACACGCAAGGAAAAGGACAAGGTAACGGGCGAAGAAAAGGACGTGCATGAAAATATCGTGCGCGTCCATGCTTTTCACACCCCCATCAGCAAGGCTGTGTTTGACCAGAACTTTGCCCTTCTCGCTGCGACCAAAGCGACACTTGAAGGGAAAGGTCGTCAATATCTGATGTCCGCAGGCCCGCGGGTGGCCGCATTAACGTTGCGCGCGGAAGGTTTGCGAGACGCGGAAGAACGCGGTTACGTGGACGACAACGGCAAGCCCAAAGAGGACGAAGTTAAAGCGTTCTTCGCGGAACTACGTCGGCTCACGACCATTCTTTGCCCGGGTAGTGGCGGCTGGGAAATGCTTCCGGTGGATCTTGCAATCTCCGGTGGGAAAATTGATGCTGAGGACTGGGAGGAGGTGGAAGCGTCCATCGTTTTTTTCTGCTGCCACTGGTCCATGGCAAAAAAGTCAGATCGAAAGCGGATTGGACAGAGCACGGCTACTTTCCTGAAGGCATCGACTACGCCCTCTCCTTTGTCGGTGTACCTCGCTTCCTTGCCGAACTTGACGCAGGCCGCGACTTCCGTGCACAAGGCGGTATCCTCGGTTCCATCCTGAATTACGTCGCGCACGAGGGATTCCGGGAATTCGCCGAGCGCCACGAATTCCCTTTTCGTAGTGCGCGAGAGCATCGCGAGCGATACATCATAGAAGCCCTGAAAGGATAAACATGTCGAGTACGTCAATCATCAAGGTCCAGGTTGACGATACCCAGTTCAAGTCATTCCTTGACCTTTACCAGGGATATCTTTGAGAGTGCTCCGGACGACTGGAAAAAGGTTGGCGACGCCATTGGTGATGCCGGTGCGGATATGGAGGATTTCGCCGATGCTTCCAAGGCATCAAAAGAATTCCTGCTAATCGCTGCGACGCAATCGGAAATCATCTCCCGTGAAATTCGCAAGGCAAGCGCTGCGAACAACGCGCTCCTGGAAAGCCTCACGAAAAACGTGACGGCTCAAAAATCTTTCGCTGATCAGGCTGAGCGCAGCGAAAAGCACATGAAGGAGCTAAAAGGGGCCAGCGAGTTCGCTCACGAGATTTTCGGGCTCGGTAGTTTCCTCATGCGTCTTGGTGCCCTCGGCGGAAGTCTGGCGGGCTTGGGTGGATTGCTAAGCGGCATCGGTCTGAAAGACCTTGCATCGTCGGCGGTCGATACACAACGCAGCGCTCGCGGACTGGGTATGACACCGGGCCAGTTGACTGCGTTCAATCAGGACTTCGGGACGCGATATCTTGACCCGGGGGTGTTGGGCTCGATATCAAGCGCGCAGAGCAGCTTTTCTGGTCGGATGTGGCTTGCTCGCGCGGCAGGCGAGAATATGGGCCGGTGGCGAAGACCCCGGTCAACTAGCTGCTAACCTCGCTATTCGTGCGCATAACTGGTGGGTGAATACGCCCGCTTCCATGCGTACCGCAGAAGTCCTGCAATCTACCGGCTTCACCCAGTCGGGCTTCAATCTTAATTTGATGAAGCAATTGGGTAATACGCCTCTTGCGGAACTTCAAAGAGCCGCAGCCCAGTACGGTTCAGATCAAGGGCGATTTAACGTAAGCGATCGCAACACCGATGCTTGGTATGGTTTCCTTCGACAGATCAAGGATGCCGGAAACTTCATCGAGACGCATCTTACGAATAAGCTTTCGGACCTTGCTGGTCCGCTTCAGCATTTTGCAGATGCAGTTGGCAAGGATGTAACGGTCCTTATTGATCAAATCTTCACGCCCGCCAATCTGAACGCACTTGAAGACGGCATCAACGGCTTCACGAAGTATCTCGGATCGAGCCAGTTCCAGCAGGACATGAAGGACTTCGCTGGGCTCGTTGCCGCAGTGGCCGGAGCCATGCGCAAGGCGGCAAGATTCTTGGGCATTGACACAAGCCCTTCGTCGTCGACGAATCCAGCATCAATTCCTGTCAATCCCGGTCTGGATCCTGATGAGGTGCAGCGGGAGACGCGGGGGCAAGTTCGCGGATACGGCGGCGTATCTTTCGCTGACAAGGCGCTTGGATATACCCGTCACAAGCTGAACATGCCGTCAGACCCTCGCGCTGTTCTTGCCGAGATGGACGCGAAGAACGGTTTGCCCGCAGGTACACTGGAAGCAATGTGGGCGAAAGAATCCAGTGAAGGGAAAAATCTGGTTGGGCCCGTCCTGCGAAATGGCGATCAGGCAATTGGCGATCTTCAATTCACAGGAGCCGCGTGGAAGGACTGGGGCAAAGGCGGCGATCGCTGGAATTTCATGGACGAAGCGAAATCAGGGGGCGCCTATATGGGGTTCCTGTCCAAGCGCTACCAGGGCGATATAGCTAAGGCGCTGGCCGCCTACGACTGGGGGCCAGGTAATGTCGACAAGACGATTGCCCAAAACGGCGCTAACTGGCAGAAGGGCTTGCCCGCGGAATCGATGGACTACATCAAGATCGCGAAAATTCTCAATTCCCAAAAGCAGAATGTTCGCGTGACCGTTCAAAATAGTACCGCCGCCCGGGTGGCGGTCCAAGCCAATGCGGCCGCAGCCCAATGAGCATTTCTACCGTCTCTCAGTCAGCGTTTAGTTTCGCATACGATCTTGCCTTTCAAATATCTCCTATTATTCTGAATGGCGGGATCGTAGCGAATTCGTTGGGCGGCATGATGCCAATCATCGGACTGACCGGGCAACTGGCGGCGCTCGCACAAGGTGTTTTGTCGGGAAACAACGAGCCGTTCGCGCGATTCGTTCCCGCACCCGGTAGCACGCTAGTGGCAAATACGGTTGCGACATATCCCTTCGCAAACCAGTTTGTCGCAGCGAATGCCGTCATCAAGCAGCCTAAAAACATTTCTCTCGTCATGTATGCGCCCGTTCAGGATACGGGCGGCTATCTGACGAAACTGGCGATCTTCGAGGCGCTGCGAAGTTCCATTGAATCACACGTGGCAGCGGGCGGTACTTTCCACATTGCAACGCCAGCACACATTTATCTAAATTGTTTGCTCAACAACATCACTGATGTCACGAGCGGCGAGATGGGTAAGCAACAGATGGTGCAGTTCCAATGGGATTTCTTCCAGCCGCTTGTCTCCCTTTCCGATACGCAATCCGCTCAAAATTCATTGATGTCGAAGCTCAGCGGCGGGCAGCAGATTTCGCCCTCCGGTCTGGCTGGAACATCAATCTGGTCGAGCGCGGCAACCGCTATAGGCTCCGCAGCGCAAGGTGCAGCGCAAGGCATCAATGGAATCACGGCTGCCGTAAATAATTTCGTGGCGCAATGATATGACGACACTGGTTGCGCTCACGCTGAACAACTCAGCATCGCCACCCTTTTCCTACGTCTTTACGCTTGATAGCGCGTCATACACTGGATCGGTGACGTGGAACGTCTATGCGCAACGCTGGTATTTCACGTTGCAGGATCAACTTGCAAATGTGGTCTGGAACGGCCCGCTTGTTGGCTCCCCGCTTGACTACGATATCCCGCTCGCGCCGGGCATTTTCACGACTTCGACGATCCTTTGGCGAGAAGATACGGGTAACTTCGAGGTTTCGCCGTGAGGTTTTATTCGATCACGCTCACGCCCGATGGCGCCACGCAACCGATACGAACATGGACCTCTCATCCTGGCGGTACGTTTGACCCGAGCGCGCTTGATATCGAGTTCGATTGTCAGGTTCAGGATTTCGCGACTTCGCCGCAGTTGTTCACCGTCACGATTCACGGTGTTTCGCTGGCTGATCTATCCCAGGCTCAGCAATTTACCGGGATGCAATTCAGCATGAGCGGCGGCATGCAGGCGGGACTTCCGCTTGCTAATCCACAGCAGGCTGGGTTGCTGGTAGCCGGGACGGTGTTTCAGGCTTACGGCAACTGGGAAGGCGTCGATATGCGGCTGGATCTCGTGATCTCGCCGTCTATCTATACCCTATCGAATCCCGGCAATCTGGTCTTGAACTGGCAGGCGGGGCAAACCCTTTCGGACGCCCTTCAGCAAACATTATCCGTTGCCTATCCAGCGCTTCCGTTCACTGCGAACGTCACGTCGCAACTCGTGCAGGATTTCGACGAGATTCATTTTTGCTCAACGCTCCAGGAGTTGTGCCAGTGCATCAAGGGTGTGACACAAAGCTATTTTGTCGGTCCGACCTATAGCGGCGTCAATCTGACCTGTCAGAACGGTCAATTTTTCGTTTGGGATAGCACGTATCTACCCAACGCGATCCAGTTGTCTTTCAACGATTTTGTCGGTCAGCCGACCTGGATTGATGTCAACACGATGATCTGCAAGTTGATATTGCGGCACGATATTCAACTTGGCTCTACCATCCGGATGCCGCAACTGACATATTCCAGCGCTAGCGGCCCAGCTTTGGCGAGCGCTAGTCCCGGAATTGTGGGAACAACTGCGCAATCGTATCCGTCGAGCAGCAATTATCAAACAGCATTCCAGGGGACGTTTTCCGTTTCAGAGTTGCGCCATATTGGATCGTATCGCTCAGCCGATGGGTCATCGTGGGTAACCGTCATCAAATGCATAACGAATAGCCCATGAGTGACGATTTTTCCAAACTTTGGCTCCAGGGTAATCTCAATCAGGTTGCGATAACCCGAGCCCAGCAGGCCATTAAAAGTTTGGGTAGAGCGTTACCCTGTCGGGTGACAAGCGTAACTGGCAAGATCGTTACGGTTGAGTTCCAGATGGACACTACGCCATGGACTTTGCCGCCCATCACGATACCGAAGGCGGAAAGTCAATGGCTCACCGAGCCCACGCAGATTGGCGACGAGGGCATGACTATGCCTGCGGACGCATATTTGGGCGGGATATCGGGGCTTGGCGGCGGCAATGCCGATTTCCGTCAGCGCGGTAACCTGACGGCACTCGTTTTCGTGCCAGTGGGGAATAAATCGTTCTCCCCCATTGATCCGAACGCAGCCCAGATTCAAGGTCCGAATGGCACGATACTGAGGACGACTGCTGGCGCATCGTCGATCGTGACCAATACGGATGGAACCACAATCACCTGCGAGTCGACCACGCTCGTTGTCAACGCTTCAGGAATTACGTTGACAGTTGGCGGCCAGACATTCACATGGGGCGGAACTCAGGCGGTATCTACCCTGCCAATCAAGGCGCCAGACGTTGTACTACCTAATGGCGCGGTGAATGAACACAATCACGGCAATGTGCAGAACGGCGGTGGCGTCACCGATCCCATGCAGAACTAGCCGTTATTCCACCGGCACCGATTTTACCGAGCCAGTAGACGACGAGCCCAGTAATCAGAGCGGCAGCGGACATAGCACCGTGATGCGTGAAAAATAGGAATGGGGAAGCCAGCATGGAAAGCTGGCCCAAAAGGATGAGCGCCTTGTAGGGTTTCCCGGTTCTTTGAATGGTCTGGGTCATTTTTCTTCTCTCAGTGACTGGAAATCGTTCGGGTTAAATCTGGGGCATATATCGCACATCTTGGCGACGCCCTCGGCCTGAATCTGGTCTGTGACGGATGATGGATGATCCGGTTGCGCCTCAAACCATTGAAGCATGTAAGAGCAAGGAAAAAGGAAATTCCCTTCATCCGAAGCAGCTGTGATATGGCGAAACATCGGATGAATGTATTCGAATTTCGTGCGCAAGTGAATCGGGAAATATGGCGAATCAATGGTGCGCTGACAGTGCGCGCGCCAATCATCCGTTTTGCATGAATCCATGAAGCATTGAAGCACCGCTTCAACATCGTAAGCCTGTTTCATCTCACCGATCACCATGCGGCCACGCGCATAGAAGTGCGTCCCCTTCCAGCCTCGAACATAGTGAATCAAGTCCATCGCCAGAATGGCACCTTCGAAGCTACGCGCAAATCCCGCCGCATAGATTCTGATCGATTCCAGATCGCGCACTTCGAATAACGGCGCGCGCTTCGCCACATCAATTGCAAGATCAAACGCCGCCGACCGGCTATTTACAAATAGCACGATCACAAGGTGATTGTGCGATAGCGCGCAAAGACTCTCATGAGTCAAAGAAGGCGATGAATGCGATTCAGACATAGGTACGCATTATGAGAGTTTGGGGGCGACAGTATTCTTCAGATGGCACATATCAATGGGTAGCAGTCACCACCGATTCAGCAGGATTTAACAGCAATTGCTACCTTACGGCGCTGTGTCAGGCGATCAAGCTCAATCTCGGGGAAAGCCCCTTTTACTCCAATACGGGAATCCCGCAGCAGCAAACGATCCTTACGCAAGTCAACCCCGACTTCTACGTACAAAGTTTGCAACAACAGTATGCCCAATATTTCGCGACCCTAACGATCGTCCGCGTCGTTGGCAGCAATCCGCCGCAGTACAACATTACGGCCTTGTGCCCATCAGGGGCCATTCTTAACACCACCGTCGCGACATGACCACGATCACGCCTACGAATGTTCCGCTGGTGATGACCGCGGCAGGCCCGCAAACCACGCCGCCCGCTACGCTGAACGCAGCGCTCATCAATGGCGTCGCCGCAGAAGTCCCCGACTATACCGCAAACCTTCCGGGCCTTCTGATTGAGGACATTTCCTCGACGGCGACCGGTGCGCTAGTCGCGATTGACCAGGCGCGCGTTGATTGCATTTCCAGCGTTACGCCTTATGGCGCAAATGCCTCGGTTCTCGCGCAACTCGGCGTTCAATTCGGGATTGAACAAGGCGTCAGTGCCAACGCGAGCGTCTATGTTCAGTTCGCTGGACCCGCAGGATACGTGTTCCAGCCGGGTTTCGTAGTCGGCGACGGGACGAATCAATACAAGCTGCAAGACGGCGGCGTCATTCAGACTGGCGGCGTAAGCGCCCAACTCTTTGCCGTCGCCACCAATAGCGGCACTTTTGCCATTCCAGCGGGTTCGGTCAATCAGATTATCACTTCGGTTCCGACTGGCTATGCGATCACGGTCACGAACCCAGAAGCAGGCACGCCAGCCAGTAGTGCGGAAAGTCCGCAAGACTATCGTGCGCGCGTCTTGCAAGCCGGTGTCGTCGCTTCGGTCGGATCGCCCGCATATCTCAAGACGCTGCTTGAGAAAGTAACCGGCGTTCAGGCTCGGCTTGTTTCTATCCAGCAGGCAACTGGCGGCTGGCGAATCGTGTGTGGCGGTGGCGATGCCTATGCCGTAGCAAACGCGATCCTGCAAGGTGTAGGCGATATCGCAACGCTGCAAGGCTCGCAGCTTTCCATCAGCGGCATGACAGCGGCGAGCCCAGTCGTCGTGACGACAAACCTGACAACCAACTTCACTGTTGGGCAGACATTTACAGTATCGGGGGCGACGCCAACCGCATACAACGGCACATACACAGTGGTGTCGATTGTCCGCTCGATAAGTGGTGACACGATCACCACCAGCACGAATGGGAGCGCGTTCGGAGCCTATACAGGTGGCGCGACGTTCTCACCCAATCCGAGAAATGTGAACGTATCGTTATTCCAGAATCCAGATACGTACAACATTCCGTTCGTCAATCCGCCCACGCAGATCGTTACGGTAGCGGTGACATGGAATACGACGCTGCCAAATTTCACGGCGGGCGATTCGGTCAATCAGTTAGCTATCCCGGCGATCCAGTCGTATATCAACAGTATCTATGTAGGCCAGCCGATCAATGAACTGGAAATGACGGCCGCCTTCCGTGGTGCTGTTGCTTCGGTCATCTCGGCGGCCAACATTACGACACTTCAATATGTCGTTCAGATCAACGGCGTGACAGTAAGTCCGAGTGCTGGCACCAGCATCATAGCTGGCGATCCCGAGAGCGTCTTTTCTGCGAGCGCGTCCGGCGTTACTGTTGTTCAGGGGTGATGCATGCAACTCGAATCATTTGCTGTGCAGCCTCTCCAGCAGGTTATTCCCGCCTACCTGTACCAGCAATACTTCGATGATTCGAGTATTCAGGCTTTTGTTGACAGCTATAACAGCCTCGCACAAGGTTACTTGTCGTGGTTCAACAATACCCCGCTTGGGCTTTACACTTCGCCCAACATCACAGGTACGCTGCTTGACTGGATTGGACAGGGGATTTACGGCATATCGCGCCCGGTTCTCTCAACACAAACGACAACTATCACCGCAGGCTATGACGCCTTCGCCTACAACACTGTCCCATACAACTACCTGAGCTATTCCTCATCAGGCACAGCGCAGACCGCATCCGACGATATCTACAAACGGATGATGACGTGGAACCTGTACCGCGGCGACGGACAGATGTTCACGATGGGATGGTTGAAGAATCGTGTTAGCCGATTCATCAACGGTGCGAACGGTTCGGATTATGCAGTTCTGGACAATCCGCCGTCGATCACGGTATCGGGCAACACGTTCACGATCACTTCCTTCGACGATGCGGTCTTTACCGCGCTTCAGGAACTGATCAACGCGCGACTGGTTTCGGTTCCGTTCCAGTACAACTTCGAGTTCAAGGCCATCAGTTTCTATAACGATGGCGGCGTGTTGTGGATGTCGGCTCCCCTGAACTATCCAACCAGTCCTATGGGACTTGCTGCCGGGGCGGTTTGGTACAACGGCGGAACGGTGGCTGTTGTGTCGGGCGGATCGGGAACGGGCGCCCCAGTCTATTTTGGATCAGTTACCGCAGCGCAACTTCTTTCGTCTGGCGGCGCCGGTTTGCCGACCACCAACCCGAACAATACGAACCAGCTCTGGAATAACGGCGGCGTCGTTTCCATTTCGTGACCATGACAGCATTCATTTTGCCAACAACGTCAATACGACGCTGGCTGGTGCAGTATCGAACACCGCCACCTCGATCACATTAGCCAGTTCCGCGAACCTTCCTTCTAGCATTCCGTCTGGTTCCGTGCTGGTCGTCACGTTGAACGATGTGGCCACGCGGAATAACTATGAAGTCGTCTACGCAACAGCAATTTCTGGCGCAACGCTCACGGTTCAGCGTGCGCAAGAAAGTACAGCGGCGCTTTCCTGGTTGGTCGGTGACTTCGCATTCAGCGGCCCTACCGCTGGTCAGCAAGAATCGTTTGGGCAGGAAGGCGCTGCTAACACATGGACTGGCGCCAATACGTTCACCGAAACAGTTACCGCCCCTACGGTAAATACAGGAACTATCGAAGCAGGCGCGTCGCCGCTGTTCCTCGAAACAGACTCTCACGTAAGCGTAGTCAATAGCACCAATACCGCATACGCAGAACTATATTGCGCGGCTCCTACCATCGGCGATGCCGCTGTCAATCTGGATACGGGAGACGCCCGTTATGTCAAACACGGCTCCGCTGCCCTTGCAGGGACGCAAGCGAACATCGGATGGACCCCAAGCACCGCGAGTTCAGATGTTCGATCGGTGACTTTTACGGCACCTTGTAACGGTGTTGTGATTTCACGAAGCTTTGTCAATTCCAATGCTGGTCAGACAGCATCTTTCACCAATTACGCGAGCATCAACGGCGTAGCGGGTGGCGCGGAATCCATCATTGGTAGTTCCATTGTTTCGACCGTTCAAAACGTTGCATCCGGTTCTAGTGTGACGGTTTCGGCCACGGCGACTTCGAATGCCGGGACAACTATCCCCGCCTCCCACTGGCTCGAATACCAGTTCATGCCTTCGTGAGGCTCGAATGATCTACACCTTGATCTTTAATCCGAAGACGGATCTGGTCGAAGCAGTCGGCTCGTATTCCAGCGAACCGGAACTTTCGAGCAACGAACTCGTTTGTACTTTCGAGCAATGGAAGTCTCCGGCTTTGTGGAAGCTTTCTAACGGCCAAATCGTGGCGGCATGACACTGATGAAAAAACTACTCCTGATCGCCCTCTTTTCGCCGGTCGTCGCTTTCGCGCAAAGCTATCCGTCGCCCACATTCAACAGCATCACACTGCAAAGCCCGCTGACGGCGGCGAACGGCGGCACCGGGACCACGACAGCAACGGGTACAGGCTCAGTTGTCTTGAACACGTCGCCGACGTTCTCGGGTACGCCCTCTGGTCCCACCGCAGCGGCTGGCACCAGCACCACCCAGTTTGCCACCACCGCATTCGTAGGCAGCGCGATCACCGGTATCTCTACTTCGGTATTCGGCACGCTATATGCCTCGTGGTTCAACAGCCTCCCAACTACGTTGCCCGCAACGAGCGGCGTCTACTGGAATAACGGGGGGGTCTTGAGCAAATCATGATGAAAAGCCAACTGAATAAGATTGCCGCCTTCGGGGCGGCTTTTTTTTTGGCCCTGCCGCTGATTGCATCGGCGCAGTCCTATCCGTCGCCGACGTTCAATAGCGTAGTTCTCCAGAATCCCCTTTCGCCTTCGAATGGCGGTACGGGTGCAACGACTTCGACCGGCACCGGCTCGGCTGTTCTTTCGAACTCGCCAGCGCTGACGAACCCGGCCATCACAGGCGGCTCAATCAGCGGCTTGACGACCGCTGTACCTGTCGCCAGCGGCGGTACGGGTGCCAATAGTGCAGCCACTGCGTTGTCGAATCTGGGCGGTGCTGCGCTTTCGGGGGCATCTTTCGCAGGCCCTACCGGACTGAGTTATACGAATCCGATCTTTGCGCTGAATGACAGCAGCGGCGGCGCAGCGACCACGATTTCATATGCCGTGGGCGGCACCAAGTATTTCGGAACGACAGTCGGAACGACCGGCTATTACATCCAGAGATATGCTTCCGGATCATTTGTTGATTACCCTTTCAGTATTCTGGCATCAACAGGTCAAGCGTCTTTTACTGTTCGCCCCACCTTCAACGGCGCAACGCCTTGGGACAGCGCGAACCTCGCAAGCCCGGCATCGCTAACGGGGGGGACGTACACCGGCGCGCTTGGGCTCAGCTATTCCGCTGCACACCTGACGGTCAACGATACCAGCGGCGGCTTTGCTGGCATCAATTTGCAGCACAGCGGCACGACGAATTGGGAAATGCTCATTGACGGCAATTCGTCCACCAATGGCAACCTCTATTTCGGTCGATACAACTCTGGCTCGGTCGTCGATTACCCATTCAAGATCAACAACGCCTCGGGGCTGACGACGATCAGCGATGGTCTCGCAGTCGCCGGTTCCTTCTCGGCACCGGGCCTTGTCACAAATGCCGATCTTGCTTCGACGCCGGCCAACAGCTATAAGTGCAACGCCTCCACGTCTGCCAGCACGCCGTCCGACTGCTATTCGAACGCGAGCAATCCGTTCGATTTCGGCGCCGTTGCGAACAGTAGCGCTGCTGCCGCGACGAACACGACCGCGTTTCAGAACGCGATGGCGGCAAATCCGGTGTTTCACTGCCCGGATGGTCAGACGTTCTATATCGGCGGGATCACGGTTCCGACGACCACCACGCGTATCTATGGCGCGTGCACGTTGATCGCGAGCGGTACCGTGACGTCCGGCGCGGGGCTGCTTGAAGCTGATAGCAACACTGGCGGCTTGGTCATTGACGGCCCACGCATTCAGGTTGCGACCGGGACGTACACGAACAACTCCGGTATTCGCCTGAGCGGTTCGTCGAACTTCAATGTTCGCAACACTACGATCACCGCGGCAAACGGCGTTCTCGTCAATGCCGGAACCAACTTCACGCTGGAGAACAATTACGTCCTGAACGACACCGCACTCGGGATCGCGGTTGTTGGTGCGTCAAGCTTTGGCCACATCTCGAACAACTATGTCAATGCGGGCTATAGCTCTGGCTCAAGTCATTGCATCGCGGTCGAGCAAGGTTCGAACTACACGATCACTGGGAACCACGTTGAAGAGTGTGTTGGGTTCGGCATCAATGTGTCGAGCCCTTCCTCGGCTGGCACAACCTCGTTCTTCACGGTCGCGAACAATGTTGCATACGGCACGCAAATCGAGTGCATCAACGTCGAGAACGGTGCCGTTGGCGCAGTAACGGGCAACGCGTGCTATTTCAACAGCCATTCGACTGATTTCGGCATGTCGTTTTATGGCGCGCCGGGAACGTCTCCGCAAGAGATTACGAGCGACATCGCGGTAACTGGTAATTCGATCTTCAACCCTTGCAAGTCGGGGATAGCACTCGCAGACGTTGTTACCCGCCTCAACGTTACCGGGAATTACATTTACGCGCCGAATCAATGTGCGGGTACAACTGGTGATTACACGTCGGGCATTCTTCTGTATGGGGGCAGCAACGGTCCCAACAGCGTTGGCAATAACTTTGTCGTTGACCCGTACGGGCACATGGCATGGCAAATCGGCGAAGGAACGTACAACGATGGAAGCGGCAACCCCAGCGGGAACTTCCTTGAGGGCATGGCCGGCACCGTTGGCACTTCCGGTCAAATCTCGGCCGTTAGTTCGGCGACGCAGGTGATAAACACTTCCAACTCGTGGGTCACCTATACGCCGACTCTGACGTGCGCATCGGGATCGCCTGGGACGCAAAGCGGGTCGGGACGGTATAAGCGAATCGGCAAGACGATCACTCTCCAGATCAGCGCCACGCTGTCAACGGTTGGAACATGCTCCGGGTCTATCCTGGTATCGCTTCCGCTCACGTCTGGTCCGGGGGGCCTATAACCTGATGGGGCGCAGTGGCTCGTCGGGTAACTTCCTGACTGGGCAGATTTCCGGTTCGAGCGGAGTCGCCCAGATCATCGATCAGACGAACACTTCGCCGATTTCGGCTGGCTACGCGTATCAGGTTTCAGGCTCATACGAGTCCCAGTAATAACTGGTAAGTAATATGCGATAATTCGGCACCTAATCGGGGTGCCGAATTGAATAAATTAAATGCGCTCACAACATTACGGTTTTTCGCAGCAGCAGCGATAGTCATTGAGCATATGAGGGCCGTTTTAAGCAGCGTCACGCTGTTCGACGGTCTTCCTTACGACTACGGCGTGAGCTTCTTTTTCGTGCTGTCGGGCTTTATCCTGACTTGCGTGTACAAAAAAGGTTTCGAAGAACCGGGAAGCATCCGCCGCTACTACGCTTTGCGTGTGGGCCGCATCTGGCCGTTGCACGTCACAACGTTTGTTCTCGCCGCTTTCCTGTTGCCGCCATGGTTGAAGTTCGTCGGACCTGAGGGGCCGGATGTTCCACTGATTGCACTCACTAACGTGTTCCTGGTGAATTCGTGGATACCGGTCGCGCGCTACTTCTTCTCTTACAACGGCGTTTCATGGAGTATTTCGACGGAGATGTTCTTTTATCTGATGTTTCCTCTCCTTGTGCGCGACTGGCATCACACGTGGAAGTGGAAAGCGCCGCTGGTTTGGTGTCTGGTGGCGCTTCTCCTGTCGATATCGACGGCAGCCGGTTTCCCCGATTTCGATCCGCGCACGCCGCTCGCGATCTCTTCTGTCGGCATCGCCTACATCGGGCCGTTCGCGCGGATCAGTGAGTTCGTGATGGGTATGGTTGCCGCAGGCTTCTACCTGCGAAACGTCGACCGCGGTGGGCACAATGTTTGGGTCTGGACCGCAATCGAAATAGCGTCAATCTGTTCGATCGGGTTCCTTTGGCACCACGCCTCATCTCTGCCTATGTTGATTGCCGGGCATCGACTAGATACCAACGCATGGGTCGTGTTTTTTGGGCACTCGTGCGCGGCGCCTGGATTCGCGCTGCTGATCACGGCTATGGCATTTGGCCGCGGGCTCTGTTCAAAGATTCTCAGCGTGCGGCCGATGGTGCTGCTCGGTGAAGCGAGCTTCGCCCTGTATCTGATCCACCAGATTTTGATCGGCCTCATCCGGGTTCATCGCGACGACTGGCTGCGCGACTATTCCGACGCGCAGCTTTATGTCGCGTATTGGGTTGTCGCACTCGCATGCGCGTTCGCTCTGTGGCGATTTATCGAAATGCCCGCGCGCGATATGGTGAAAAAAATATCCATCCGGCAGTGGACCGCTGCTAAAGCCTGATCCACATCAGGAAGCAAATTCGACAAGCCGCCCAAGGGCGGCTTTTTTACGTATATAGACCAGCCAAAGGCCGCCTCCGGGCGGCTTTTTCTTTTACGGGGCCATTCCTTGAACCACGAACCAGTTGACAGACGCACCGCTGACCAGCAGTGGCGCGCGGAAATGGAGGCTCGGATGACCAATTTCGAAAAGACGATGGCGACGTATCAGGCATCTCTTGACGACAACACCGCAGCGACACTGCGCGTCGAGGGAAATACGCAAGAACTGGTCGAACTTTTGAAGATGGCCAAGAGTGGCCTCGGTTTCTTCACTGGTACAGGGCGAGTGCTCCGCAAGGTCGTTCTCTGGTGTGGTCCGTTCATCATGTTCGCAGCCGCTATTTGGGGCCTCGCGCACGGCAAGTGGCCGGGTGAATCATGATCCTGACGCTCTTCGAAGCCGAACTCAGGCGAGACGAAGCGGTTCGGTATGTCCGATACATCGACAGCGAGGGGAATCCGACCTGTGGTGTTGGCCATAACCTGAATTCGTCGCCGCTGCCGGGCCGGCTGGAAATTCCCGCTGAATGATGCGCAGGTCACTCAACTCCTCTCGCAGGACATCGCTGACACGCTCCATCAACTCGACGTGCATCTGTCGTGGTGGCGCCAATTGGACGAGGTGCGTCAGCGCGTCATCGCCAACATGTGCTTCAACATGGGCATCGACAAACTGCTCGGATTCGCTCACATGCTCGCCGCGCTCAAGCTTCACAACTTCGCGGTTGCCGCAGCCGAGATGAAGAACTCGAAATGGTTCGGGCAGGTTGGTGATCGCGCCGTTCGCCTGTGCTCGGCAATGAGCACCGGAGTAATGCCGGTCGCCGCAGGCGTCGCCTAAGCGAACGCCCCAAAATCCATGGCCGCCTTTGATCGGCCTTTTCTTTCTGGAACTCACATGATCCTGTCGCAATCCGCAGCGTCTGCCGCCGTTTCCGCGCTCGCCACCAACGCTGGCACCAATGCAGTCCTTTCGGTCTACAGCGGCACGGTGCCCGCCTACCTGATACGGCTCTGAGCGGCAACACACTGCTCGCGTCGGGGACGATTACGTCGTGGGGCTCACCAACGTACGTATCCGCGAATGGCGGCATGACCTCGGTTGGTACGTTTTCGGCAGCCAGCTATTCGCCAGCCGCTGCAGGTACGGCAACGTTCGCGAGGCTGAGCACATCAGGTGGGACCGCCGAGCAGCAGTTGACGGTAGGCACCTCGGGTGCCGATGTGATTCTCGGCAACACCTCGATCCAAACTGGCACATCGGTTGAGATGGCCTTTTCTCTCGTCGTTCCGTCGCAATCTAGCTGACGATCCACATGACCATCGCGATAGTCCAGTCGGGCACCCTTGTCGAAGAGGGCGGCGTTTCTTCCGTAACCTTTTCGCTCTCTGGGTAGCGGCTGGCAACACGCTGGTGGTCGCTGTTTTATTCGGTGACGGGTATGGCGGTGGAAGTGTCCCCCAGTTCCCGACTAACTGGCTTGTTTATTCGCAACTCACTCCGGGTGAGGGGGCGAGTGCGTGCGTTGCGGTCCTGCCTGGCCAGTATGTGACTGGTGGAAGCGTTTCGGTGACCGTAACGGCTTCCACGTCAAACCCTCAGTATCCCACTGGGAGAATTTACGAACTGTCGGGCGTTGCCGCGAGCCCAGTTGACGTAAGCGCGATCGGATACGCTACGGGGACTTCGACGACTTTAACTGCCACCAGCGCAAAGGCATTGCAGGGAGTCGGGGAGTTTGCCTTCTCCCCAATCGCCTTCGACTCCGGCAACGACTATAACCAGACATTTACACCGTCTTCTGGATGGACAAGAGACTGGCAACTTCAGGATGACTCTGCCGGCATCTCCGGGGCGATGGCGTACGAAACGTTCTCCACCGCTTCCACTCCATCGATCACATGGTCGGGGCTGAATGCAGATTCGGGTGGTTACGCCTCGGTCATTGTCCCGCTCATTCCGGCCGGCGCAGCAACAAACACGTTGACCGGCTTGGCGAAGATTGCCCCAAGCGTGGCTGGTGCCGCGTCGAGTACCCTGTCAGCCATCGGTCTTTCATCTGGTAGCCCCATCGCGAAGGGTGCGGTGGTTGCTTTGGTAGCCGCAATCGGGTCCGCGTCAATCGTTCCCGGTGTAGTTGGTGCCGCAAGAAGCTTCAATTCCGCGAATGCTGCGGGGGTACTCTCGCCGTCATCGACAGGACTATTGTCGACATCCGCGAGCGCCGTCGGCGCCTCAGTGGTTCATCCCATTGGAATTGGGATTTGCGGAAGCACCCAACTCGCCGCTGGCGTCGCATCGGTTGTGCCTCAATCCGTCGGCAGCATCGTTGCACAAGGAACGAATCAGCTATCCGGGCGTGCTGTAGTAGTTCCGACTTCAGCGGCGGTGATTGCGCAATCTCAATCTCTCGTCGGAGTGGCGGCTGTTGATACCTCAGCTATTGGTGATCTATCTCAAAGCCAGATAGCGATCGGCTCATCGGTGCTCGCCTTTTCGGCAGCGAGCAATCTGGCGCAGTCGCAGCGCGCAGTCGCTACGGCTTCGACGACGGCTCGCATTCGGGTCGATAAGCAGTGCGAGTGTCCAGGCAATAGGCGTGTCCATTGTAACGCCGGGCTCATTCGGTAGGCTCGCCGCCAGTCAGCCCATGAACGGTTACGCATCGATCGCCGCGAAGGCGTCCGGCACGATCGTAGTGTTCAACTCGACGGCGTACCCGGTCAATCCTTCGTACTTCGCTCGATCGCTGTACAGGTCGTTCTATTGCAAGGCGCCCAATCGCACCTTCTATGCTGCAGCGCCAGCGCGCAACTTTCTTGTCCGCATACGTCCCATGCAAATCGCGATCCCAACGATGTCCCCCATGGACCCTCGTGAGACGGTGGTGCTCACCTTCGACGCGACAGCGATTCTGAACGGCGCCACCCTCACCCAGTTCAGCACGCCTATCATCACCGCCGAACTCGGCTCTGATCGCACAACACTACCTGTGCTGTCGAACGTCATCATCAATTCCGCCCCGGTGACGATCGGGAACATCACGATCAAGGCAGGTTGTGCGGTGCAAGCCGAAGCTTCGGCTGGCGCTTTCGGCGCTCAGTACCTGATCGCGATCCCGTGCGAGACCAGCAATCCACAGTTCTCACCCGTCTTGAAAGCCATCTTGCCGATGGCGAATCAGTAGGCCCTCGGAAGCGGGCTTTCTTCTTTGGAGGTCGCGATGACGACCCGCTGTAGCCACGGGACTCGGCTGGAGGATCCGTGCTCAAACTGCCGAAAGGAAGGTATGGAGAAGGTCACCAAGGCTCACGCCGAAAAGGAAACGCTTTCCATCGAAGTGCTCATCCCTGCGCACGAAGAGAGAAAAGCCACGGCTCTATTCGAGCGCTCACGCAAGGAGTTGATCGAGCGCGAAGGCGGTCGCTGCTTTGTGTGCAACGGCACCGCAGAGGAATCGGGTCACCCCCTCGAAGCTCACCATCATCCCATAGAACGTTCACTGGCCGAGCTCATCGATTGGGAGCGGTTCAAGGCTGATGCGTTGGGAGGTATGTGGGGCGAAAAGATTCGTGCGTTTGACTGGGATAACTTCACCGACTGGACACAGTTTGTCGACGACATGACGGTCAACGGAATGCTTTTGTGTCGTAGTCACCATACAGCAAAGGATTCCGGAATTCATACTTTGCCTTTTCCTCTATGGGTAGCGCAAAAATATGCGAAGGAAGGATACAAATTTTCGGATTTTGAAACGATCCACCACTTCGAGACGGCCGTAAAATGAACGAGCCGCCAAGGTGCGTCAACACCAAGGCGGCTCTAACCACCATCCGATACTGGAGATCGAACGATGGCTGTGAAAAATCCTACCCCAATTGGGGAAAAATTCAACCGACTTACTGTTCTCGGGGATGCCCCGTATCACACCAGCAACAAGAACAGACGTGTATTCGCACGATGCGAATGCGGTACCGTCCGGGACTATGTTTTGTCCGAGGTACGCCTTGGCAAAACCAAATCTTGCGGTTGTATTCAACGTGAAGGTGAGTGCTATCGCACTCATGGCCACACCAAGGGTAGAAAATTCAGCCCCGAGTACCACTCCTGGTCGTCAATGATGACGAGATGCGCGAACCCGAAATCATGGAAATACGCTGATTACGGTGGCCGTGGAATTGTCGTATGTGATCGCTGGTATTCATTCGAAAGTTTTCTTGCTGATATGGGGGCGCGTCCGCGCGGAGCCACCCTTGAGCGCGAGGACGTTAACGGAAATTATGAGCCGGGAAATTGTACGTGGGCGACCCGGGAACGACAGTCGAACAACAAACGCACCAATACGATTCTTGAGTGTGATGGCCGCAAACAATCAATCGCTGATTGGGCGCGCGAATTTGGGTTGGCCTACAACACACTTTTCGCGCGCATCTATAGATTGAAGTGGCCCATTGATATCGCCTTGAAAACGCCGCCTAGAACACAGACTGGGCGATGAACGACAACCCCGCTTCGGCGGGGTTTTTTATTGTCTATTCATAGGAGCATTCATGAACCAGACGACGTCCCCGGCCGCTACCGGCACCACGGGCGCGGCCATCGCGTGCCTCGTCGCCGTCATCTCGACGGCGAACAACCATTTCGGCCTGAATCTGTCGGCACAGGACCAGGTATCGATCGCGGGCGGCATTGTGGTGGCTGCTCACTGGGTAGCAGAGCAGTACGCCGCTTACGTGGCCGCGAAGAAGCCGAAGGCATCGTGATCCGCGGCGTGCTGTTGTGCGTAGCCCTTTCCGGCTGCGCGGTTGTAGAGCATGTGCAGGTACTTCCCGTTGTAAATCCAGCTACCTACGACGTTTCATGCTGCGTCGCGTACGCAGAGGTCCCGCCGACCACGCAAGTCAGCGTGACGGTGAAGAAGAGCAACACCAGTTTTTCCATCAAGGCCGGCGCCCGCTGGCGTTTCTGAAGTCCTCAGCCGCTCTCGCGGCACATCCCAAGGAATCCATCATGAAGAAGCTGCTTCTCGCGGCAGGCGTTGCCGCGCTCACTTTCTTTGCAGGCTGCGCCAACACCGGCAGCACCACGACCGGCGACGTCACGCAAGCACAAATCACCCAGTTCGCCGCGACGGCGCAGGCGAAGATCGCCGCCGCGTGTACGGTCTTCCAGCCGACGCTGAACAGCGTGTCGCTGGTGCTGAACACCATTCCCGCGCTCGGCACCGTGACCAGCGATGTCGCGCTCGCGTGCGCTGCGAACTCCGCGCTCAACACGACGACCGTCTCGGACCTGATCAACACGGCGCTCCCGGCCGCGATTGCCGACGTGAACAGCTCATCGCTCAGCGCCAAGAACGGGATTGTCGCCGCGTTGATGGTGCTGCAATCGTCGCTGTCGGTGGCGCTGGCCGAATACAACCTGTCGGTCGCGACCGGCACGCCGACGTCGCTTAGCTCGGCGGTCGCGCCGCACGTGAGCGTGAAGCTGGTTTCGAAGGTCGCTGACTGATGAAGCCCATCCGCGTCGCTCTTAGTGGGTCCGGGTTTCGCCTCCCGGCCCACCTCGGCGCACTTCAGGCGATCGCGGACGCAGGGTATGAGGTGGTCGAGCTGTCCGGCACGTCCGGCGGTTCGATCGTCGCCAGCCTGTACGCGAGCGGCATGTCGCTCGACGTTCTGCGCGAGCTATGCATGTCGCTTGATTGGTCGCCCATGATGAGCTTCTCGCCATGGGCACTCGTCGCGAGCCAGAGCCTCTGCTCGGGCAATACCCTGCTCCAGTACCTGCAGAAGCTCACGGACGGGAAGAAATTCTCGGATCTGTCGATCGAACTCAAGGTGATCGCATCGGATCTGCTGACCGAAAAGGAGTTCGTCTTCAGCCGGGCGGCGACGCCGGACGCTGAACTGGCGACCGCCGCGCGCGCGTCCGCGTCGATACCGCTTGTCTTTGCGCCAGTCGCGTTCGCAAACTCGCTGCTCGTCGACGGCGGTTGCTGCAACAACATGTACCAGCGTCCTGACCATCGATGACGTGCCGCGTCTCGGGATCTACCTCGAGTCTGACGACGCGCCGCTCAAGCGGCAACTATGGCCTGCGCACGCTGGCGCCGCGGATCATTGACCTGTTGCTCGCCTCGAACGAGAGTTCGCACGTCGCGCTCGATACGAAGAACGGCGCCACGATCGTTCACGTGCTAACCGGCTTCGCTTCCAGCTTCGATCGCAACATGTCCGCCGCGACGCGACAGAAACTGTACGCCGTTGGCTACACGACGACGGCGACTGCGCTCGCAGCACTTCCCACGGTGGCCTCCGCATGATTGATCTCACATCGGTGCGCCTCGGCCGCAAACCCGCCGCAATCCCTTCGCGCGTCCCCACCTTCTGAAAAGCATGATGGTGGCGCAGCCGAAACCAGCCGTGGACTGGATGACGGCGGTCAAATCGTGGAACAGCCTCGGTAATGACCGCTACGGCTGCTGCACGGCCGCCGCGGCGTTCCACATCGTACAGACGTGGTTCGCCAACAATGGCGTCGATTTTCAGCCTACGGAAGCGCAGACGCTCGCGCTTTACTCGGCCACGAGCGATTTCCCGAAAGAGGACGACGGCGCCGTGGAGACGCGCGTGCTGGCGTACTGGAGCGCGACCGGTATCCCGACACCTGATGGCACCGACACGATCGCGTTCTCGGCGCTGATGCCCACGAACCTGAATGAACTGAAACTCTCGATCGAGTACTTTGGCGCGGCCTACATCGGCATCAACCTGCCGATTTCAGCGCAGACTCAGGACGTGTGGACGTGGCGCCGGGCGGCGCGGTGGGGGATGGCGCGCCAGGCAGTTGGGGCGGCCATGCGGTGCCATTGCTTGCCTACGACGAGACGGGTTTCACGTGCGTCTCGTGGGGCAAGCCGCTGAAGATGACGAACGCGTTCCTCAAGGCGTACTGCGAAGAGGCTTACGCGGTCCTCTCGCACCACTGGCTCGACGTCGCTAAGCATCTCGCCGTCGAACATCGGCTGGCAGGAACTGATGGCCGACATGAAGGCCATCACCGCCTGATTAAGCATCCGGGAGCGCTTGCGCTCCCGCACCCCTCTTTTAGACAGCAGATTTCGGTTGCGCGTCAACCTCTTCCCATTCCGGCTTTCTAAGCAACTCCGCAGCCTCGCGCGTCAGCGTGTAGTGCAATGCGCCGCTTTTGATCTCGACTGCTTCAATCCAATTGACAGGCGGCCGCGGCGGCCAGACGTCAATGATCATCTCGAGCATCGCCTGCTTCGTCTCTTCGTTGTAGGCTGAGCCCTCAAATTGCATCAATCCGTCAAGAAGCGCTGAGCGGACATGCTCTCGATATTCTTCGTCGGTCATTACAGTCTCCGTTAGCAAGACTCAAGCTGCTCGTCTCAGTTACGTCAATGCCCATACTCAGCCTCAAACTGAGCGCAAGTCGTCACCAGCTTGCGCGCTCCAAGGTACGTAATCCAAAGTGCGCCGCAGCAATGCATGAAAGCCTCGTAGACATTCCGTCGAAGCTCTTCAAGATCGGTCGTCACGTGATCAACTAATTTGTGACAGATGACGATGCCGGTACAGCCAAACATTGGCAGCCCATACACCTCCAGCCGGTACACATCGTATTTCGGTTCCTTCACACACCCTCCTCGTACTGTCACTGCGCCTCAAATTCTCACCTACCGGATCTTGCCCTTGATCCTGAAATTGCGATCTTCGTACCACCCTGCATCGCCCAGTTCGTCGGACCATATCGGATCGCTCGCTCCGGGGCGCAATGCACCCAGATAGCCATCGCTCGGCATCGTCTGGCCTGTGCGTTTGCAATAGCTCGCCGTGAGGGCGTACGCGCAGAAGTCTGCCTGGTAGATCGGCATGTTGCCATCTGCGGACATGATTGCGGAGCGCTCAAGAAACCATTCGTAGACGCTGTTCATGCGCCACGATAACACTGTATGCATATACAGTATTGGGAAATTTATGCGCCGCATATTTTGCGGTGAATAATCCCGCTATTCGCCGCATGTCGCTGAATTGGGAAATTCCAGTATTGTTTAATAAACCACGTAAGTATCTGATTGTGTTGGCATGCGTTTGTATCTTTTGACGCGTAACACAATCGCCGCAAATGGCCATAAGCATATGATTTTTATATACAAATCATGAAATATGTTACATGCAGGTAGGATATGCATGTCGGGGCGCAAACGCTTGTCCGGCTTTGGCTCGTTCAACAATCGTTCAATACTTGTTCAAAATAAGACAAGCGATTTAGCCGTCGTACTTCACCTTGACAGGCTCAATTCCTCGAGCGTTCGCGTATAGGTCAGCCGTTGCATCATTGCTGTGACCAAGCAGCGCTTTCGTGTCGACGCCGCCCTGATCAAGGTATAAGCGCTTCGAAAGACTGCGGATCTCGTGGAAGGTGGGCACATTGTCCCCTTCAATCCCAGCCAGTGTTCTAGCATCCGCGAACGCCTGAGAAAAACTCTGATATCTCACAGGCGAGCCAGCCACAACAGAGCCATGTGCCTTTCGATGATGAATCAAATATTCGGATTCGATTCCACTTGAACGGCAGCGTTCGATGACATCCTCCAGCGACATGTCAATTGCCTTCATCTTCAGTTTAAGCGGAATCGCGATCTGCACGCCTGTCTTGATGCGCTTCGCCACCACAACATGGCCCTCAATCCAGTCGCGTCGCCACAGCCCT